>JAPOYI010000121.1 GCA_026706665.1 Gammaproteobacteria bacterium | reverse complement strand
TGCCTACCGAATCTGGCGCGTACAAGCCGTCGGGCAGCCAGGAGATCCGTAGTATTGACATCGGTGTTCCGCTGGCGACTCGAGCTCAGGAAAGCGCGCTGTTGTTTGGGCAGGGGTTGACCGATACTTCCGTGGCAGTAGGTGTCGCGACTGTCGCAATTGTCGTTGATGCGATGAAAATGGCCGAAGCCACACAGCGGACCAATTTCGTCAACGTACGCACTAGGGCCCTCCGTGAATGACGGGTTGCTACTATCTGACGACAATAGCCGGAACTCTCAAATAAATGAATACCTTATTTAGTGTATGACTGATTTGCGAAGCCGTATACCGCAAAATATATGGAATATGATTCACAGCCAAAAAACCTTATGTCGGGCGGAGTCGGCTATATGTACGATTTGGTGCAGTGGTCCGACTTGCCCCTGAAGCTGAACTAATCGGAACCATGTTTTCATGGCGATTTCGCTCGTTCGCACGCATGCTGGCCTGTTGCCGGAGCGGAATGGCACATCGCTTCCTGCCGACCGAGGAAATACCGTCTGACTCGAGAAAGGCTTGGTCAGTGGGGCCGTTGGGCGTTCAAGATTGAGAAGTCGCTGCAGAAGAGAACAACTGGTCGATGAGCATGGAACGCACCGAACTCGGGCGGGACATCGAAACGGCGCTTTGCGAGGTTCTCGACCACGTCCGTGGTGACACGGTGTTGCCCCGTCGGATCGTTGACAATCCGGCTGGCCGCCGGATTGCCACCCTCCGCAAGCGGTTCCGGCTGAGCAGACAGAATTTCGCAGACCGATTCTGACTCGGTGTGCGAATTCTTCAGGAGTGGGAGCAAGGACGCCGCGTTCCCGACAAGGCGACCTGCCTACTCCTGACCGTCACCGACCAGGCCCCGAGGCCGTGGTAAGGGCGCTCAGCGAGGCTGGCGACGAACGGCGGACCGATCACTCCATCGCATCGTGAGCGCCGCGCTACGCGTCGGGAGGCAGTTTTCCGTCGTTGCTCTCGGTCATACGCGTCGTAGCTTTCTGAACGGAGTTACCACCGGGTCGCCCTAGCGCGGCCGCCTGTATCCGCGCTTGACTGAGCCACATCCCGACAATTGCGAGACCTTTGTGTTCAACGGGCAATTCCGTTCTTGGCAAGTCGGGACAGCCGTCAGGCCGTCACCGCAAGCGAAAGCACGGTCGGCATGCCCTCGCCGCACTGTTCCCACTCGGCCGAGTCGTTGACGCGCCAAACTTCTCCCGTATCCGTGCCGACCAGCACGCCTCCCGGCGCTTTCGGGTCCACCGTGAGGCCGTGGAAGTTGGCTGCACTCGGGGAATGGGCCTTGTCGCACAGCGAACGCCACGACGCGCCACCATCCTCGGACCGAAACAGCATGGCCTGCGCGCCGTTCTCCTCACGATGGTTCGAGAACGCTGAGGGTGCGCTTGCGACGGTCAGCCCGTACGGCGCACGATGATCGATGCACATCGGGCGGGAGTAGCGCGGCGTAATGCCCTTCCACGCGTAGGTCCAGGTGCGGCCGCCATCGTCGGATCGAAATACCCCGGCGTTGCCTTCCACCATCTCCGCTACCCCGTCCAAGCGTCCGTACCCGGTGGACGCGTACAGGGTGTCTGGCTCCGCCGGGTGCGCGAACAGCATGTGCAGGTCCGGGTTGTCGCCGGGCAGGACTACGGACCAGGTCTCGCCGGAATCCTCGGACAGGGCCAGGCCGCCCACTTCGACGCCGGCCAGAATGCGCGTACCGTCAACGACCAGAGCGCGCGCTCGTGCCGCGACCGGCGGATTCATGGGAATCTGCCATCCTCCGGCATCTGCCAACTGCGCGAGGCCCACGACCTCCGTCCAGGTGGCCCCATGATCGTCGCTCCGGAACAGCCCCGTGGGCGCCGTCCCCGCGTAGAGTGTCCCGCGACCGTCGGAGCGGACCTGCCACACTTCCCTGCCCTGGAGACCCGACGGTGCCCACGTCCGGCCCGATTCGTTCGACACGTACAGGCCGTCGTCCGTGCCGGCAAAGCATGATCCGTCGATCCGAACGAGTTCGCGGACGTCGCGGCATCGAAGAACCTGCTTGGCAGCCCCCTCCACCACGATAAAGACGCCTTCGCTGGTTCCTGCGCAAATTTCCATAGTGCATCGCTCCCCGGCCGTTGGACGGTTGGTCAATACCGACCCGCCCGGGCCGTCTTGAACTGCAGCGCAATCCCGCGTCCCATGATGCCGACACCTGAGGAAGCTTCCAAGAAACCGCAGCCGATGGCACAGGATTTTCAATGAGCGAGTCGATGAGGCAATTGCCGCCTGTACGAGGTGTTGCCGGCTCGAGGGACGCGTTCTCGCCGCCTGGTCGGTCCCGATTCACCAACTCAAGGCGGATTCCGGCTACGGCCGCCGGACCTCTGGCGACAGGTGCTCGCGGCGGATGCGGCTGGAGAGCAAATCGCCGACCCGCAGGCCGAAAAAGCTTGTTTCGCTCGTTGGTTAGGAGCGTGCGGGGAACCTAACCCCAAGCACTCCCTTCGCCGGTCAGGCGGACTGCTCGCGATCGATCAGGGTCGCGATGATCGGGTGGTAGCGCGCACCCAGCCCGCCTTCGATGGCTTCGTCGAACATCGCCTTCACCAGCAACGCGCCGGCGGCGTCGATGCCTGCCTCCGCAGCGAGCGCGAGAGCATAGCCGAGGTCCTTTATCGCGTAGGTCACGGGGAACGCGCCCTCCGGGTAGTGCTCCGCGAGAATCGCCTTCATGCCGTGGTTGCGAAGCGCGAAGCTGTCGCTCGAACTCCGGTCCACCGCGACCAGAAAGATCCCGGGCGTGATTCACTGGCGGGGCGCATTCGCGAACCGTTCGGCCAGGGCGTGGATGGAGGAAGGTCGGCCGTCACCGGCTGACAGTGACCGCGCTGATCCTCCACCACACCGCCACCAACCGTCAGCCGTCGCCCCTTGCAGCCGTCAACGCTCCCACCCGAGGATCCGGGCCAGAACTCTCGGTACGGACTCGGGGCACCCACTCCTGGACGTCAACGAAGCTCGCTTTCACGTCCGTCTGCACCGGTACCAGCCCCGTGGTTGCCCCCTCTCGGTGGCCCAAGACTCCAGCGCAGTACCAGCCAGGCCGCGACGGCAGAAACGCCCGACCCAATCAGGATTCCCAGCCGGTCCCCCGCAAAGTACGCCCCGCTTCCGTGCTCAAAGGCCAGCCCGGCGATGAACAGACTCATCGTGAACCCGATGCCACACGCCCATGCGACGCCGAGGATCTGCCCCCATGTCACGCCCCGCGGGAGGGTCACCAGCTTCAACAGCACACCAAGCCCGACGAATGCGACGATGCCGATCGGCTTGCCGAGGAAGAGTCCCGCCGTGATGCCGAGGGTCACGGGATGGAGCACGTCCTGCAGGCCGATCCCGCCCAGTGCCAATCCAGCGTTAACAAAGGCGAACACCGGCAGGATCGCGTACGCGACCGGTTCATGCAGGTCGTGTTCCAGCTCCTTCAGCGGTGACCGTCCCTCTGGGGAACGCAGGGGCACGCAGAAGGCGATCAGCACCCCGGCAAGCGTCGCGTGGACGCCGGACTTCAACATGGCAACCCACAGCACGACCCCGACGAGCACGTAGGCCGTCGTGCGCGTCACGCGGAGCCGGTTCAGGGAGACGCCGACACCCAGCGCGGCGACGCCCACGAGCAGCGCCTCCAGGGACAAGTCCGCCGAGTAGAAGACCGCGATGATCACGATCGCCGCGAGATCGTCGAAGATGGCGAGCGACAGCAGGAACACCTTGAGGGCGGTCGGCACCCGCCGCCCGAACACACCGACCAGGGCCAGCGCAAAGGCGATGTCCG
>JAPOYI010000041.1 GCA_026706665.1 Gammaproteobacteria bacterium | reverse complement strand
CCGCGTAATCACGGGTTCCCTGCGCGTCAGCGCAGCGAACCCGCTGTGAGAACTGCTAGCTAGCTCGCTCGCAGCCTCGCGATCACGTCCCTGGCGAAATCCCTGTAGGCGCCGCGCGCGTTTCCACCCGGCGGGATGAAAACGATGCCGTCAAGCCCTTGGGCTTCCAGTGCCTCGAGTTGCTCGATGATCTGATCGGGCTCTCCGACGATACCGAACGCCCTCACCAGTTCCGGCGTGATGAACCGGGCCTCGTCTTCGTCGATGTAGCTGTAGTGGCTCTGGTGCAGCAACTGGTGCCGGTGTTTCGCGTCTCGCGACTCGTGGAACGCCAGGTAGTCGTCCCAGATCGGCCGGATGTAGTTCGGCGGCTCCATGCCGACATCCCGCGCGGCGTCCACCAGGTAGTGCACATTCGCCATGATGGAGGGGCCCAGTTGTTGAACCACGCGCTCGGAGTCGAGGGCCTCGCCGGGTTCGAGCACGATCAGGTTGACCAGCGCGGTGGTAACGAAGCCATCCAGATCGCGCAGATCGCGGCCAGCGCGTTCGGCGCCGCGCCGCACGTTCGCGAGCGCCTCGGTGATGGCGCCGCCCCGCGGAATGCCAGTGATCAGTCCGTCTCCCAACTCGCCGGCAATCGCCTGCGCCCGGGGACCAAAGCCGCCGACATGGATCGGAATGGGGCCGCTCAGATCGTAGTTGCCGTGCCCCGGCCGCTGGAACCGGATGGCATGCGCATCCCCGTCTTCCGCGTACTCGACTTCCTCGCCTCGCAGCAGCCCCCGGACCAGCCGAATGTAGTCGGCGAAGGGTTTCACCCGCATGGGCGGGCGCCCGAGGGTCCGCATCGCCGTATTCCCCGTGCCGATACCGAAAAAGACGCGTCCCGGCGCGAGCTGGTTGATGGTGGCAATGCCGTTGGCCATATCCGGCGCGCTGCGCAGGCCCGGGATGGCAACGCCCGTCCCGATGCGCATGCGCCGGGTCCGCTGCGATATCAGTGCGAGTGCCGCCCAGGGGTTGGATGCCAGCATCGGCGAGTCGCCGACCCAGCAGAAGTCAAAGCCCAGTTCTTCCGCCTCGGCGGCGAAATCGATACGCGATACGCGGCCGCACGACACACCGAATTCCATTATCTCTCCTCGTCGAGACCCGCCTCCGCATCCGGAAACGCGCAGGGAACTCAGTCGGGTCAGCGCCCGGCGGGGACGATTCGCACCACCGGGTTCGCCGGATCGGTATAGGCTGACAGATCGCGGATATCCTGCTCCCCGAGGGACCCCGCGCTCAGCTTGAGCTGCAGCATGTCGAGCACGTAGTTGTAGCGCGAATCGGCGTAGTCGAATTGCGACTGGAACAGTCTCTGCTGCGCCTGCAGCACGTCAACGATATTGCGCGTGCCGACTTCGTATCCCGTCTGCGTCGCCTCGAGCGCGGACTCGGCCGACTTGATGGCGCGGATCCTCGCCTGCACGCGGACGACGTCCGTGACCACCGCCCGGAACAGGTTCCGCGTGTCCCGGATCACCGTCGATTCGCGTTCCTGCAGGGACTGGCGGGCCCGCTCGACGTTGTGTCGGGACTCTCGCGACCGCGACCACAGCGCCCCGCCCTGGAAGATCGGAATGTTCGCCGAGAGGACATAGCTCTGCGCCTCCGACTGGCTTGCGACCAACTCGGTTCCGCCGGTGGACGAATAGTTGTGGGAAATGGACGCCGACAGGGTGGGCAAGTGACCGGAACGCACCGCCCGGTGACCGCGCTGCGCCGCCGTGAGCCCTTCGCGCGCGCTCAGGATGGCCAGGTTGGAATTCACGGCGCGCGCCACCCACGCGTCCTCGTCATTCGGCACCGGATCCGCAATGGGCAAAGCGCTGTCGAGACTGTCGACACTCTCGTGCGCCACGCCGGTAATGGTCTTCAGGGTCTCGAAGAAGACGTCGTGATCGCCGTCCGCCTGGATGCGCCGTACGACTGCGGCATCGTAGGCGGCGGTCGATTCGAGAACGTCGGTGATGGCGACCAGGCCGACATCGAAACGCTGCTGCACCTGTTCCAGTTGTCGCTTGACGGCCTGCTCCTCGGCCCGGGCGGCCTCTACGCGGGCCTGGGCGCGAAGCACGTCGAGGTAGGCGCGAGCGACCCGAACGATCAGGTTGCGCTCGGCGTTGGCGAGATCGTGATCCGCCTGCACCGACAGGGACTGGGCGCGGCGGTAGTTGAACCAGCTCGGCGCGTTGAACACGGGTTGCCGTATCTGTGCGTTCCAGCCGTGGCTGTTCGAGGTCTGGGATGGAATGGTGAATATCTGGCCGAAGCTCGGGCTGTTCGGGTCGATGTCGAGGCGCGAACCGGGGAAGCTGCGGCGGTTCTGGGACGTCGACCCGCCCATGGAGAGGGTCGGCAGCAACCCGGCGCGCGCCTGGGGCACACCTTCCTTGCGCGCCCGGTAATCCGCCTTCGCGGCGCCAAGGACCGGGTCGTTCGCCTTCGCCGCCGAGTAGAGCTGTTCGATGCTGGCGCCGCCTTCGGCCGCGTGAAGAGACGCGGCAAAAGCAATGCCCAGGGCCGCCACAACGAGGCGTCCAAATGGATTCGCGGCAAGCGAACAGCCCGTTGACGATCTCTTCATCGATTCCTCCACTTCCGCCGGCGGCAGACCGCCGCGCAGTCTACTAAATAAAATTCCTTCGCGGACTCCGGGACCGGGTGAATCACCGCAAGTGGCTGCGGAGTATTGCCCCTGCCGGCAGCCGTTTTCTCTGAAAATGCCGACGAATATTGCCCTTGTGCGAATCAAGAGGTTTTTCTCGTCGCTCCGGTCTGGTTAAATTCGCAGTCGGTTCATGCATGGCACACATCATGTTTGGCGGCAGAATCGGCGAGGTTGGCCTGCAGAAGGCGGGCCGCAAGCGCTACAGCATCGATCTCAATGCGCACATGGCCATGTGCGAGGCGAACTACGCGCGCCTCATGCGCCTCATGCGCATGCTGGATGACCGCGACCGAAGCGCATTCGCCATGACCCTCGGCGAGAGCGAGCCGCACGTGGTCTTGAGGGTTGTCGCGCGCTACAAGTACACGACGGAAGTCGAGCTGAGCCAACATCACGGCAGCGAAACAGAGTCGGAAACAGCCCCGGAAACCAAGCTCGCTGTCCGGTTGTACCACGACGCGAAGTGCGCGGAAGTCGTCGCTTTCCAGGACCAGCGGGCGTTCAGGGCCGTGTACGGATACCCGAACCGGCAGATGCGGCACCCGGACGAGAAAGTGCAGGTGAATCGCTTCCTTGGCGAGTTCCTGCACATGTGCGCAACGCACGGCATCTCTCTTGAGCAGCCCGATTCCGGGGGCCGGTTCGACGGACTGAGGGTGACCCTACGAGCGTAAATGCGCCTCACCGTATTGCAGATAACCGATACGCATCTGTTTGAATCGCCCCTTGCGAGCATGCACGGGGTCAACACGCAAAAATCCCTCGAAGCTGTACTTGACAGGGGCTTGAGCGAAGTCGCCCCCGACCTCGTGCTCGCGACCGGCGACATTGCGGAAACACCGGGGAAGGCTGTCTATCGACGTTTTCGCGACACCGTCACCTCGCGCTACGGCGGCCCCTTCGTGTGCGTGCCCGGCAATCACGACCGGCAGGTTCCTTTCGAGTCGGTCCTGTCCCGCTCCCGCCATGGCGCGGCGGGATGGGACATCATCGGCATCGACACCCATATCGAGGACCATGTGGAGGGTTACGTCCATGAGGCCGAACTGCGCCGGCTGGACGCGGAACTGGCCGCCGCCGACGGCGATGTCGTCGTGGTCGGGCATCACTGTCCCGTAGAAATTGGCTCGCCGGTATTCGACAGGCACCGCATCGTCAACGGCGAGGAGCTAACCGGGCTCCTGAACGTTTATAATTGCGTTCGCGCCTATGTCTGCGGCCACATCCATCAGCCATTCGATACGTTCGCGGGAGACGTCAGGATCCTGGCCACGCCGTCCACCTGTTTCCAGTACGCGTCCGGCAACGCGGACTCCCTTCTGGACGACGATTCCGCTCCCGGATATCGCTGGATCGAACTGGGCGACAATGGCCATTTCGATACCGGGGTCTCGCGCATCGACGACATGTCCGGGAGGAATTGAAGACGCTTAACGTCGTTGCGCAATGCGTTTACCCACGCCGATTACACCAGGATTGCCGGCGTTCCCCCGGCGTATCGACTCCGAAAATGGATGACTGCCCGCCGACCCTGAAGGTACGGCGCGCCTCTTGCAGGGGCTTGGCCGGAGGATTCCGAATCCATGCCGAATAGCTATTCCGCAGAATCCATCCAGGTGCTGTCCGGCCTGGAACCGGTGCGCCGCCGCCCCGGCATGTACACGGACACGACGCGCCCGGACCATCTGGTGCTGGAGGTCGTCGACAACTCGGTCGACGAGGTCATCAGCGGCTTCGCCACCGAAGTCGAGGTGACGCTGTCTGCCGACGGCTCCGTCGAGGTCACCGACGATGGCCGCGGCATGCCCGTGGACATGCATCCCGAACACAAGCTGACGGGCGTCGAACTCATATTGACCAAGCTTCATTCGGGCGGGAAGTTCGACCGCAAGAACTACAGCTTCTCGGGCGGCCTGCACGGCGTCGGCGTGTCCGTGGTCAATGCGCTATCGAGCTGGCTCGAAGTCGAGGTCAAACGGGAAGGCAACGTGTACCGCCAACGGTTCGAGGACGGCGAGCCGGTAACGGCCCTCGATGTCATCGACTCCGTCGGCAGGCGCAATACCGGTACCCGGATCCTCTTCCGACCGAACGGGAAGTACTTCGACTCGCCCGCGTTCGGCCTCGCCAAGCTGCGTCACATCCTGCGCGCCAAGGCGGTGCTGTGCCCGGGGCTTCGGGTGAGCCTGACGGTGGAGCAAAAGCCGGACGAGGCCGAGACAGAGACCTGGCGGTACGAATCAGGTCTCGCGGAGTACCTCGGCGGTTCGCTGCCGCCCGAGGAGCCCATCCTCGCCGCGCCGTTCGCACACCGCGCGGAAGGCAGCGAGGAATCCGTTGACTGGGCCCTGCAGTGGATTCCCGGCCAGGTTGCGCTCGTCACCGAGAGCTACGTCAACCTCGTGCCCACGCCGCTCGGGGGCACACACGTAAACGGGCTGCGCAGCGGCCTGCTCGATGCATTGCGGGAGTTCTGCGAATTTCGCGACCTCTTGCCGCGCAACCTGAAGCTCTCCCCCGATGACCTCTGGGCCCGGTGCGCCTACGTCTTGTCGGCCCGCCTTGCCGAGCCGCAGTTCAGTGGCCAGACGAAAGAGCGGCTCTCTTCCCGCCGCGCGGGGACGTTCGTCGCCGGAGTGGCCAAGGACGCTTTCAGCCTCTGGTTGAACGAGAACCCGCAGGAGGGCTCGAAGCTCGCGGAACTCGCGATCGAGAACGCGCAGAAGCGCCTGCAGGCCAGCAAGAAAGTCGCGCGGAAGAGAGTGCTGTCCGGACCCGCCCTTCCCGGCAAGCTGACCGACTGTTCGAACCAGGACACCGGGCAGGCCGAGCTGTTCCTGGTCGAGGGCGACTCCGCGGGAGGGTCCGCCAAGCAGGCCCGCGACCGCGAGTACCAGGCGGTCATGCCCCTCAAGGGGAAGATACTCAATACGTGGGAGGTCGACGCGAGCCAGGTGCTCGGCTCACAGGAAGTGCATGACATCTCGCTCGCCATCGGCGTGGAACCCGGGTCCGAAGACCTCGACGGCCTGCGCTACGACAAGGTGTGCATCCTCGCCGACGCGGACTCCGACGGCGCCCACATCGCTACACTGCTCTGCGCGCTGTTCCTGCGGCACTTCCCGGCGCTGGTCGAAACCGGCCATGTATACGTCGCCATGCCGCCGCTCTACCGCATCGACATCGGCAAGGAAGTCTTCTATGCCCTCGACGACGAAGAGCGCCAGGGCGTGCTCGACCGCATCGTCGCCGAGAAGAAGCGCGGCAATCCCGTGGTGCAGCGGTTCAAGGGGCTGGGCGAGATGAATCCCATGCAATTGCGCGAATCGACCATGGCGCCGGACAGCCGGCGACTGGTGCAGCTCTCCCTCGGGGCGAAAGCGAAGACCGTCGAGGTCATGGACATGCTGCTCGCAAAGAAACGCGCTTCCGACCGGCGTGACTGGCTCGAGGCCAAGGGCGACCAGGCGGTGATCGCATGACCGAAATCCTCGACACCGCCAACGGCACCGAAACCGTACCGCTCTGGCAGTACACGGAGAAGGCGTACCTCGACTACTCGATGTATGTCATCAACGACCGCGCCCTGCCGCATGTCGGCGACGGCCTGAAGCCGGTCCAGCGGCGCATCGTGTACGCCATGTCGCAACTCGGCCTCTCTCCCCAGGCGAAATTCGCGAAATCCGCGCGCACCGTGGGCGAAGTGCTGGGACGCTTCCACCCCCACGGCGAGAGCGCGTGCTACGAAGCCATGGCGCTCATGGCGCAGCCCTTCTCGCTCCGCTATCCGCTGGTCGAGGGACAGGGAAACTGGGGGTCCCCGGACGACCCGAAGTCGTTCGCCGCCCAGCGCTACACCGAAGCGCGCCTGTCGAGGTACGCGGAACTGCTGCTGTCCGAGGTACGCCAGGGAACCGTCGATTTCATTCCGAACTTCGACGGCACGGTCGACGAGCCGAAGCTCCTGCCCGCACGCGTACCCGTCGTATTGCTGAACGGCAGCACCGGCATCGCCGTCGGCATGGCGACCGACGTCTTGCCGCATAACCTGCGGGAGGTGGTGGACGCCTGCATCCACCTGCTCGACGAACCGAACGCCACGGACCGCGACCTGATGGAACACGTCCGCGGGCCGGACTTCCCGACCCGGGCGCTCATCATCACGCCGCCCGAAGAACTGCTTGCCGCGTACCAGTCCGGGCGCGGCTCGGTGCGCGCCCGCGCCCGCTACGCGCGTGAGAACGGCGAGATCGTCGTCGACGCGCTTCCGTACCAGGCATCCTCCTCCAGGATCGTGGAGCAGATCGCCCAGCAGATGCAGAACCGCAGCCTGCCGATGGTCGTGGACGTGCGGGACGAGTCCGACCACGAGAGCCCGACGCGTGTCGTCATCGTGCCGCGCTCGAATCGCGTCGACGTCGACCGCCTCATGAGCCACCTGTTCGCCTCGACCGACCTCGAACGCAGCTACCGCATCAACTTCAACGTGATCGGCCTCGACCAGAAGCCCAGGGTGCTCGGGCTCAAGGCGCTGCTGGCCGAGTGGCTCGCCTTCCGGCGCAATACCGTGCGCCGGCGCCTATCGTTCCGCCGGGATCAGATCGATACGCGCCTGCACATCGTCGACGGTCTCCTGACGGCGTTCTTCAACCTCGACGAGGTGATCCGGATCATCCGGGAGGAGGACGATCCCGCCAGCGAACTCATGGCCCGGTTCGAACTCACCTCCGAGCAGACAACGGCCATACTCGATCTCCGCCTGCGCCAGCTTGCCAGGCTCGAGGAAGACGCGCTTGTGGAGGAGCGAATCGCCCTCATCGAGGAACGCGACGAGATCACCGGCATTCTCGACTCGAGCTCCCGGCTGAAGACGCTGATCAAGCGCGAACTCGCCGCCGACGCCGAGAAGTTCGGCGATGCGCGCCGGTCCGAATTCCTTGAAGCCGAGGAGGCGCGACAGTTCGCCGCCGAGGAACTCGCCACCAATGAGCCGATCACGGTCATCCTCTCCGAGAAAGGCTGGGTGCGTTCCGCCAAGGGTCACGACATCGACGCCGACACGTTGTCCTATCGGGCGGGCGACACGCTGTGTGCAACGGCGCGCGGTCGCACCAACGACACGCTACTGTTCTTCGACTCGAGTGGCCGGAGCTACGCCGTCGCCGCGCATACCCTGCCCTCGTCCCGAGGCCAGGGAGAACCCCTGACCGGCCGCCTGAACCCGCCACAGGGCGCGCGTTTCGTGGGCACGGCGATGGGCTCAGCCGAAGACCGGATTCTCCTCGCGTCGGACGCGGGCTACGGGTTCGTCGGAACCATCGGCGCCATGACCACGAAGAACCGCGCGGGCAAGCGCGTACTGACCGTACCGAAGGACAGCCAATTGATGCCGCCATCGCCCATCGGAGCAAGGAGCCACGTCGCCGCTGCGACAAACCGGGGGCGCCTGCTCGTGTTTGCCATCGCCGAACTGCCCGAACTGACGCGCGGCAAGGGCAACAAGGTCATCAATATCCCCGCCGCCGCCCTCAAGGCGCGCGAGGAGTTCCTGGTCGGCATCGCCGCCATCGGCCAGCGGGACCACCTGATCGTGCGCGCCGGCGGGCGGAAGATGCGGTTGCGATTCCGGGACCTGGAAGGCTACATGGGGGAACGCGCGCGGCGCGGCCGCCTGCTTCCCCGAGGCCTTCAGCGGGTATCCGCCCTCGAAGTGGAGGAACGGCGCCGTCCGGCAAAGAGCTGAGCCTGGCGTTCGATCACGGTTCCGTAAGACCCTAGCGCCGAGTGGACCAACCGGTATCCGCTCAGGCCGGTTCCTGACAGCGCTTCCATGGCACGGCGCGCCGCCGTGTCCGCTGCCAGCTTGTCCGGCCCGTCGACCCGCGCGAACACCTCCTCGCTGACCGCAAGTTTCCCGTCCGGGGCCAGCGCGGAGAGCAGCAGCGCCTCGCGAACCTCCTCGGACTCCTCGATGGTGCCGTCCGAGCCGGGGTCGCCGCAGTGGTGCAGTCCGAAGCGAAACGCCGGGCGCGACTCTGCGACGCGCCGGAAACTGGTCAGATCGAGCACCCGCGCGGTCAGCAGCGCCGC
This sequence comes from Gammaproteobacteria bacterium, assembly GCA_026706665.1. Taxonomy (GTDB): domain Bacteria; phylum Pseudomonadota; class Gammaproteobacteria; order Pseudomonadales; family Azotimanducaceae; genus VXNE01. The sequence continues at coordinate 24,653 of JAPOYI010000041.1, read as the reverse complement.
ACAGATCACTTCGAAGCAACGATCGCTGCCCCCGTTGTCTTTGAATACCACGAGGACACCGGTGCCCAGGTATGGGTCTGCCTTCCCGTCATAGATATTGGCGAGCTGGTCGGCACGTTCCAGCACCAGCCCCAGTACCGCGCCCTTTCGCTCGCCCTCGACGTTTTTCCGGTCGAAGAGGTTAATGACCAGCACGAACGCGGCCTGAACCTCGCTGGGCGCAACGGTTCCGGGGCGCGAATCCGCAGTTCGCGCGACGCGTGGGCCCACCGTGACGAGGAGGAGGGTCCCGGCCAGCACGAGCAGCCAGAACGGCGCCGACGCCGAAACCAACTCCGCTACCGTCGGCCGGAACCGCTCCCGATCCAACACAACGCGGGCATAGCCGACGACCGCTTCATCCGCCGTCACCGCGCTCGTATGGTGAACGGTTCCCGCCTCGTGGGCATCGCGACCCATGAAGACCATCACGCGATCGTCGACGTCATACACACTGAACCCGACGACCTCATCGAAGGCCATCATGGTATGACCGAGATTGCTGAACGCGACGGGATTCGGCCGCAGCATGGGCCCGGCCGCCAACTCAGCCGCGAGCGTTCCAAGCACCTCGCCAAAACGATCCATCCGAGCGACCGAGCGCCGTTCCAGGACGTAGTCGACCAACACGAGAATGACCACCGACGCGGCCACAAAACCGGCTAGGGCAGCCCATACCACCGCTGGTACGCGTCGGATGAACTCAAGCACGGGCGTTGGCGTCACGACGAGGAGAGCGAACGCCGGGAACGTAGCACGGCGGCGCGCCCGAACTCAATTCGACCTGACCCTGCCGGGTCGGTGTATGAGAAGAAACCCAGTGCAACCCCGGAATTGCTATCTCTATGCGATGAGCGAATCGCCTCCGTTAGACGGCCCCGAATGTCAAGAACGTTTTCATTTCGTCGTCAGAGTGATTACACCTTACCGCTCACTCGCACCCAAGAGGCGTCGCGCGACGACGCAATGTCAGTTATTCGACGATTGCGTCGCTCCGAACGCCTGCGACGCTCCCCAAAAACAGGTAGTGGGTCAGTTTGACCAATTTCCAGCTTGCTTTTTTTTCGCTGCTGCGGGCGGCAGGCGTGGAGGTCGATTTGAGCGTAGGCCCATAGCGGAATGTTGGCGCCTATAGGACGCGGTTTCGAGCTGGTTTTCGTAGAGCTGGTCAGTTCGAAGCGCTAGGCTCGCGGCGGGATGCGACCCGCCGCGAGCCGTTTTTGCGCGGCACGACCGGAACATACGCTTATCGGGTCAGATTCGGTAGGGCTCGTTGGACCTCTGTTCGGCCGCTGGATCCGGCGGCGTCCCATTTCGCGCCGCAGATCTTTTCTATGTCTTCCGCCGGGGCATTGGCTGATTCGTCCCAAAGGTCCTGCCGCTTCAATAGTTCTCGCAGGTGCCGTATTCGGGAGTGGAATTTGCTACGCGCCGTGGCGGTAGTCGTGCCGTAGGCTTTTTCCAGGTCGTCGCACCCGTAGTGGCATCCCTTGGCGACGCTGTATCGCCGCACCATGAGCCCGCATAGAAGCACGTATTCGTCCCTGGCCACGGCGTTCCATGCGTCGAAGTCGGTGGCCGCGTACAAGTCGGACACGAAGAAGTCGTTGAGGCGGCGGATTTGGGAAGCCAGTTCCGTCGCCGCCTCGTTGTCCCGCTGGAAGCAGGCCGAGTAGCAAAGGCCGATAGCCGCCCGGCCCTCTTCCGTTTTGGTCAGGTTCTGGGCGGACGCGGTAGCGGCCCAAAGGATCGCGCACACGGATGCGATGTATTTCATGGGTGTTCCCCTGCTGGATGGAGTTCCCGGCTGGCGCCGGGCCGTTGTGACTTCCAGCATTGCGCTGTAGTTCCGCCTATTCGCCCCAGGCTGTTGTATTCAGCGGGCGGCCCGGCATGAAGCCACCGCTGGAAGTCACAGGGCCTTGCGTTGCAGGATGGAGAAGTATATCTCCACTTGATTCAGCCAACTGGCATGTGCGGGCGTGCGCACCGGAACGATGGTCGGCCATTGCGCCCGGATGCGCTCGACGCAGGCCTGGCCGCGCGGTGGGATAAGCCGTTGTCCATGGTCCAGAACACCCGCCGGGCGGAGCGGCAGGATTACGCCGATCAGCACTTAGTCCTCTGGACAGTTCTGGCGATTGATCGTCACCGTTTCCGGGTACTCCCAGTGGGCGTCCGTGTTGGCGTCCACCGCGGCGCCGATCACGCCGCCGAATACGGCGTTGCCCCAAACCATGCCGCTGTTGTTCGGCGCCACAGTGCGGGTGACATACTCGTCGCCGTCTACGCAGCGGAGCGCCAAAGCGTCGTCGCTTTTTTTTACGGTGACGGGTCCGGGCGCGTCGAAGATCCACGTTCCCTTCTTGTTGGTCGCGGTGCATTCGGTCTTTTCGCCGCATCCGTCAACCTCGACGTTGATGGTGTGGGTAGTTCCCTTGGTGATCGAAGCGCACCCCCCTGCCGCGATCAAGGCGGCGAGCATGAGAGGCAAAGCGTTTCTTGTTTTCATGTTTTCTTCCTTCGTTCCAGGTGCCAGCAGACGACGAGCGCCGCTAGGCCGAGAACGATTCCGCCGAGAACGGTCGCAACCGCGACGGACATGACGACATGGTTCGAGGTCATGTTGGTGTCTCCGATTCGGTCCCCAAAAGTCGCTCGCCTCGAAGGGCTTGACTTTCGTGATCGACCGAACACAAAGATGTGAAGATCTTCACAATCGGGGGACTTTCAGAAGCGTCTGCGGCGGCTCCAACGTGGGTGTTCCGGTTGCCCACCGGGTTGAACCGGCGCGACCGGATAGCATCTGCGGATTACACCTGCCCCCGCTGGTACAACTCCTCGAGCGCGTCTACGCGCACCCTCAAGGCGGTGCCGACCCGCTCGATCAGCGCGTGCCGCCTCAGGTAGCTCATCTCGCGGGAGACTTCTTCCCGGTGGGATCCGACTTGAATCGCCAAATCTAAATGCGTCGGAGCGGGCTCGACGAGGCCTGCTTGTTCGTCGAGCATGTTCTGACGCGCCTGTCTCACAAGTTCAAGACGGACCCGATCACGCGCTCGCTCCACCGTCAGTTCGATCAGACGCCCGGCAAGGGTCGAGGCCACTGACAAGGCGTGCTCGAGCAGAATCAACCCGAATCCGGCGTCGTTGCGCGCGGCGTCGAGACTGTTCCAGCCCCTGAATCGCAGGGCGGTTACGTTGTCGTTAGCGACAGCCTGTGTCGGCACGCGCTCGTCGCCCGGCATGTCGCAGCCGCCGAATGGCTGCCCGGCCCCGAATTCGTGCACCAGAACCGAACGGCCGGACACCGAGTAGTGCATGATCTGAATCACGCCGTCGAGAATCAGGTGCAAGTGGGAGAGGTCGCTCGATGAGACGATCACACCGTGGTCGTACTTGACGACAGAACCTCTTCGGGCGAGCAATTCCGGCTTCCCGCAGCCTAGTCGCTCCAGCTTCGACGCCAAGTCGCGCGTCGCCGGTTCAGGGATTTCCGGATCGTCCGTGTCGATTTGCAACCCCCAGTTGGTCTGGCAAGCCACGGCAACTTTCCGACCGACAACTCAAGGAGAAAACCGTGAGTCGCGTTGGGCGAAGCTCCGCGCAACATGGAAGCGCATAAAGTGCGCAGCTGGCTCGACCTAGAGCGATTCGGCAACGATGCTCGCGCAATGGGTTGATGCAAGGATGTGAGTATTTTCACACCGTCGATCTGGTACGTGGCGAGGGAGCACTCCGCCATGCAAAGCGTCGCCGCGCCATTGCGACATCACGGCAGACTGATGAAGAACCCTGTCTCGTTGCCAAGGGCGAGACGAGTCCAGAACTGAATGGGCTATGCTCTTCCTGGAAGTCGTAACGGTGCACCTTCGCACGAAACGCACGCACCATGCTCACCTTCACGGAAGAGATACTCCTGCTGCTGCTCGGTGAGGAGGACGGCGCCTTCCTGCCGGTCAACAGCAACGCGTTCGAGTGCGCCCTGGCTGGCGCCACGTTGATGGATCTGGCGTTCGCGCTCCGAATCGACACCGACCTCGAATCGCTCATCGTCCTCAACGAGAATCCGACCGGCCTGGCGATGCTTGACCGCATCCTGGCCAGGATCGCCACCCATCCAGAAGTGATGGACGCACAGTCCTGGGTGAGGCTGCTGGCCCGCGAAGAGGCCAACACCATTCGGGAGCAGGCACTGGCCAGCCTGGTCGACCGCGGCATCCTCGAACAGCGCGAGCGGCGACGGGTCGAGCACTACCCCATGCGCGATGGTACGGCCCAGCGGGAAATCAAGCTGCATATCCGCGAAGTGGTGCTCGCCGACGATATCCCTGACCCCCGGGACGTCGTGCGAATCGCGCTGTGTGACGCATGCAGCATCTTTCCGGAAGTGCTCTCGGAAAGGGAGATCGAGCAGGCGACCCCCCGGATCCGGCAGCTTCGCATCATGGACCTGATTGGCCGCGAGGTCGCCGGTGCCATCGCCGCCATTCAACGCACCATGCTGATGGCGGTCCGCGCGCGACTGGCGCGCTTTCGAAGATACGTGCTGGCGTTGGCCGCAATTGGCGGGATCGCAACACTTGCCACCGTTCTTGCGCCCCGCATCCCCGTGCCCGACCGGTTCGGCCCGACGCTGCTCGAGCGTCTCTGGGGCGACGGCGCCTGGCAGGAATGGAGCGGGTACGTGCTCCTGGCCTTGAGCGTCCTCGGTTTCGCGGCCGCCTCCCTCAGGAGGATGCGGTTTGCGGCGAAGATTGGCGATCAGAACTGGTGGCGGGTCATGCATGTCGGGCTTGGCTTGTCCTGCGTGCTGCTCCTGTTCGTCCATACCGGCTTTCGCCTCGGCTACAACCTCAATGCCGTGCTCATGGGCTGCTACCTCGCCGCGCTGGTATCCGGCGCGTTCGCCGGGATTCTGATGGGCGGCGCCACCCAGCTGCGGCGCTTCGGGTTTGCCCAGGCCGGAAGGCTGACCCGCCTTCCGATGCGGGTGCATGTCATCGCGCTGTGCACTCTGCCCGCGCTGCTCGTCATCCACCTCCTCATCGTGTACCTCTACTGACGGAACCCGCGCGTGTCCCGAAATGCTGTCATCGCGACCATGTCCACGGTGGGCACCCTGGTTGCCGTGGGGGTCGTCGTGGTCCTGATGATGGTCGGCGGCGACCGCCGGGCACTGCTCATCGGCGCAACGACCGACGCGCACCACCAGCTCGAAATGGCCTGCGAAACCTGCCACGCGGCGCCCGCGTTCGCCGATGCCGAGACGGCGAAGAATGAACTCAACAAGACCTGCAGGAAATGTCACGAAGATGCGCTCGACGACGCCGACGACAGCCACTCCCGAAAGAGATTCCGCAGTCCAAGGATGGCCGCCTACCGGGAGAAGGTCGACGCGCGCTACTGCACGAGCTGTCATGTCGAGCATCGCCCGGATATCACGCGGGCGAGCGCCGTGACCGTCGCCATGGACTTCTGCGTCGCGTGTCACTCCGAGGGGGAACAGGACATCCGGGCGACCCGGCCGAGCCATGAAGGCCTTTCGTTCGATACCTGCGCCGGGTGCCACAACTACCACGACAACCGCGCGCTCTACGAGGACTTCCTCGTCAGGCACGCCGGGCAACCCTGGCTCAAGGCCGAGCCGGTCCACGCGCTGTCGGCCCAGTACCGCGCTTGGGAACCGCCGGAGGAATCGGCGATCGGACCGGGCGCCGTCGCGGCACCCGCAGTCGCACTCGCGGATGCGGCGATCGTCGCGCATTGGGCCGGTTCCGGTCACGCGGAAGCGGGCGTGGCATGCGCCGATTGCCACGCCCCGGATTTCGCCGAAGGCGGCTTGCAAGGCGATGTCGAGGCGGCGTGGACCGACTCTCCCTCCGTCTCCGTCTGCCGCGACTGCCATCGGCAGGAAGTCCGCACCTTCGCGCTGGGCCGGCATGGCATGCGGCAGCATCCCGAGATCGCGGTGCCCCGGGAACCGGGCCAGGGGCTCGCAACGCTTGGGGTCGACGCGACACTGCCGGAGACGATCTCAGCCAGGTTGTCGGATCCTGTGCCGCCGACGCACATGCACGCGGCCGAGGCGCGCCTGCCCATGCGAATCGACGCTCCGACCGAGCCGCTCGATTGCGGAACCTGCCATGACTCTCACGCGGTCGACATCGAACACGCTGCCGTCGCGGCCTGCGCGTCCTGCCACGACGACCTCCATACGCGGGCGTATTTCGGCAGCCCGCACCACGCGTTGTGGCTGAAGGAACAGGCGGGTGAAGCCGCTCTCGGCACCGGCGTGAGCTGCGCGACCTGTCACATGGTCAAGGGCAAGCGCCGGGGGAAGGTGACGACCGACCACAACCAGAACGACAGCCTGCGGCCGAACGAGAAGATGATTCGCCCCGTCTGCCTTGATTGCCACGGCCTGGCGTTCTCTCTTGATGCGCTTGCCGACACCGACCTGGTCTCGCGGAACTTCGCCGGCAGGCCCGCCGTCCACGTGGAGAGCATTGAATGGGCGGTTCGGCGCGCCGAGCCGCCGGACGCTGGCCGTTGAATGTTGCTATATTCGACTCTCTCAAATTGGGGAGATCGTCGGATGAAACGAGAGTCCCTCAAGCGCCTCGCGTTCGGACTCGGCGCGGCGTTGACGTTGACGGCAACCGCGGCAGACGATGCCGGCGTTCCATACCCGCAGGTGACCGACATGATCTACCAGGTCGTGTCCGCGGACCGCAGCGTGTATACGCGCCTGGTGGTGGAGCGCCTGACGATCGACGAGGAGGCGATTACCGCATCCGAGCATTTCGAAGACGACGTCGCGCTGCCACTTCCCGCGCAGATGTTTCGTTTCGGCGCCGAACTGGTGGCGGACGAGACGGAGGACTTCTCCTATTCGCTGCTGTCGCTGCATCCCATCAACAGGAAAAACGGTCCCGGAACCGACCTGGAGCAGCAGGGCCTGCAACACGCCCTCGACAACGAAGAGAAGTTCTACGGCGAAGAGGAGTTGGGGGGTCAACGTTACTTCACCGCCGTATATCCCGACTTCGCGGTCTCGGAAGCCTGCGTCGATTGCCACAACGACCACAAGGACTCGCCGCGCACCGACATCGAGCTCGGCGACGTCATCGGCGGTGTGGTTATTCGCATCCCCATGGACTGATGCAGCGCCAGCGGCCTGCAGGGACGTTCTGTCCTGCAGGCCCGTCGCGTTATCATTCGGTTTTTCCGGTACGGCTGAACCATGGCCATCTACGCGACCAATGAATTTCGCGCCGGATTGAAGGTGCTGCTCGAGGCGGACCCGTGCTCGATCATCGAGAACGAATTCGTGAAGCCCGGGAAGGGACAGGCCTTCAACCGCGTCAAGTTCCGCAACCTGAAGACCGGTCGCGTCTGGGAGCGCACGTTCAAGAGCGGCGAGACCATCGAAGCTGCCGACGTCATGGAGGCCGAAATGGAGTACCTCTACACCGACGGGCAGTTCTGGCACTTCATGAAGACCGACGGCAGCTACGAACAGGTGGAGGCCGGCGATGCCGCAGTGGCCCAGGCGCGAGACTGGCTGAAGGAGCAGGATACGTTCACGGTCACGCTGTGGAACGGCGACCCGATTTCCGTTACCCCTCCGAACTTCGTCGACCTCGAGGTCGCGGAGACCGACCCGGGGCTCAGGGGAGACACCGCACAGGGGGCGACCAAGCCCGCCACGTTGTCGACCGGCGCCACTGTCAAGGTGCCCCTGTTCGTCAACATCGGTGATGTCCTTCGAATCGACACGCGCACCGGGGAATACGTCAGCCGGGTCAAGAGTTGACGTCAGACGGATCCTGCTGGGAACCCTCCTGCGACATCGAGGCGCTCATGGAGCGCGCCCGCATGCTCCGCATCACCCGCCGCTTCTTCGAGGAGCGCGATGTCCTCGAGGTACAGATGCCTGTGCTCGGCCGGCACGCCGTCACCGATCCGGCGATCGAGTGCATCCGAACCGAGGACGGTCGCTTCCTTCAGCCGTCTCCGGAGTACCACATGAAACGCCTGCTCGCCGCCGGCGGCCCATCAATCTTCAGCATCGGTCCCGTGTTCAGGGCGGACGAGGCCGGCCGCTGGCACAACACCGAATTCACCATGCTCGAGTGGTACCACCTCGGCTTCGACGCCGACGACCTGATGCGCGAACTGGCCGCGCTTACCGACGCGCTGCTCGGACCCTCGGATTACGAGCGGCGCACTTTCGCAAGCCTGACGGCCCTCGACATTGACGACGCCACCACCGATGAACTCGACCTCGCCATCGCCGTCGCCGTCGCACGGCTCCGGGACAAGCGTGTATTCGTCACGCGCTACCCGGCGCGCCAAGCGGCCCTGGCGCGGATCTCGAACGGCGTCGCAGACCGGTTCGAACTTGTCATCGACGGCATCGAGGTCGCGAACGGATACCACGAACTCACCGACGTCGAGGAACTCGCGCGACGCCTCACCGCCGACAACCTGGCGCGGTGCGAACGGGATCGGTCGGTTCCCGACATCGACAGGGCATTCCTGGCGGCGCACGCCCGCGGCTTGCCGGACTGCGCCGGCGTTGCGGTCGGCTTCGATCGCTTGGTGGCGCTCAAGATCGGCGCCCGTGCCGTGGCGGATGTCATGCCGTTCCCGGATGGACGCGCCTAACCCGACAGGCCGATACGTTCACCCATGCGGATGGGCATGCCGGCCTTGAGGGCAGGGTCCAGATCGACCGCGCCCGGGGGAAACAACACGATTACCGTGGAGCCGAGCAGGAACCGGCCCACCTCCTCCGCGCGACCAAAGCACTTTCCGGCCGGACGCACCAGGTACGTGCCGTAGGGCGACCGCGGCCCCCCCTCCCAGGCCGTTTCGACACTCGCGACGATCAGAGCGCCGACGAATACCAGGGCGCAGGTATCGAAGTCGCAGACCAACCGCTCGTTGCGGCAAAAGAGCCCCGCGATGGAAGCCTGCGAGCCTTCGTTAACGGGAAACAGCCGTCCGGGAACCTCGATGGTGCGCGCAAGGCGACCAGCGGCCGGCGCGTGGACGCGATGGTAGTCCCTGGGTGAGAGGTAGACCGTGACGTACGCGCCGCCCTCGTAGCGTCGAGCCAGGTCCGCGTCCGTCAACAGCGCCCGTACCGAGAACCTGTGGCCCTTGGCCTGCAACAGGCAACGGTCCTCGACGATGCCGAACTGACTCAAATATCCGTCCGACGGACTGACAACAGCCCGCGCATCCTCGTCGATGGGCCGCGCGCCGGGCTTCAAGCGACGCGCGAAGAAATCGTTGAACGACCGGTAGTCTTCAGGCGACCGGCGTTCCGCTTCGCTCAGGTCGACCCCGTAGTGATGCGCGAAGGCGCCGATCAGGGCCTGCGCTACGGGACGGATCTCGGTTCGGCCAAGGAGCCCCGCCAGGCGCGAGATGGCCTGGGTCGGCAGCGCCTGGTACAGCGCGGCAGGATTCAACATTCAATCGGCGTGTCGTCGCGGTTTCCCCACTCCGACCAGGACCCGGGGTAGGCGCGAATCCGGGGAAAACCGAGCAGGCGCGCCGCCATGTAGGCGAGTCCCGAGCGGTGGTGCGTCTGGCAGTGAACGATCACGTTCCGCTCCGGGGAGATGCCCCGCGCCGCAAGGGACTCGGAGAGATTCTCGATCAGGCGCATGTTGCGAGCGCGGTCGATCAGCTCCAGCCAGTCGAGATGCGTGGCACCCGGGATGTGACCGTTGCGGGCCGCAGTGGGCTTGATGCCCGCGAATTCCTCGGCGCTGCGACAGTCCCAGATCGTCGCGTCCGCCTGTCCCAGCGACTCCCGCACGGCGTCGATGCGCGCGATTGGATCGGTGCTGACGGCGACTTCGATATCGGAGGGAGGAGGCGCCGATGACGGCCCCGACTCAAACGGGAATCCGGCTGCCTCCCATGCATGCATACCGCCGTCGAGATACAGCCAGTCGTGGTGGCCGATCACGTCCAGCGTCCAGGCCAGGCGGCCCGCCCAACCGCCGCCTTCGTCGTCGCAGGCCACGACGGTCCGTTCCCGAGTCAGGCCGATGCGGCGGAACAGGGCGGTCAGCGCCGGTTCGGACGGCAGTTCCCCGGGCGCCGGAGGCTGGCCCCGGACGAGATCCGCCGGCGCAACATGCACCGCACCCGGAATCCGGGCCTGGGCAAACATCGCAGGCTCGGTGACCTGCACGATGAGGAGATCGTTTTCGGGCGATTGCCCGGCCAGTTCTTCGACCGTGATGGTTGCGGGTCTGGTCACGGATAACCTGGCTGATTGAGGTCGCGGCGAATGATATATGCTCCAGGATCCAGTTACCCATCGGGCAGCGAAGCATGCCGCCGCACCTCGTCTGGATGGACATGGAGATGACCGGCCTCGACCCCGAGGTGGACGTCATCCTCGAAATCGCGACCATCGTTACCGACAGCGAACTCAACGCGATCGCGGAAGGGCCGGTGCTGGCCGTTTCGCAACCGGAGTCGGCACTTGCCCGCATGAACGAGTGGAACACCGAGCACCACACCGCCTCCGGACTCATCGACCGCGTGCGGCAGGACGGCGTGCCGCTCATCGAAGCCGAGGCGCGGACGCTGGACTTTCTCGAGCGGCATACGACTCCGGACACGTCGCCGCTCTGCGGCAATACGATATGGCAGGACCGGCGGTTCCTCATCAAGTACATGCCGGAAGTCGCGGCCTTCCTGCACTACCGGATCATCGACGTCTCCAGCATCAAGGAACTCGCGTTCCGCTGGCACCCGGAACTCATCTCGCAAAGACGGAAGGCCAATGCCCACCGCGCGCTGGAGGACATTCGCGAGTCGATCGACGAACTCAGGTTCTACCGGGAGCGGTTCTTCCACACACCCTGATCGCCCGGCCTTTCGCCTGGCGCGCAAGTGCCCAGTCGATGTGCTCGGCGACCATCTCGTCCGCATCCGCCCGCCGCTGGCGCAGCAGGTCGACGAGCCTCCTCCCGCAAGGCGCATTTCCCGCCGCCACGGCGAGGTTGCGGACCCATTGCCGGTAGTTGACGCGCCGCAATGCCATTCCCTCGGTCTTCGCCGAGAAGGTCGCTTCGTCCCAACTCAGGAGCTCGGCCAGGCTCGCGCTGTCGAGCCCGTGGCGCGGCGCAAAGTCCGCTTCCGCCGTCCTCATGGCATACCGGTTCCAGGGACACACGAGCTGACAGTCGTCGCAACCGAAAACCCGGTTGCCGACTGCCTCCCGAAGTTCCAGCGGAATGGTGCCCTTGTGCTCGATGGTGAGATAGGAGATGCACTTCCTGGCGTCCAGCCGCCGGGGGCCGGCGATGGCGCCGGTCGGGCAGACGTTGATGCATGCCTTGCAGGCGCCGCATTGGTCCGACACTCCGATGGTGGACACCGGCAACGGGATGTTCGTATAGATCTCCCCCAGGAAGAACATCGAGCCCGCGTCTTCGCTCAGTAGCAGCGTGTTCTTTCCCGTCCATCCGATACCCGCCTTGTTCGCGAGGGGTTTTTCCAGTACTGGCGCCGAATCTGTGAAGGCGCGGTAACGGCCGCCCGCGCGCGCATTGATACGGCTGGCAAGCCGCGCCAGTCGCCGCCGCACGGTCTTGTGGTAATCGCGGCCGAGGGCATAGCGGGCGAGGTAGGCGCTGCCGTCGTTCTCCGGCAGCGGCGGCATCGAGTCGCCCGGCATGTAGTCCATTCGCGCCGAGATGATCCGTATCGTGGAATCGACCAGGCGCTCGGGATGCAGGCGCTTCTCCACGTTGCGCGCCATGTAGCCCATCGTCCCGTGCAGCCCCTGGCCGATCCAGCGGCGCAGGTCTTCCGAGCATCGGGACAGGTCGGTGTCGGTGATTCCGACCTGCTGAAATCCCAGTTCCGAAGCCCAGGCGCGGATATCGTCCGCCAGCTCGTCAAGGTCCATCCGGTCGCGCGCGTATAATTTCGCCATGCACCGCCCCGGCAGAGTCTACACCGCGGCCGAGGTTCGGCAGCTCGACCGAACGGCCATCGAGACCCACGGCATTCCCGGGATCAGCCTGATGCGCCGCGCCGGCCGCGCGGCTTTCGAGACGTTGCGGCGCCGCTGGCCGGACTGCCGCGCAATCACGGTCGCCTGCGGATCGGGGAACAACGCCGGCGACGGCTACATCGTTGCCGGCATGGCCGTCGAAGCCGGGATAGACACGCAACTCCTCCAGGTCGGCGATCCCGCCAGGCTGAAGGGCGACGCGGCCACCGCCCGCGACTGGGCCGCAGATGTCGGCGTCCCGCGCGGCGACGCGTCGCTCGATGTCGCCGGCCGTGTCGTCGTGGACGCCCTGCTCGGAACGGGCGCGACGGGAGAGCTTCGGCCGCAGTACCGGGCAGCGATAGAGGCCATCAATGCCGCTGGCAGACCGGTTCTCGCCATCGACCTCCCGAGCGGCATCTCCGCCGACTCGGGCGCGACATTGGGTGCGGCGATCCGTGCCGACGTCACCGTGACCTTCATCGGCGAGAAACTCGGCCTGCACACCGGCGAAGGAGTGGATCACGCCGGGGAAGTCGTCTTCGATGCCCTCGGGGTCCCCGCCGGGATCTACGATGCCGTCTCCGGCATCCCCGTGGTCTCCCCGCCTCCGCCCTCCGAACGCCCGCGGTCCGGACACAAGAACCAGTTCGGCCACGTGCTCGTCATCGGCGGCGAGCGCGGCATGGGGGGCGCCACGCTGCTTGCCGGGGAAGCGGCACTGCGCACCGGTTGCGGACTGGTCAGCATCCTGACCCGGCCTGAACATCGCGCCCCCATCCTCGCGCGGATGCCGGAACTGATGGTGCGCGGCGTATCGGAGGGCGACGACATCAGCGATCTGCTGGAGGCCTGCACAGTCGTGGCCGTCGGCCCCGGCCTCGGGCGACAACCGTGGGGAGAGCAATTGCTGGACGAGGCCCTTTCGACCGGCAAGCCGGCGGTCATCGACGCGGACGGCCTCAACCTCATTGCATCCCGCGATCTTCGCGCGCCGGCGTTGAGCATCCTCACACCGCATCCCGGCGAAGCGGCCCGGCTGCTCGGCGGCGCCCCGGTTTCCGACCGGCCCGCCGCCGCGCGCGATCTGTCCGCACGATTCGGAAACGTCGTGGTGCTGAAGGGCGCGGGAACACTGGTGGCCGAGAGGGGCGAAGTCGCGGGGATCTGCACCGCCGGGAATCCCGGGCTCGCGACCGCCGGCAGCGGCGACGTGCTGACGGGAATCATCGCGGGACTGCTGGCGCAGGGGCGTGACATCCGGACCGCCGCCGAAGCCGGGGTTTCCCTTCACGCGGCGGCGGGCGACCTGGCCGCGGACCGGCGGGCGCCGCAACCCATCGTCGCAAGCGACATCGTCCGACATCTCTGGCTGGGAGTTGAACGGCACCGTTGAAGACGACCACCGTCAAGTTGCCCGATGCAGACGCCACCCTGGACTGGGGCACCGCGCTCAGCGCGCAACTCGGCGACGAACTGGTGTTTCTGCGCGGAGAGCTCGGTGTCGGCAAGACCACGCTGGCCCGCGGCATCCTGCGGGGACTGGGGCATACCGGCCCGGTAAAGAGCCCGACGTACACGCTGCTCGAACCCTACGCACTGGGAGACCGCGAGATCTTCCACTTCGATTTCTATCGCATCGTCGACCCGGAAGAACTCGAATTCATCGGGGTCGATGACCTGATGGGGTCGTCGGCGTTAAAATTGATAGAGTGGCCGGAGCGCGCAGGGGACCGCTTGCCCGATCCGGACGTGGACATTTCACTCCACGAGATCGATGGAGGCAGACTGCTTGAAATGGTCGACCACCGGTCCTTGCGACCATAGCCGGGCCGGCGCCCGCCGAGGGCTCCGAGGACTTCCGGCGCTTTCCCTTGCCGCCGCGGTCGCGGCCGCGACCGCCGGAAATGCCGCCGATCTCGAAGGAATCCGCACCCACGACGCTCCCGACCACACGCGCGTGGTCTTCGACACCAGCACCAAGGTCGCCTACAAGGTCTTTTCCCTGGAGAATCCGTTGCGGGTCGTCATCGATCTCAAGGACACGAGCCCCGAGGCGACGATCGCGCTGCCGAAAAAGGACAGCGACCTGATCAAGCGGATCCGGCGTGCGGCGCGCCCGGACGGGGCCTACCGCATCGTGCTCGACGTTGCCGAGCAGGTCGATCCCAGGCACTTCCAACTCAATCCCATCGAGCCGTACGGATACCGGCTCGTCGTCGACCTCCACGCCATCGAGCGAAGGAGGCCATCACCCATAATCCGCATGCCGGACGGCGAGCGCGATGTCGTGGTGGTGGTGGACGCCGGCCACGGTGGAGATGACCATGGCGCCACGGGTGTCGGCGGAGTAAAGGAGAAAGACATCGCCCTCGCCGTTGCGAGAGCGCTGGAAAGGGACCTGAACGGGACGGAGGGATACCGCACGGTCATGGCCCGCGAGGGCGACTACTACGTCGGTCTGCGGCAGCGCGCCGAGATGGTCCGGAAGCACTCGGCCCACCTCTTCATTTCGATACACGCCGACGCCTTCCGCATGCCGAGGGTTCGGGGCGCTCACATCTTCGCGCTGTCCGAGCGCGGCAGTTCATCCGAGGCCGCCCGCATCCTGGCGGAAAGAGAGAACAAATCCGACCTGATAGGCGGCGTCGGCGGGGTCGGGGGCATCTCGCTCGATGGTCAGCCCTCCCACGTCGCGGAGACGCTCGTCGACCTGTCGCTGGGGTTCAGTCAAGCCGGGGGAATCGAAATCGGAGACACCATTCTTCGATCGCTGGCGCCCACCGCCCGCCTCCACAAGCCGACCACCCGGTTGCAGAACTTCGCCGTGTTGAGGGCTGCCGGCGTACCAGCGGTACTGATCGAGACGGGCTTCCTTACCAATCCGGAAGACGCTCGCCTGCTGACGAACCCCGCGTACCAGAGACGCCTGGCGCGCGCCATCGGCGACGGTATTCGCGCCTACGTCGTCAAGAACCCGCCGCCCGACACCCTGATCGCGGCGCGCGTCGCCGCCGGTGGCTTTCGCTACGTCATCCAGCGCGGCGACACACTGTCGGAGATCGCCCTGCGCTACCGCGTTTCGATGGGAGCGCTGCGCGCGGCCAACGGCATCAAGGGGGACCGGATCCACGTCGGGCAGGTGCTCCGTATTCCGGGGGCAGCAGGGTCCTGAGAGACACGCATGCCGCGCATCCACCGGCTGTCCGAGTTCGTCGCCAACCAGATCGCCGCGGGCGAGGTCGTCGAGCGGCCGGCATCCATCGTCAAGGAACTGATCGAAAACAGCCTCGACGCCGGCGCGCGGTCCATCAGGACGACCATCGAAAACGGCGGCGTCAAGCGCATCGTGGTGCAGGACGACGGCTGCGGGATCGCACCGGATGATCTCAGGCTCGCCGTCAGCCGCTTCGCCACCAGCAAGATCAGCGGCGCGGACGATCTCGATGGCGTCGAAACTCTCGGTTTTCGCGGCGAGGCCCTGGCCAGCGCGGCATCCGTCTCCAGGCTCACCATCACCTCGGCGATATCCGCCGGCGGCGGCATGTCCCTGAGCCTGGCGGGTGGAACAGAAGCGGCCTTCAGGCCGGCTGCCACTCCGGTCGGGACCACCGTCGAGGTGGCGGACCTGTTCTACAACACGCCGGCACGGCGAAAGTTCCTCAAGACCGAACGCACCGAAACCGGCCACGTGAGCGACGTGGTGAGACGACTCGCCCTCGCCCACGGCGATGTCGCCTTCGAACTGAGACACGGCCAGCGCGTCATGGAACGGCTTCCGGCCGGGCGGGAGCTGGATGCGATCATGGGCAGCGAGTTCCTTTCCCAGTCCATCGCCATCGATACAGGCAATGGGGACCTGCGTCTCTCTGGCTGGATCGGCCTGCCCGGGTACACCCGCGCCCAGGCGAACGCCCAGTTCTTTTTCGTGAACGGCCGCGCCGTGCAGGACCGGCTGGCGGGCCATGCGGTACGGCAGGCCTATCGGGACGTGATGTTCCACGGACGTCACCCGGTGTTCGTGCTGTTCCTGGAACTCGATCCCGGCAGCGTCGACGTCAACGTGCATCCCACCAAGCGCGAAGTACGTTTCCGGGACTCCCGCCGCGTGCATGACTTCGTCTTCGCTTCCCTGCACCGGCTGCTGTCGGACGCCCGGCCCGGGGCCGAATCCGGCCCGCCAGCAGGCGACCGTCTTCCGCCCGGCAGTCACCGCGGGCACGCACCACACCGGCATTCGCCCTATCCGCAGACCTCCATGAGCCTTTCCTCCCTGGTCGCCCAAGTCGATGCGCCCGCTGTTCACGATGCGCCCCCGATCGATGACCACGACGTCCCTCCCCTCGGATACGCCCTCGCGCAGCTTCATGGGGTCTATATCCTGAGCCAGAACGAGGAAGGCCTCGTCGTGATCGACATGCATGCCGCCCACGAGCGCATCACTTACGAAAAGCTCAAGGCCGATTACGGGAGCGGCAAACTGACGGCGCAACGGCTCCTGGTGCCCATCCCGATCGACGTCACACCGCGCGAGGCCGACCTTGCCGAGACGCATGGAGGGGAACTCGCAATGCTGGGGCTCGCCATCGACCGCTCCGGCCCGCGGAGCTGCGTCATTCGCGAAGTACCTTCGCTGCTGGCGGACAGCGATGCCGCGGCGCTTGTCCGCGACGTGCTCGACGAGATCGCCGAGTTCGGCACCAGCGACGCGGTCCGGGCGAAGGCGGACGAATTGCTCGCCAGCATGGCGTGCCACGGATCCGCGCGAGCCAACCGCCGGCTTTCGATTCCGGAAATGAATGCGATCCTGCGGGAGATGGAGACGACGCCCAACGCGGGACAGTGCAATCACGGACGGCCGACGTACTTCGTGCAGAGCATGCAGCAACTCGATCACCTGTTCCTTCGCGGCCGGTAACACTGCATGGAGCGGCGCGTTGCCGTCTGCATCATGGGGCCCACGGCCGTGGGCAAGACCGACGCCGCACTCGCACTCGCCGACCTGGCTGACGTCGACCTTATCAGCGTCGACTCGGCGATGGTCTACCGGGGCATGGACATCGGCACGGCGAAACCGGGTACCGACGTGCTGGACCGGTATCCCCACGCACTGATCGATGTGCGCGACCCGACCGAGCCGTTTTCGGCCGCCGACTTTCTCGCTGGCGCGGATGCCGCGGTCGCGCGCGCCCTGGACCGCCGCAGGCTGCCCGTCCTCGTCGGTGGCACGATGCTCTATTTCAAGGCGTTTCGAGACGGCCTGTCGACGTTGCCCCCCGCCCATCCGGAGACGCGGTCCGCCATCGAGCAACGCGCCGCGAACGAGGGGTGGAAGGCCCTGCACGCCGAACTTGAGCGGATCGACCCCGACGCCGCAGCCCGGATTCATCGAAACGACCCACAGCGCATTCAGCGGGCGCTCGAAGTGTTCTACGTGTCGGGTACGCCGATCTCCGAGTGGTGGTCTTCCTCTGCCGGCACGAGCGCCGGTGAGCGCCTCGACTGCACACTGCTCGAGATCGCGCTCAGCAGGGACGCGGACCTCGCGACGCGCATCAGCCAGCGCTTCGACGGGATGCTCGAACGCGGCCTCGTCGAAGAGGTGTCGCGATTGCGCGCCATCCCGAACCTCGACCTTTCCAGACCCTCCATGCGCGCGGTGGGATACCGCCAGGTGTGGCGCCTCCTCGAAGGGGACCTCGACTTCGACGCGATGCGCGAACAGGCGGTGGCGGCGACACGCCAGCTCGCGCGCCGGCAGGCCACCTGGTTGCGAAACTGGCCGGGCCTGCTCGAAGTCGATGGCGCGCCTGTCACCGCTACCGCTACTACCGCTACCCGCATCTTGCAATCTTTGGACCAAGGCCGCAAAATTGTTCGGTTGTAGATTCGCTATGACCGCGCATCCGAGGAAAGCATCATGTCGAAAGGGAACCCCCTTCAGGATTCTTACCTCAACATGCTGCGCAAGGAGCGGGTTCCCGTCTCCGTATACCTCGTCAACGGCATCAAGCTCCAGGGTCAGATCGAGTCGTTCGATCAGTTCGTCATCGTGCTTCGAAATGCCGTCAGCCAGATGGTGTACAAGCATGCGATCTCGACCGTGGTTCCGACTCGGAACGTGCGCCTGCAACCCCCAGGGGTGCGCCGCGAAAGCTGCGGCGAGACCAGCGAACTCGTCTGACATCACGGTCCCTCGAAATGCTCTTTGACCGCCCCGAGGCGGGGTCGCGCGCTGTCCTGCTGAATCTTCGGCTCGACTCGTCGACGCAAGATCTCCGCTCGAGCGCCGATGAATTGACGCAACTCGTGCATTCCACGGCCATCGCGCCCGTCGCGCTCATTCATGCCAGGCGCAACCGACCGCACTCGAAATGGTTCATCGGCAGTGGAAAGGTGGACGAAGTGGCGGCGGCGATGGATGCCGAACAGGCGGACCTGCTGATCGTCAACCAGGAGCTGACGCCGGCCCAGCAGCGCAACCTGGAACAGCGCCTTGAGCGCCGGGTCATGACCCGCACGGAACTCATTCTGCAGATATTCGCGGACCGCGCGCAGACCTCTGAAGGCCAGCTCCAGGTGGAGCTCGCGCAACTCGGCCACATGCGGACGCGCATGACCCGCGGCTGGTCCCACCTCGACCGCCAGCGGGGCGGCGTCGCCATGCGCGGCGCCGGTGAGAGGCAGATCGAACTCGATGCCCGCATGCTCCGGGACCGTATCCGGCGCGTCCGCGCCCGGCTGGAAGGCGTCCACCGGCAGCGCCAGCGAAGCCGGCGGCGGCGCGCCAGAACCGGTATCCCCACCATCGCGCTGGTCGGTTACACCAATGCCGGCAAGTCCACCCTGTTCAACGCCCTGACCGACGCGCGCGCCACCGTCGCCGACCAGCTATTCGTCACGCTGGACCCGCTCATGCGCCGCGCCGATATAGACGGCGTCGGCAAGGTGGTGCTGGCGGACACCGTCGGATTCATCCGCGACCTCCCCCACGGCCTCGTGGACGCGTTCAAGGCCACCCTGGAGCAGGTCGCCGAAGCGGACCTCCTGCTGCACGTCGTGGACGCCGCGGCACCCGACGCGGAGGACCTCGTCCGGGAAGTGGATGCCGTGCTTGAAGAGATCGGCGCTGCCGACGTGCCGACGATCAAGGTCCTCAACAAGGCGGACCTCGTGGACCAGCACCACGTACACATTTGGGAAGACGGCCGCGAATCCGAGTTGGCGCGTGTCGTGGTCAGCGCCAGGGACGCTACCGGCCTCGAGACCTTGAGAAAGGCGCTGGGACGCGCCCTCGGCGTCAACGCCAAGCCGGTGACGGTGCTGCTCAATTCCGGGTCCGGGAAACTCCGTGCGCGCCTGTACGCGTTGGGGGCGGTGCTCACCGAAACCGTGCAGGAGGACGGCTCGCTCGCATTGCGGGTGCGGCTCGACCGGGCCGAAACGGCCAGGCTTTCAAGGAAGTACGCCTCCGACCGCGAGGAAATGCCGGCACTTCCTCACGCGTCAGCGCTCCGGGAAGCTCCCCCGGCTGAAGGCTCCTCGGCGCCCAAGCGATCCCGCGCCGGGTAGATGCCCCGGGTCGCCGCCCCCTGGGAATAGCCTGGTGCCCTGCCTGCCGAGCAGTGATTTGTCCTGACTGGCCGCCGGTCCCGCCGGTGCCCGCCGGTCCGAGTGTTGTTGCAGCGAATGATGGCGGCCCATAGAATCCCATCGAACCCTTCGACGATTGGCGGGGATTGCATTACCCATGGCGTGGAATGACCCAGGTGGCGGCGGCCCAAGAGACCCTTGGGGCAGCCGCGGCGGCGAACAAGGTCCCCCCGACCTCGACGAATCGTTTCGCAAGCTGCAGTCCCAGATCTCCGGCTTGTTCGGGGGCCGCGGGGGAGGCGGCATCAGCCTCAAGTTGTTCGGCGGGGTTCTCGCCGCGCTTGTGATCGGTTACGGCATTTGGGGCGTTTACCAGCTCGACCTGCAGGAGCGCGGCGTTGTGTTCCGCTTCGGCAAGGCCCAGGACGAGGTCAAGCTTCCCGGCCTGCACTGGAATCCCCCGATCATCGATCGCGTGGAAAAAGTGGTCGCAACGCGCCTCAACGAAAAGTCCCACAATGCGCTCATGCTGACCGAGGACGAGAACATCGTCGACATCAGCATGACGGTCCAGTATGTGATCGGCGATCCCGTTTCATACCTCGTACAGGTGAACGACCCCGACAAGAGCGTTGAGCACGCGATGGAGAGCGCGCTTCGCCATGTCGTCGGCAGTTCCACCATGGACAACGTCATTACCGAGGGCCGTGCCGCCCTCGGCAGCGAAGTACAGGAACGCCTACAGAACTATCTGAACCTTTATCAGACCGGCATCCTAGTACAGACGGTGAACATCGACGAGAGCGGGCCCCCGGACCAGGTGCAAGAGGCGTTCGACGACGTGCAGAAGGCCAAGGAGGACGAACAGCGCTTCGTGAACCTCGCGAATGCCTACTCGGAAAAAGTGGTTCCGGAAGCGCGCGGTGCGGCGCAACGGCAGCTTGAGGAAGCGAATGCCTACCGCGACCAGGTGCTGGCACGGGCGCAGGGCGAGGCCGACCGGTTCTCGAAGCTGCTCACCGAATACCAACAAGCCGAGGAAGTCACGCGCGACCGCCTCTACATAGACGCCATACAGTCGGTCCTGAGCCAAAGTTCAAAGGTCATCGTGGATGTCGAGGGCGGCAACAACCTGCTGTACCTGCCGCTCGACCGCCTCATGCAGGGCAGCGGTACGGCCGGGAGTCCCGAGGAGTCCGAGCTGCGGCGACTGGTCGACGAACTGGTGAGCGAACGACTTCCCGCGACTCGCCGCGACTCGCGGTGACACCTCGGAAATGAAGCCAAACATCTGGAGGGCAGACCAATGATGTCAATCCGCAACATGCTGTTGGCCGCTGTTGTCGTCGTGCTCATCGTGTTGGCGGCCGACGCGGTGTTCACGGTCCATGAGACCCAGCGCGCGCTTGTGCTTCGCTTCGGTGAGATAACGCAGGTCGACCTGGATCCGGGGCTGCATTTCAAGCTGCCCGTCGCCGACGACGACAAGAAGTTCGACGGCCGCATCCAGACGCTGGATTCGGCGCCGGAACGGTATTTCACGCTGGAGAAGAAGCCGCTCGTGGTGGACTCGTTCGTCAAGTGGAGGGTGAGCGACGTCCAGACCTACTACGAGACAACGGAGGGCGGCGACCAGCGAAGGGCGGAACTCCTGTTGTCACAGCGCGTGAACGAAGGCTTGCGCAACCAGATCAGCCGGCGGGACATGCACGAGGTCATTTCGGGAGAGCGCGACCAACTGATGGCGGATCTGACGCAGCAGTTGAACAACGAAATGCGGCGCGACGTCGGCGTGGATGTCATAGACGTTCGGGTGAAGCGGATAGACCTTCCGCCGGAGGTATCCGCCGCCGTCTACGACCGAATGAACTCCGAACGCGAGATCGAAGCGCAGCAATACCGTGCAACCGGCCGGGAAGTCGACCTCGGTATCCGCGCGGACGCCGACCGGCAGGTCGTCGTCGTCGAGGCCGAAGCGTACCGCGAAGCCGAGCAGATTCGCGGCGACGGCGATGCCGGCGCTGCCGCCATCTACGCGAACGCCTATGGCGCCGATCCGGAGTTCTACGAGTTCTACCGGAGCATCAACGCCTACGTGTCCGTGTTCAGCCAGAAGGGCGACCTCCTGATCGTGGATCCCAACAGCGAGTTCTTCAAGTACCTGAAGGACGGGGACGGCTAGCAGCCCGCCGTCCAAAATGTGACCCGGAGCCTCGAAGGCTCGTTTCGCCCGCGCGCCCCATGCGCGGGTCAACTTTGTGAGAGAAGAGAAGTGGGACGCAGCGTCGTCGTGCTCGGCGCCCAGTGGGGCGACGAGGGCAAGGGCAAGATCGTGGACCGTCTGACCGAGCGGGCAGCGGCGGCAGTGCGCTTTCAGGGCGGACACAACGCCGGGCACACCATCATCATCGACGGCGAAAAGACCGTCCTGCACCTCATCCCTTCCGGCGTCCTGCGTCCCGAGGTGCAGTGCCTCATCGGCAACGGCGTCGCGCTATCGCCGGACGCGCTCATGGAGGAAATTCTGGGACTCGAGGCGAAAGGCGTCGACGTTCGCAGCCACCTGCGCATCTCCCCGGCGTGTCCGCTGATCATGCCCTACCACATCGCCCTCGATAACGCGCGGGAAAAGGCCCTCGGCAATCGCAGGATCGGAACCACCGGACGCGGCATCGGCCCCGCTTACGAGGACCGGGCGGCACGGCGCGGACTGCGCCTCGGCGAAATGCTCCATCCGCAACAATTCGCCCACCAGCTTGCCGAAGTCATGGAGTACCACAACTTCGTGCTGGAGAACTACCACCACACCGCTCCCATCGATTTCGACGAGACGCTGGACCGCGCACAGGAACTCTCCGAATCGTTGCGCCCCCTTGTCGCCGATGTCGGCGCGATCCTGCATTCGCTGCGTGAATCCGGCGAGAACATCGTGTTCGAAGGCGCCCAGGGCGCGTTGCTGGACATTGACCTCGGCACCTACCCGTTCGTCACGTCTTCAAACACCACGGCCGGCGGCGCCGCCACGGGAAGCGGCTTCGGCCCCCGGAATCTCGACTACATCCTCGGGATCGCCAAGGCGTACTGCACGCGGGTCGGCTCCGGGCCGTTCCCCACGGAACTCTTTGACGAGACCGGCCGGTGGATGGCCGAGAAGGGCAACGAGTTCGGCTCCACCACCGGCCGGCCCCGCCGGTGCGGCTGGTTCGACGCGGTGGCGTTGCGGCGGGTGACCGAGAGCAACAGCATTACCGGCCTGTGCGTGACCAAGCTCAACGTACTGGACCATCTTGAGAGCGTCCGGCTATGCGTCGGCTACGAAGGCGGCGGCGGGAGTTTCGGCAACGAGTCGTACAGCCAGGTCAAACCCGTATACGAAGAACTTCCCGGCTGGAACGAGTCGACTCTGGGCATTCGCAACCACGATGCGCTACCGGAAAACTGCCGTGCGTACCTCAGCCGCGTCGAAGCCGCCGTCGGGACGCCGATCCACATCGTCTCCACCGGCCCGGAACGCGACGACACAATCATTCTGCAGGATCCCTTTGCGCCATGATCGACTCCAGGCTGCTTGAAATCCTCGTCTGCCCGGTCAGCCGTGGACCGCTCGTGTACCGCCGCGACCTGAACGAACTGTGGTGCCGTCAGAGCGGTCTCGCCTATCCGGTCCGCGACGGCGTCCCGGTGATGATGGAGGACGAAGCGCGCACGCTGACCGACGAAGAGCGCGCCTCGATGGCCAAATGAGCGCGGAGAAGTTTGACCGTGTTTCGCATAGAATCCGCCAGGATTAGTCGGCCAATTGACAGGAGCCTTCAGCCGGGGGAGATTCCCCGACCACTGACGCGTAACGAATTGCGGGCATTTCCCCGTCGGCGGAGGCGTACTTGCATAGAAGTCCTCAACCGAATCGCCTTGGACGGGGCGGCGACAACCGATGAGTAATATGGACCAGGCGGCAAAGAACACACCCGGGCTCGTGTTGATCACGGACATGCCCGACATTGCCAGCCGGGAGCTGCGCAACCCCGAGGAGACCCTCGACTGGGTCGGCATGGGCGAGGTGCACCAACCGTTGCGAATTCGTGACGACGGTAACCTGCGCGAAGTGCAGGCAAGGGTGCAGATCTACGTGGACCTGGCCGACCCGCAGGCAAAGGGCATCCACATGTCCCGCCTGTACCTGATTCTCGACGAACACCTGGAGACGCGCCCCTTGAGCGTCGCCGGACTGAAGCTGCTGCTCGCGTCGCTGCTCGAATCGCACCGTGGGCTGTCCGGCCGCGCCTTCGTCCAGTTCGACTTCGACTACTACCTGCGCCGCCGGGCGCTGGTCACCGAAAACTCCGGCTGGAACGCCTATCCGGTGTCCATCAAGGGCACGCAAATCGATGGAGAAACCCACGTGGAGCTGGCCGTGGGCGTTCACTATTCCAGCACCTGTCCATGCTCCGCCGCGCTCTCCCGGCAACTCGTTCAGCAACAGTTCGACCAGGACTTCGGCAGCACCGGGAAAGTGGACGTGGAAGCGGTCAGGGAATGGCTCGGATCCGAACAGTCCTTCGTGGCGACTCCACACGCCCAGCGCAGCATCGCGCGCGTGCTGGCCAAGTTCGACGACAGACTGGAACACTTCCCGATCACCAACCTGATCGATTCCGTCGAGGAAGCCGTCCAGACACCCGTGCAGACGGCAGTCAAACGCGAGGATGAGCAGGAGTTCGCGCGGTTGAACGCAACCAACCTCATGTTCTGCGAGGACGCGGCGCGCAGGGTGAAAACCGCCCTGGAGCGGGAACCACGCCTGATCGACTACTGGGTGCGCGTCGAACACCACGAGAGCCTGCACCCGCACAACGCGGTTGCGGTACTCACCAAGGGCATCGACCGCGGCTACCTGCCGATTCCCTGAAGATGACCAATGATCTCCCTCCTAGGAGCCCTCAGCCGGGGAATGTTCCCCGACCGCTGACGCGTAAGGAAGTGC
>JAPOYI010000229.1 GCA_026706665.1 Gammaproteobacteria bacterium | reverse complement strand
GCCAACCGCCTGTATGCCGACCTGGTTGCCGATGCTGATGTCGTGCTGGCCGCTGAACACCCCGAGCATGTTGCTTGCGAACACGCCCGTGAGAATCAGGCCGACGATACCGCCCATGCCGTGAACCGGAAAAACGTCGAGCGAGTCATCGATCTTCAGCGTGCGCTTGAGATAGTTCGTCATCGCGAAACACACCACACCGGCCGCGATGCCGATAATCAGCGCGCCAGCCGGACCGACGTAACCGGAAGCCGGAGTGATGGTCGCGAGACCCGCCACCATCCCGGTGACCGCGCCGAGCACGCTCGGCTTGCCGAAGCGGATCCACTCCGCGACCATCCAGACAAACGCGCCGGCGGCAGCGGAGATGTGCGTCACCGCGATCGCCATGGCAGCGTCCCCGTTGGCGGCCAGCGCGCTGCCGCCGTTGAAGCCGAACCAGCCGACCCACAGCATGCCAGCGCCCATGACGGTGAGCGTCATGTTGTGCGGCGGGGTCATGCGATCCGGGAAGCCCCGCCGCGATCCCAGGGTGACGGCGGCGACGATCGCGGCCGTGCCGCAGGTGATATGCACCACCGAACCGCCGGCGAAGTCCATGAAACCCATCTCGCCGAGCCACCCGCCGCCCCAGACCCAATGGCAGACCGGGGCATAGACCAACAGTAGCCACGCCGTCGTGAACAGCAGCACCGCGGAGAAACGCATGCGTTCGGCAAAACCGCCCACGATCAACGCCGGGGTGATGATGGCGAACGTCAACTGGAATATGGCGAAGGCCGACTCCGGAATGGTGCCCGCCAAGGCATCCTCCGTGACGCCGGCGAAGAGCGCCTTGTCGAGGCCGCCGATAAATGCGTTGCCGTCGCCGAAGGCCAGGCTGTAGCCCAGCAGGAGCCAGAGAATCGAGACCAGGCAAGCGATGGTGAAGCACTGCATCAGGACGCTCAGCACGTTGCCGGAGCGCACCAGGCCCGCATAGAAGAGCGAGAGTCCCGGCAACGTCATGAACAACACGAGAGCCGTGGAGGTCATGATCCACGACGTATCTCCGGTGTCGAGCCCCTCCGCGGCGATCGGTACCGTAACCAATACCGCGATCGCTGCGGCCAAACGTTTTGTCAACTGGTGCATTCGGAAATCTCCCCTGCCTTGCCCCACAAGCCACCGGCTCTTGTCGCGCCGTTCGTCCTCCATGATACAACGCGAAACGCAAGTTGCAGGAGCGCGGGACGGCTCACGAAGCGCGATGCTCTTGAGCCGAACGGTCCCGCAGTAGAGACCGTCAATCGCGCAACACGAATGCCGCGGAGGACTGCGGCGCCGTAAACGGCCCTGACTGACCCGCTCGCAGCACGGCGAGCGCGCTGCCTTCCTCCGCCAGGCCCGCCACGCCTACCACGGTGCCAACCCGCCGGCCGCTCGCCTCGACCCGAGTGCCCGGCGATGGAGGATCACCGGACCAGTCCAGGGCGGCGAGCCTGCGCTTGACCTCCCCGAGGTGCTGCGCCCGGGCCACGACTTCCTGCCCGAGATAGCAGCCCTTCGAAAAACTGACCGCACCGATCTCGTCCAGGCCAATCATCTGCGGCAGGAATTCGCCTGTGGTGTCCGCCGTGAGCCACACCTCCCGCCGCTCGATGCCGGCAAGATCCCAGGACGCCCGTTGCCCCGGATCTTGTTCGGCATATGTTGCCACCGGCGCATTCCCGGGCAACACCGCCAACTGGCGCGTGTCGTCCAGCCGTCGAATCGGCTTCGGAACACCCGCTATCACTTGCCTCGCGTCCTTGAGCACCCCAACCACCAGGGATTCCTCCGACGCGTCGGAAAGCCTGGTCCTCGAGAACGCGAGATAGGGCCGCAGGAACTCCTGCACGACCGGGCAGAGTGAACGGTGCAGCGCGAGGCTGACCGTCTGCCCGTCCAGCCAGGCATATCCCGTGCACACCGCGCGGCCCCGGATGTTGCAGATCGCCGTGAACCGGGGTTCTCCACCGAGTTCGGCCGCGTCGGAGGTCAGGTAGCCCTGCAGGAAGCCGATCACGTCCGGACCCTGGAATCGGAGCAATCCAATGTCGTCCAGCGGGACGAGCGCCGGCTGCCGCGAAAGGACGTCAGCTTCCATGCCCCGATTCTTGCCCGCCTCGTGGCTCCTGTCGAGAGGCGCCGTCGAGCGCCGCCCGCAGTCCCCGGACCAGACCCGGGCCGGCGAAAATCAACCCCGTATAGACCTGTACCAGGTCGGCGCCCGCGCAGCGCATCGCACGGCCGGCTTCCGGATCGAGAATCCCGCCGACGCCGATGATGGGCACTTCCGGACCGAGGGCTTCGCGCAGGTTGGCGACGGCCTCGAGCGCCAGCGGCGCCAGCGGCGCTCCGCTGAGGCCGCCCTCCTCCTTCGCAAACGTCGCGTCGAGGCGCCCTGGACGCGTCAGGGTGGTGTTCCCCGCGATCACCGCGTCGATACCGGTCTCCCGGACAACCGCAGCGATGTCGCGCAGGCCATCGGAATCGAGGTCCGGCGCGACCTTCACGGCGAGCGGAACGCGCCGGCCGGAAGCCTGGCCCAGGACGTCGCGCTCGCGGGCAAGGGAGGCGAGCAGGCGCTCGGCGGCGTCACCCGCCTGCAGGTCACGCAACCCCGGTGTGTTCGGAGACGAGATGTTGACCGTCACGTAGTCCGCGACGTCATGCATGGCAGCGAGTCCCCTCCGGTAGTCGTCGAGCGCATCGTCCAACGGCGTGTCGCGGTTCTTGCCGATGTTCACGCCGACCAGCGTTCGCAACGGGCGACGTCGCAGGCGGACGAGCCGCTCCCGAACGACGCGCATCCCGTCGCTGTTGAATCCCATGCGGTTGATCAGGGCACGATCCTGGGACGAACGGAACAGCCGGGGCTTTGGATTTCCCGGCTGCGGCCGAGGGGTCACCGTGCCGACCTCGACGAAACCGAACCCCAGACTAGCGAAGCCACGCACCGCGACCGCGTCCTTGTCGAGTCCCGCAGCCAGGCCCACGCGATTCGGGAAATCCAGTCCCATGATGCGCACTGGCTCCGCACCCGCCGGCGCTTTTGCTGCCTCCCCCCAGGCCCGCAGAACCGCCAATGCCAGCCGATGCGCCGCCTCCGGAGGCAGCATGAAGAGCAGGCGGCGAATCAGAGGAAACACGACGCCGAGTCTACCGCACGGGCGAGTCTGCCCCGCACGTGCTCCGATGGAACCAATCTGCAGCCGACCAACGTCAGCTGCGGCGGAGTTCCTCGGCGATCACAGCGAACGAACCGACCGCGAGCAGAACGACACCGGAGGTAGCCAGGCCAATCATGACTGCCATAACTGTACGCCGGCCCAAACCTCGGGGTACCAGATAGCCACCACCAAGCCGCCGAGAGCTCCCAGCAACCCCCCAAAGGCGCCCCCAATTCCACCCGGGAAGCCCGCTTGCTGGACCGTCCACCATGGATCCATCCCCTACTCCAACAAGTGGGTCGCGCCCCACGCCACAGCCGCCTGGAATATTGGTCGGTCCTTCCGAGCCAGTCCCGCAGGGAACCACAGTTCATGACGATGTTCGACGAACTGGATGTCCTCCAGCAGTGATGCCAGATCTTCGAGCGCGTCCGGGAACTTCCTTTCCAGGTTGCGGCGTGCTTCCGCTGAAGCGTAGGTACTCGTCGCAAGCTCCCAATGGTCCTGCTTGCCCAACTCGATAGTCAATGCCGCCTTACCCCCTGGATTGTGTGCGGCCGTGAAGAGCAGGTTGGCGTCGAGGAACAGCCTCACCGCTTCGAACGGGCCACGGCGTCGGCCTCCGCTGGCGGGCTAGTGTACCGTCTCTATAATAAGTAGACATTACTATCGGGACGTGGCATGCTGGCGTCCATGGCGCGCCCCGTCCAG
>JAPOYI010000129.1 GCA_026706665.1 Gammaproteobacteria bacterium | reverse complement strand
GGGGTGTGTGTCTTTGGAAAAGAAAAAACGACCCGGGCGCCGGTTTTTTGGCGGGGCGGGCCCGACCCTGGGCCGCCCCCCCCCTCGGCCCCCCCGCCCCCCCCCCCCCCCCCCCCCCGCGCGCCGCGACCATTGACCTGGAAGACCGGCGCGCGCTGGCGGCGGCGGGTCACGACGCTGCACTACTCGGCGAGATAACCCTCAACCAGACAAATGCCCCCGATGCCGCCAGCGGGGAGGACGTGGTTGGCGACCCTGTCCCCCCGAGCGCCAGGTGCGGTTCCCCGGAGTACGCACGGGCACCCTCGTTCCGGGCGCCGGCCCCTGTGACGCTGGCGGGTTTCAGCAGCGGGGCCGGAAGGAGGGATTGGTCAGTTTGCCGCCGAGCCTCGGCTTGGCAGCGCATCCAGCCGCTTGCGAATGCGTTTCCGCATCTTGCCATGCGCCAGTTCCACGGCGCGTTCCAGTTCGCGGCGGGCCATGTCGAGAGAACCGAGCGACAGCCAAAGGTCCGCCCGATCCACGTGCAGCGAGAACGCGGTAGGGTGCAGGATGATCTGGTAGTCGGTCAGGTCCAGCGCACGGGCGTGGTTCCCCTGCAGGTTCGCCGCCAGGCGCAGGTTGTTCAGCATCCGGAGCACGATGTCCGAGGGCTCCGACGGCCGGAACGCGGTATCGTCAACGACACCCCGCCGGCCGTCGTTGCGCAGTTCCCGGCGCAACCACTTGAGACAGTCCTGCTTGCTGGTCATTCGCATGGCGGTGGGATCGACCAGCCGGTTGTTGAGCGCGACCAGGAAACGTCTCGGAAAGTCGATGCCGGTGGCCCGCAGGTCGAGATGCGCGGCCGCACCGAGGATGACCACGCCGAGGCTGATGGGAATGCCCTCGCGGTGGCGCAGCACGTGTTCCAGTGCGCTGTGGCGGGACAGGTGGTAGCGCCGGGGAGACACGCCCCGAAAACCCTGGCTGTGCAGCGACTCCACCAGCGCCACCGGTCCCGCGTCCGCGCCCGCCACTTCCGCCAGGCGACGCATCTCGGACCGGCACCAGCCCGCATCGGTATCCGGGTCGACCAGTCTGGATACCAGCAAGGCGCCGTCCAAGACGCCGTCACGGCGTTCCATGAAGTGCCGGAACTCCCCGGCCAGCGGCGGTTCTTCCCCTCGAATATCGATCATGGAGCCGTCAGCCCCCGGAGCACGTCCGTCGCCCGCATCAGTAGCTGATGGACGTCTGGAGCTTCACCCAGCGGCCGTTCTGTACCTGGGACAGGGTCGACGAGTCGACGCCCTTGTGGTCGTCCGGACCGAATGTCAGCACGTTGCCGAAGATGTCCTCATACTCCGCCAGCGATTCCAGGGCCTCCATCAGGCCTTTGCGGGTGAGGTCGCGGCCTGCGAGCTCGAGTCCCAGCACGGTGAGGTCCGCGGCACGTTTGCCGACCATCGCCGGCAGCCCGGGTATTTCGCCGAAACGCTCGTTGTACCGGTCGAACCAGTCGCGCTGTTCCGGCGTCATCTCGTCGTCTTCGTAGATGATCGCGACCGGCGCGAAGGCGTAATAGCCCTCCCCCGATCCGGTCTTCTGCTCAGCGATCACGCGCCCGAAGGCCGCTTCGTTGCCGACGAAAGCCACGTCTTCCCAGCCGATCTTGCGGGCCGTCTCGAGGATCAGGATGGTATCGCGGTGGACCGTGCCCATCATGACCAGGTCGCAACCCGCGTTCCTGAGCCGCAGGACCGCCGCCGTGAACTCGCTTTCGGTCGGCCTGTGCGCCGAGGTCTCGCCGATTTCAATGCCCATCTCCGCGGCCTGGTCCCGCACGCCTTCGTATATCTCCATCCCGTAGTCCGAGTCGTGGTAGATCGCGCAAGGCGTCGTCTTGCCGATCTCCTCGATGAAGTACTTCACGCCCGCGCGCATCTCCTCGTAGTAAAGGCCGATCTGGCTGATCATCAGCTTGCGGAACGGCTCCACCATGTCCCGGGAACCGCTGGACGGGAACAGGTTGGGAACGCCGGCGCGGAACTGCTGATCCAGCACGGCGTTGTTGGTCTGCGTGCCGACGGCTCCGACCATGGCGAATATCCCGTCCCGCTCGATCAGCTTGTTCGCCGCCGAGATCGCCCTCGGCACCTGGTAAGCGGTGTCCTCGACGATCAGGCGGATCTGCCGCCCGTGGAGGCCACCTGCGGCGTTGACCGCATCGAAACGCATGCGCATACCGTTGACGACACCGACACCCCAGATGGCGATCGGCCCCGACAGATCGCTGTGCGTGCCCAACACGATCTCCGCGTCGGTTACGCCTCGCACGGGAGGCGATGTCGCGTCCCCCGGCGCCGTTTCCGTGCTTTCCGGCGCGCCGCACCCGGCGACCGCCGTGATTCCAGACAGGAAGAGAACCGTGATGGCCTGCCTCATCTCTCATCCCCTCTTCAAAGCGTCGATTCGGAAAAGCTTACGGGATGCGCCGCGCACGCGCCACGGCAGCGCCACCACGGTCCTCGAAGTGTGAGTCTCCGCGTTGCCGCCTTAGACTAACGCCTGCAAATGCCCACACTCCCATCACCCATCGCCGAATGCCAGACCCGGCACCTCGTGGATGCCGTCGGTGCCTTCTGCACGCTCGGGTACGCGACCCTGGCCTGCCTGGCGCGCGACGCCGGGGAACCCGGCCTGCCCGCATTCTTCGGCATCGTCGCATGGACCGGCATGCCGGTGTTTGCGCTGTATCTCCACGCCGTTCGGCGCGACGAGCCGATCCCGGTGGCGCGGCTGCTGTTCTGGGCCGTGGCGTTCCGGCTGTGCGGACTCATCGGCGGGCCGATCTACGAGGATGACTTCTTCCGGTACCTCTGGGA
This sequence comes from Gammaproteobacteria bacterium, assembly GCA_026706665.1. Taxonomy (GTDB): domain Bacteria; phylum Pseudomonadota; class Gammaproteobacteria; order Pseudomonadales; family Azotimanducaceae; genus VXNE01. Next base: position 30,742 of record JAPOYI010000129.1, on the reverse strand, counting down.
CGGCTACCGGTTCGCCACTGCGGGTACGCCCTATGGCGTCAGTCCAGAGGCGTTTTTCCTGGACCAGACCGTGCCGTCGTCGTTGCGGGCGGCGCTCGATCAGATCAACCACCCGGAGCTGCCGACGATCTACGGGCCGACCGCCCAGGTGCTGTTCCTGCTCGGGTATCTCATCCAGCCCGGCAGCGTCGCCGTGCTGCAGGCACTCCTGATCGCCGTCGACCTGGCCGCGGTCGGCCTGCTGTTGCGGCTCGCGCCCGCACGCAACGTGCTGCTCTACGCCTGGTGCCCCCTGGTCATCAAGGAGATCGCGTTCACGGCACATCCGGACGGTCTCGGCGTGTGCCTGCTGCTGGCCGCCATTGTCCTCGCCACCAGGAAACGCGAACGATGGGCCGCGGTGTGCCTGGGCCTCGCGGTCGGCGCGAAGATCTTTGCATTGATCCTCGCGCCGCTTGTCCTGATCCGTGTCCGGCTCACCAGCTGGTGCTGGTTCGCGGGCACGCTCGCCTTGCTGTACGCCCCGTTCGCCGTCATGGGCGCCACCGAGCTCGAGTCGCTCGCCGTGTTCGCCCGTGAGTGGGAGTTCAACTCCGCCCTGTTCGGCGCACTCGCGATCCCGCTTTCGTCCACCCAGGCGAAGCTAACGCTGGGCGTCGCCTGCGGCACGCTCTGGATCTGGTACTACCGGCGCCTTCGCCGCGAGGGCGCCGCGGTGCCGCGTGGCGACTGGGTCTACGGCGCATTTCTCGTTGCCGCGCCGGTGATCAACGCCTGGTACCTGCTCTGGCTGCTGCCGTTCGCCGCGGTGTACCCGAGCCGCTGGGCGTGGACGGCCTCGGTGGCTGTACTGCTTTCCTACGTCACCGGACTGAATCTCGGCGACTACGGCATGCCTGCGTACGGTCACCCCTGGTGGGTCCGCCCGCTCGAGTTCGGCGTCATTGGCCTTGCGCTGCTCTGGGATGTCCTGCGCAACCAGCGTGCCGGACGGGAGGCGGACTGATGACCGAACGGCTTCGTATCGGGGCGGTGATCCCCGCCCGCGACGAGGAGGACAATATCGGAGCCGTGGTGCGGGCGTTGCGGGCGTTGCGAACCCGCGCTGGCGATGCGTTGATCGATGACATCGTCGTGTGTGACAACGGATCCGCCGACGCGACGGGGCAACGGGCGCGCGACGCCGGCGCGCGGGTCGTGAACCAACAGAAGCCCGGGTACGGCATCGCCTGTCTCACCGCGATCGCAGCCCTCGCGGACGTCGACGTGGTGCTCTTCGTCGATGGCGACCAGTCTTTCGACACTTCCCAGGCTAGCCGCCTGCACGATGCCATCGCCCAGGGCGCCGACCTCGCGATCGGGTCGCGCGTGCTCGGCCGCGTGGAACGCGGCGCCCTGTCGGCGCCGCAGATCGCCGGGAACCGGGTGGCCGGCATCCTGATCCGGCTCCTGTGGAAAGCGCGGGTGACGGATCTCGGTCCGTTCCGGGCGATCCGGAGCACGGCACTTGCCGCGCTCGACATGCGCGATACGGCCTACGGCTGGACCGTCGAGATGCAGATCAAGGCGATTCAGCAGAACATGCGCGTGGTCGAAGTGCCGGTGGACACGCGCCGGCGACGCCACGGAAAATCCAAGGTCGGCGGCACAGTGCGGGGTGTGGCGGGTGCAAGTATCGGCATCACCGGTATGATCCTGAAACTGGCTCTACGCTCCCTGCGCGCCCGACACCTGAGGAGTAACGCATGAGACGCTTCGTTCTGGCCTTGGGCGTATGCATGGCGTTCGGCGCCCACGCCGCCCAGGAACCCGAGTTGATCCCGTTCTGGGACTCGAGCGACGACGCCAACGCGGCGAACATCGACCACGGCGCATGGCAGGAACTTCTGGACGCCTACCTCGCGACCCATCCATCCGGCGTGAACCGGTTCGACTATGCCGGGCTGAAGGCCGCGGCAGGTGGCCGGGCGAAGCTGAACGCCTACCTGGACAGCCTCCAGGCCACGGACCCGCGGGCGTATTCCCGCGCGGAGCAGAAGGCATACTGGATCAACTTCTACAATGCGCTGACGGTCAAGGTGGTCACCGATGCCTACCCGGTGGAATCCATCAGGAAGATTCACGAGGGCTGGATACCCTTGACGGGTCCGTGGGGAGACGTTCATGCCAGGGTCGCCGGCCTGGAGTTGACGCTCGACAACATCGAACACGGCATTCTGCGGCCCATCTGGCGGGACGAACGCATCCACTACGCCGTGAACTGCGCGAGCATCGGGTGCCCCAACCTCGCCACCAGGGCGTACACGACCGCGAACATGGAGCACCTGCTCGAGCAGGGCGCCCGCGAGTACGTCAACCACCCGCGCGGCGTCGACGTCGTCGACGAGGACTTCATCGTCCTGTCAAGCATCTACGACTGGTGGGTCCTCGACTTCGGCGACTCCGAGGAGGGCGTGATTGCCCACCTGGTCAAGTACGCCGAAGACGAACTGGCAGCGAAACTCAAGGGCTTCGCCGGCGCCATCGACTACGAGTACGACTGGGACCTCAATCAGCCGTAGCCCTTCCGCAGGGGTCGCCCCGGACGCTTTAGCTTTAGCCTTTCGCCATGTCGGCAGGCGCGAGCCCTGTATCCCGCCCGCGGCGCAGGCGGTGGAACCGTTCCACCCAGTCGAGCAGGTTCTCCGGCGCATGCTTCTTGCGCCAGGCACTGGCGGCGAACTTGTTCGCCTCGGTCAGCGTCGGGTAGATGTGGATCGTCCCCATCAGGCTTTTCAGCCCCTTGCCCCATTTCATCGCCGCGATGAACTCGGCGATGAGGTCACCCGCATGGTGGCCGACGATGGTCGCCCCAAGAATCCGGTCCTTTCCCGGCGGCGTCAGCACCTTGATGAAGCCGCGCCCCTCCTCGTCCGCCAGCGCACGGTCGAGTTCCTCGAGTTCGTAGTACGTCACCTCCACATCGAGGCCCAAGCTTTCAGCGTCCTGTGCGTTCAGTCCGACCCGGGCCACTTCGGGATCGGTGAAGGTCGTCCACGGAATGACCGAATAGTCCGCCTTGAACCTCTTTAGCGGGCTGAAGAGCGGATTCACGGACGCGTACCACGCTTCGTGTGATGCGGTGTGAGTGAACTGGTATGGGCCGATGGCATCGCCGCAGGCGTAGATCGTCGGCACGCTCGTGCGCAGGTACTCGTCGACTTCGATCTCACCGCGTTCGCCAACGCTGACGCCCACATCCTCGAGGCCGAGCCCTTCCGTGTTCGGCTGCCGTCCAACTGCAACGAGGATTGCATCGAACGGGACCCGGACGTCGGCGCCGTCCTCCTGCTCGCACACGAGAACACGCTCGCCGCCGTCCGACTCGACGCGCGCGGCGCGGTGGCTGGTCAGAACGCGGATGCCTTCGGCGGCGAACTGCCGCTGAATGAGATCGATCACGTCCGCGTCTTCCCGCATGAGGAGGTGCGGCGCCTGCTGCACCATGGTGACGCCCGCACCGAACCGCCGGAAAGCCTGGGCCAGTTCGCTGCCGATGGGACCGCCTCCCAGCACGACGAGACGCGACGGCAATTCGCGGATATCCCAAATGGTGTCCGACGTGTAGTAGCCCGCTTCGGCCAGCCCGGGGATGGGCGGAATGAACGGCGCACCGCCGGTGGCGATGACGATGTTGCGGGTAGTGATCTCACGACCGTCGACGCGAACGCTATAGGGCGAGGTGATCCGCGCATCCCCCATGATGCAGTTCACACCGAGCCCGGTATAGCGTTCCACCGAGTCGTGGGGCTCGATTTTGGCAATGACGCGCTGCACGCGATCCATCACCTCGCTGAAATCGAACTCGACGCTCGCACTCCTGAAGCCGAATTCCTTCGCGCGGGCGGCGTAGGAGAGCATTCGGGCGGAGCGCAGCAGCGACTTGCTCGGCACGCAGCCGGTGTTCAGGCAGTCGCCGCCCATGCGGTGGCGCTCGATCAGCGTGACCCTGGCCTTGACGGTGGCGGCGATCAGCGCGGCGACGAGGCCGCCCGAGCCGGCCCCGATCACGACCAGGTTGTTGTCGAAGCGCTTCGGCCTTTTGAACTTGCGCAGCACCTTGCGGGACTTGATCGCATCGAGGATCTTCTTGGCGATCAGGGGTGCCAGGCCGAGGAGCGCGAAAGAGGCCCACAGGGCCGGCGACAGGATGTCGCCCACGGACTCGATCTGGCCGAGTTCCGCGCCGGCGTTCACGTATACGACGGTGCCGAAGATCATGCCTAGCTGGCTGACCCAATAGAAGCGCCAGGTGGAAATCGGCGTCAGCGCCATCGCGAGGTTGATGGCGAAGAACGGGACCGCGGGAACGAGGCGCATGGCGAAGAGGTAAAACGCGCCCTCCCGCTCGACGCCCCGGTCGATGGTCGCGAGATACTTCCCGAATCGCCCGCGCACGGCGTCCCGGAACAGGTAGCGCGCGATGGTGAACGCCATGGTCGCCCCCAGGGTGCTCGCGAACGACACCATCAACACGCCCTGCACGAGTCCGAACACCGCGCCCGCAATGAGCGTGAGCAGCGCGGCCCCGGGTAGCGACGTGCCGGTCACAAGCACGTAGATCACGAAGAACGCGGCGGCCGTGGTCCAGGGATTAGCGGCTTCGTACGCGATGATGGCTTCCCTCTCGGCCGCGAAGAATTCGAGCGTGACTAAGCGCTGCAGGTCGAACACGAAGAACAGCGCGATGAGCGCCGCCAACGCAATGAACAGGATGATTCGGCTCGGTTTCATGTCAGCACGACTCCTCGGTCAGACAGCGTTTCCGGTCTCGAAGAAAACAACGCCCGGCAGCCAACGGCGGCCAAGCGTCGAAACGCATGCAGGCTCGACCCAAAGCCCGAACGTGTAGCTGAACGTACCGCTCGTCACCTCGTCGACGAAGCGCCACGTCAGGCCCAGGTTCAGGTCCGTTTGATCTCCTGCTCGTCGCGCTCAAGCACCTTGATGTGATCGTCATCCGTAGTGCCAGGCTTGTCCGCCTCGTCACGGGCCTCCAGGCTGCTCTCCAGACTGAGCGCCCGCCCGCGGTCCAGCGCGCCTTTCTGGATCGGGCAGGTAGCACACACCAGCTTCTGGAAAGTCAGTGCCTTGCCCTCGGCATACGCGTCCCGGGGGTTGATCGCCCCGCCCGCCGTGATGGAACCGGAGGCAAGCGCCGAAGACTGCAGCAAGGCCACCATCACGGCGCCGGCCACCCATGGCCAGTGTCTCGTTTCATCGCATTTCCTTAGTCGAACTCGCCAGTCTCTGACCAGGCGCCCCCGCGCGAGCTCCACGACGCCGGGACCCGGGATTCGGCGCGTAGGATAGCTTTTCGCAAAAGATCGGTGCAAAGCAAAAGCATTCTGCACCAATCCAGGACATCACGGGTGGTGCGACCGGGTTGCTCCCGCCCGGCCGTTTTCTCCCGTCGCGGGAGCCAGGGGCAGCCCCGTCTGGAAGGTGTCAGGCGTCGCCGGTGTCGAGCCGGAGCGCCAGGATTCTTGCGTCCTCCCGGCCATTCGCGGCGGGATAGTAACGCTTGCGCAGCCCGACCTCATCGAAGCCGAGGGAGGCGTACAGCCGGCATGCGATCTCGTTGGACGGCCGCACCTCCAGGAACATGATGCGTGCCCTGCGACCGATGGCGCGCGCAATCATGTGCTCGGCCAATGCGCGTCCGTGGCCCTGGCGCTGTGCGTCCAGGCCGATGCAGATGTTGAGCAGGTGCGCCTCGCGCGCCGCGACGGACAGCACGGCGTGGCCGATGACTTCGCCGCGGAACCTCGCTATCCAGCACTCGTGTCCCGCGGCCATGCAATCCACGAAGATACTGCCCGCCCATGGAAACGCATACGCGCTCCGTTCGTTTCGAACGACATCTTCGACGTCGCGCAGGTGCATGACCTCGAACGCGACTATCTCAGGCCCTGGATCCGCCGCCATAGCGATTGCTTCTCTGCCGGACTGCGCAGGGCATGGTCCAGGTATAGGTATTCGTCGAGATCATCGCCGATCAGTTCCCGCAGACGCGCGCCGGCCGCCAGCACCCGCGTATGCCCGGCGACCTGCGTCTGAAGGTACGCGCGAAAGGCCCGGCGGGCCGCTTCCATCCCCGCATCCGCCGAGCGCAGTTGGGGCCAGTCGAAGCGCAGGCTTTCGGGCTCGACGTGCCCCGGGCCATGCATCGCGCGCGCGACATCGAGAAAGAAACGCCGCTCCTGCCACAGGGGCGCGTCGATCAGGGCCAGCACGCGCCCGAAACGAACGCATCGGATGGTGAACGCGACAGCCTCGCCAACCGCTTGGGAGGACTCGCCGGCGGGCGCGACGGCGGGCTGGCTGGCCACCTCGCCAACCGGCGCGACACCTGCGGCGGGGTCAGTTTCGGGCGTGTGGCTTGCGGCCACGCGTGCGCGCGCATCAAGCAGTTCGCGCCGCACCCAGACATCGATGCCGAGGGCATCCAAGTATGCCAGGGACGCACAAGGGAGCATCGAGCAAGTGTACATCAGCGCTCCACACCCTTACATTAGGTCATCCGAAGGCTTCCCAACGGGCTCGCATAAGGTCCCCGAAGCCGCAAGGAACAGCCCCGAACGGGTCGAAACAAAGAAGGACAGCATGCAATACCTCACCGACGACGTGCGCATCTCGGGCATGGAGGAAGCCGCCGCTCCCGCAAGAATGATCGAGGAACTGCCCATCTCCCAGCGTGCCTCGCAGCTCGTGTTCAACCTGCGGCGCCGGCTCGCCGACATCATCGCGGGACGGGACGACCGCCTGGCGGTGGTGGCGGGCCCCTGTTCCATCCATGATCCCAAGGCTGCGATGGAATACGCCGAGCGCCTGACCGAACAGGCTTACAGGCTGGCGGAGGACCTCTGCATCATCATGCGCGTCTACTTCGAAAAGCCGCGCACGACGGTGGGCTGGAAAGGCCTCATCAACGATCCGCACCTGGACGGCACCTTCGACATCAACCTCGGGCTGCGCACCGCGCGGCAACTGCTCCAGAACATCGTCGACCTGGGACTGGGAACGGGCACCGAGTACCTGGACCCCATCTCGCCGCAATACTACGGCGACCTCGTGTGCTGGGGCGCCATCGGTGCGCGCACCACCGAGAGCCAGATCCACCGCCAACTCGCTTCCGGCCTGTCCTGCCCGGTGGGTTTCAAGAACAGTACCAACGGCAACATCCAGGTCGCCGCCGACGCGGTGAAGTCGGCGACAAACGAGCACGTGTTCCTCTCGGTGACCAAGGCGGGACACTCCGCCATCTTCCAGACCCGGGGCAACGACGACTGCCACATCATTCTCCGGGGAGGCGGCGGCGAGACGAACTTCGACAACCCCTCCGTCCACTACGCCAGCAAGATCCTGGAGCAGGCCGGACTGCGGGACAGCGTCATGATCGACATGAGCCACGCGAACGCGCAGCGGGACCCCAACCGCCAGATCAACGTCTGCGACGACATCTGCGGTCAACTGGAGGCTGGCGAGGGACACATCATGGGCGTGATGATCGAAAGCAACCTCGTCGGCGGCTCGCAGTCCATCGACGCCGAGGAACTCGTCTACGGACAGAGCGTGACCGATGGCTGCATCGGCTGGGACGACACGGTCGCGTGCCTCGACCAGCTTGCCGTGGCTACGCGAAGACGCCGCGAGGGGGGTTAACCGGATTCAGGCCGGCCGGCGAATCCGCTCCACCAGTTCCCGAACGCTCTCCGGGGGTCCGGGCGTGGCCGCGCTCACGCCGATGGCGACCGCCATGTTGAGCAGGGCGCCGAGGACGCCGATGCCCTCGGGAGATATGCCGAACAGCCAGTTTTCCGCCACGTTCCCGCCAAGCGGGCCCATGTAGCCCTTGAAGTAGACGATGTAGCCGACCGTGAAGAGGAGCCCGCTCAGCATGCCGACGATGGCGCCCTCGCGATTGATTCGGACGCTGAATATGCCGAGCAGTATCACCGGGAACAGCGAAGATGCCGCGATGCCGAATGCGAGGGCGACCACCTCCGCGACAAACCCGGGCGGATCGAATCCCAGGTATCCCGCGACCATCACCGCCGCGGCCGCGCTGAGGCGACCCGCCATGAGTTCCTGCCGTTCGGAAATGCGCGGCATGACGACCCCTTTCAGGAGATCGTGCGACACCGCCGCCGAGATGACAAGCAACAGCCCCGCCGCGGTCGACAGCGCCGCCGCGATACCTCCTGCGGCGACCAGCGCCACGACCCAGTCGGGCAGCCCCGCGATCTCCGGATTGGCGAGGACGATGATGTCGCGGTCCACGGTCAGCTCGTTGCCCTGCCAGCCGTACTCCTGTGCCCGCTCGGCAAACTCCGGGTTCGCGTCGTTGTAGTACTGGATCCGGCCGTCGCCGTTTAAGTCCGTGTAGGTCAGGAGGCCGGTTTCCTCCCAGGTCCTGAACCACTCGGGCCGTTCCTCGTAGGCGAGGTTGGCGTCAGCCTCCCCCACCGGACCCGCCTGGATGGTGGTGGTGAGGTTCCAGCGCGCGAGCGCCCCCACCGCCGGCGCGGTGGTGTAAAGGATGGCGATGAAAAGCAGCGCGTAACCTGCGGATATCCGGGCATCTCGTACTTTCGGCACGGTAAAGAAGCGCACCACCACGTGTGGAAGCCCGGCCGTGCCGAGCATGAGCGCCAGCGTGATGAAGAACATGTCCATGTGCCCCTTGGCGCCGCTTGTATATGCCGCGAAGCCGAGGTCGGTGACGATCTGGTCGAGCTTGACGAGCAGCGGCACGTCCTCGCCGGCGATGTCGCTGCCGAAGGCGATCTGCGGGATCGGAATGCCCGTGACTTGCAGCGAGATGAAAACCGCCGGCACCGTGTAGGCAAAAATCAGGACGCAGTACTGGGCCACCTGGGTATACGTGATGCCCTTCATGCCGCCGAGCACGGCGTAGAAGAACACCACGCCCATGCCGACGAACAGGCCCGTCGACACGTCGACGCCGAGAAAACGCGAGAACACGATGCCGACGCCCCGCATCTGCCCCGCCACGTAGGTGAACGAAATGATGATCAGGCAGATCACCGCGACTACCCGCGCGGTCTGCGAGTAGTACCGCTCGCCGATGAACTCCGGCACGGTGAACTTGCCGAACCGGCGGAGATAAGGCGCGATCAGGAGCGCCAGGAGCACGTAGCCGCCGGTCCAGCCCATGAGATACACCGAAGCGCCGTAACCCAGGTAAGCGATCAGTCCCGCCATCGAAATGAACGAGGCGGCGGACATCCAGTCGGCCGCCGTCGCCATGCCGTTGGCCACCGGATGCACGTGCTTGCCCGCGACGTAGAAATCGCCGGTATCCCGGGCCTTCGACCAGAACGCTATGCCGACGTAGAGCGCGAAGGTCGCGCCGACCACAAGATAGGTGAGCCCCGTGAGCGACATCAGTCGTCCCGCGACGCGTCGGGCTCGTCCGTCTCGCCTACGCCGTACTTCCGGTCAAGACGCGTCACCCGCCAGGCATAGAAGAATATGAGGGGCACGAAGACGTAGATGCTGCCCTGCTGGGCGAACCAGAAGCCGAGGCGGAAGCCACCGAAGGTGACCTCGTTCAAGACATCCACAAGCAACAGGCCGAAGCCGAAGGAGACGACGAACCACACCCCAAGGCAGATCGCCACAAGGCGCAGGTTTTCCTGCCAGTACGTTCTTTTCAAGGTATCCCTCTCGGGAATCAGCGGGCGCTGCGCTGGATTCTAACCCGGTGAACGACTCTCTCGCCCAGCAGCAAGGCCAGTATCGCCGAATAGGCGACCGCCTCCCCGTAACCGCCCTTGGACAGCCACCAGAGGTGGATGCAAGCCAGCACTCCGATCACATAGACCAGCCGGTGCAGCCGGCGCCAGGTCCTGCGCAGTCGGCGCTGCCAGCCCCGCGTCGATGTCGCGGCGAGGGGAATCAGGCACACGAGCGCCGCCATTCCGACGGTGATGTAGGGCCGTTTTCCGACGAAGTCGTTGACGAATGCGGACGGGTCGAACTGCCAGAACAGCCCCCAGTAGCCGACGAAGTGCATCACCACGTAGGCGAACGCGAACAGGCCGAACATGCGGCGGAAACGCACCCAGTGCGGCCGCTTGAACAGTCGCGACGCCGGCGAGACCGCCAGCGTCGCCATCAGCATTCGGATCGCCCACTCGCCGAGATAGCGGACGACCTCGGATTCCGGATCCGGCCCGAACACCGAACCCGGCGTGACGATTTCGCGGTACAGGTCGTACGCGAGCAGGCCGAGCGGCAATGCGAGCACCACGAACAGGAGCACCTTCGCCGCCGCCCACCGGAGGTCGGGCTTCGCGCGATGGGCGTGCCCCTGGCTCACGCCGTCAGTACTTTCTGCGCAGGTTCATGCCGGCGTATAGCGGCGCGACCTCTTCGTCGTAGCCGTTGAACATCCGCGTTTCGATGCGGTTCGGCGAAAAAAAGGAACTCGGCAGGCGGCGCTCCGTCTTCTGGCTCCAGCGCGGATGATCCACTTCCGGATTCACGTTGGCGTAGAAGCCGTACTCGTGCGGCGCCATCACGTTCCAGGTGGTTCTCGGCTGGCGCCGCGTGAGCCGCATCCTGACGATGGACTTGATGCTCTTGAAACCGTACTTCCACGGCACCACCAGGCGCAGCGGAGCGCCGTTCTGGTTCGGCAGCACCCTGCCGTACATGCCGACGGCGAAGATGGCCAGCGGATGGTTGGCCTCGTCGAGCCGCAACCCTTCGACGTAGGGCCAGTCGATGCTGGAAAAGAAGTCCCGCTGGCCGCGCATCTCCTCGGGACGATGCAGTGTCGTGAACTCGACGTACTTCGCGCTGGCGGCCGGCTCGAAGCGATCGAGCACGCGTTTCACCGGAAACCCGATCCAGGGGATGACCATGGACCACGCCTCGACGCAACGAAGGCGATAGACGCGTTCTTCGAGATCGACATTGGCGAGCACATCCTCGATGGCGATCCTGCCCGGCTTCGCCACCTCTCCCGTAACCTCGACGCTCCAGGGGTCGACGATCATCTCCCCCGCGTACCGCGCCGGGTCGCGCTTGTCCGTGCCGAACTCGTAGAAGTTGTTGTAGGCGGAAGCGTGCTCGAACGGGGTGATCACCTCGCCGGGGTCCTGCCCCTCAAAGACCGGGCCGTCGGCGAAACCCCTGCGCTTCAGCCAATCCTCCGGCAGCGCAAACGCATTGAGGCCGGCAAGTGCCAGCGAGGAACCGCCCAGCGCCATGATTTCCCGCCGTGAGCGATAGACGCGCTCCGGCGTGATCTCGGACGGTTTCGGGCCGCTACGGGTCTTGACGCGAACGAGCATGGATGTCTCCTCACGCCTCCTCTGTCGCCCGCAGTCGCTGCCAGAGGTAGCGGCCGGGGCCGGATAGCGCATAGACCGTGAACAGCAGCAACAGCAGTTTCGGGGGATCGGCCAGCACGACGGCGAAGCCGAGCGTGACGCCGACCAGCGTGAAGAAACCGACGCGCCCCCGGAAGTTGATGACCTTCGGCGAGAAGTACTTGAAGTTCGACACCATCAGCAGGCCCGTTGCGGCGGTGATCACTCCGAGGCCAATCGCGGTGAGAATGCCCGGCTCTGCCCCGCCCAGGGCTTCGCTCCACACCCAGACCGTACCGGCGACGACCGCCGCCGCCGCCGGACTCGGCAGCCCCGTAAACGTCCGGTGGTCCGTTTCCTGGGTGTTGAACCGGGCCAACCGCAGTGCGGCGCAGGCCATGTACACGAAGGTCACGACCCAGCCGACCTGGTCGAGGCCGGACAGCGCCCACGAGAACGCGACCAGCGCCGGCGCCACCCCGAAGGCCACCATGTCCGAGAGGCTGTCGAACTCCGCGCCAAAGTCGCTTTCGGACTTGGTCAGGCGGGCAACGCGGCCATCCGCGGCGTCAAGCAGCATGGCGACATACACCGCGAGGCCGGCCGCGACGAAACGCCCGTTCATGCCGGCAACGATCGCGTAGAAGCCCGAGAAGAGCGCGCCCGTGGTGATCAGGTTGGGAAGCAGCGCGACGCCGCGGCGGTAGCCCCGGCGCCTGCCCGGCACGCCGTCGTCAGGCGTCTCGGTCGATGTCCTGATCGGCCGCAATCTCGATCTGTTGTCGTCGTCCGCCACGGTTACAGGCTATTGTTCTACGCACATTTGACCCGGCGAGACCCTCACTAGTTCTTCGCGCGGTCCACCAGCTTGTTCGCCTGAATCCACGGCATCATCGCACGCAGCCGTTCGCCGACGCGCTCGATCTCATGGTCCTGGCTCATGCGCCGCATGGCCTTGATGGTGGGCGCGCCGGCCTGGTTCTCGCTGACGAACTCCCGCGCGAAACGTCCCGACTGGATCTCCGTAAGGATTCGTTTCATCTCCCGCTTGGTGTCGTCCGTGACGATGCGGGAACCCCGGGTCAGTCCGCCGTACTCCGCCGTGTTCGAAACCGTGTACCACATGTTGCCGACGCCGCCCTCGTAGAAGAAGTCGACGATCAGCTTCAGTTCGTGCAGGCACTCGAAGTACGCCATCTCCGGCGCATAGCCCGCTTCCACCAGGGTCTCGAACCCGGCCGTCACCAGCGCGGCGGCGCCGCCGCACAGCACCGCCTGCTCCCCGAACAGGTCAGTCTCGGTCTCTTCCCGGAAGTTGGTCTCGATGATCGCCGCCCTGCCCGCGCCGATGGCGCACGCATACGACAGGGCGATCTCCTTCGCCTGCCCGCCCGGGTCCCGCCCCACCGCGATCAGCGACGGCACGCCCCCGCCTTCGGTGTAGGTGGAGCGCACCGTGTGTCCCGGCCCTTTCGGCGCGATCATGACCACATCGAGGTCTTCGCGTGGCTCGATCAGGCCGAAGTGGATGTTGAAGCCGTGGGCGAACGCGATCGCCCCGCCGTCCTTGATGTTGGGAGCGATCTCCTCGGCATAGATGCGCTGCTGATGCTCGTCCGGCGTCAGGATCATCACGAGGTCGGCGCCGACAACCGCCTCCGCGACGGGCGCCACCTGGAACCCGGCAGCCTCCGCCTTGGCCCACGAACCCCCGCCCGGGCGCAGGCCGACGCGGATGTTCGACACGCCGGAATCGCGCAGGTTGTTCGCGTGCGCATGGCCCTGGGAGCCGTAGCCGACCACCGTCACCTGCATGTTCTGGATGATCGACAGGTCGGCGTCCTTGTCGTAGTAGACCCGCATTGCCGTCCCCCCTATAGACTCAGAATCTTGTCGCCCCGGCCGATCCCCGACACGCCGGAACGCACCGCTTCGATCACCGTCGACTCGTCCACCGCTCGAAGAAAGGCGTCGAGCTTCTCGCTCGGACCGGTGAGCTGAACGGTGTAGGCGTTGTCGGTGACATCGATGATCTGCCCCCGAAATATGTCCGCGGTGCGCTTGACTTCCGGGCGCCGGGCACCCTCGGCGCGAACCTTCACCATCATGATCTCCCGCTCGAGGTGATCGCCCTCGGTGAGGTCGACCACCTTGAACACTTCGATCAGCTTGTTCAACTGCTTGGTGATCTGTTCGATCGTATTCTCGTCGCCGAAGGTGGTGAGGGTCAGGCGCGACAGCGTCTCGTCCTCAGTGGGCGCGACGGTCAGGGTTTCGATGTTGTAGTTGCGCTGCGCGAAGAGCCCCACGATACGCGACAGCGCGCCCGCTTCGTTCTCCAGCAGGACCGCGATGATCCGGCGCGCGCTCATGCCCGCGCCGGTTGCCGCTCGAGGACCATGTCGTCCATGGCGCCGCCCTTGATCGCCATCGGGTAGACGTGCTCCTCGGGATCGATGCACGCGTCCACGAAGACCAGCTTGTCCTTGTACGCCGGGCTGAACACCTCGGACATCACTTCGTCGAGTTCCGTCACGCTGCTGGCGCGAAAACCCGCGTGGCCGAACGACCCCGCGAGATCGACAAAGTCCGGGAGCGCGTCGCGGTACGTGCTGTGGGAGAGGCGGCCGCCGTACTGCATGTCCTGCCACTGCTTGACCATGCCCAACGCCGCGTTGTTCAGGTTGATGATCTTGACCGGAAGCGCGTACTGCATGCAGGTGGACAGTTCCTGCATGTTCATCATGAAACTGCCTTCCCCCGTAATGCACACGACGGTGGCATCGGGATAGGCGAACTGGACGCCCATCGCGGCCGGAAGGCCGAATCCCATGGTCCCGAGTCCACCCGAGTTGATCCAGCGGCGAGGTTCGTCGAACTTGTAGTACTGCGCCGCGAACATCTGGTGCTGACCGACGTCGCTCGTCACGTAGGCATCGCCAGAAGTCGCCCGATACACGGCCTGAACCACCTGTTGCGGCAATAGCGGCGAGTCGCCGCGATGGCGCTGGTCATGGTCGAGCCCGTGTTTTGAGCGCCAGCGTCGAATACGGTTCCACCAGTCGGCCATCGCGTCCCGGTCGATGGCATCCGGGTTCCGGTCCAGGGAGCTTTCCAGCACCTGGTTCATTTCGCGCAGCACCGCTGCGGCCGGTCCGACGATCGGAATGTCGGCGCGAATGATCTTCGAGATGGAAGCGGGGTCGACGTCGAGGTGCACGATCGTGGCATCCGGACAGAACTTGTCCGGATTGTTGGTGACGCGGTCGTCGAAACGGGCACCCACGGCGAAGATGACGTCCGCATGGTGCATGGCCATGTTCGCCTCGAACGTGCCGTGCATGCCGAGCATGCCGAGGAATCGCCGGTCGGTCCCCGGAAACCCGCCGAGGCCCATCAACGTGTTGGTGACCGGGTAGTCGAGCCTGTCGACAAGTTCCCGGAGATCGGCGGAGGCATTGCCCTGGACGACGCCACCGCCGGTATAGATGACTGGGCGTTTGGCCGCAAGCAGCGCGCGCACGGCCTTGCGAATCTGTCCGCTGTGGCCGCGCAGGGTCGGATTGTAGGATCTGAGCGCCACCTTGCGCGGATAGCGGTACTCGAACGTCTCATTCGGATCGGTGGAGTCCTTCGGGACGTCGATGACCACGGGACCCGGACGGCCGGTGGTCGCAATGTAGAAAGCCCTCTTGACGACTTCCGGAATCTGCGACGCTTCGCGGATGAGGAAACTGTGCTTCACCACGGGCCGGGAGATGCCGACCATGTCGGTCTCCTGGAAGGCGTCCGTGCCGATCTGTGGGTTCGGGACCTGGCCCGAAATCACGACGATCGGCGTCGAGTCCATGTGCGCCGTGGCTATCCCGGTGATGGCGTTCGTCGCCCCCGGGCCGGAAGTCACCAGGACGACGCCGGGCTGCCCGGTGGCCCGGGCATAGCCGTCCGCCATGTGCGTCGCGGCCTGTTCGTGGCGCACGAGTACGTGCTCCACCTTCTGCTGTTTGAATATGGCGTCGTAGATGTGCAGGGAAGCCCCGCCCGGATAGCCGAAAAGGTACTCAACCCCTTCGTCCTGCAAGGCGCGAATCAGCATGTCGGCGCCGGACAGCATCTCCGCCATGGGACAACCAATGAGTATGGGTAAAAGGCGGGCATTCTTAACCCTGCCCCGCTGCATGTCAAACGAGGCAAGGGCCTCGCGGATTCATGCGACCCAGTGCCGGGCCGCCCGCGTTTACGCCGAACCCGCCCGCAACCCCGGCTCGGATCTGGTGAATCCTTCAAAGAGGCCCTCGACCCGAGCCATCCGCTCGCGCAACTCACTCACGTCCGCCCGCAGGCTGCTGAACTCTCCACGCACCTCCTCTTCGAAGGCGCTGAGCTCCCCGCGCATCTCCTCCCGGAAGACGGCCAGATCGTTCCGAAACTCGCCGCGCAGGGCGCCGATCTCCCCGCGCAGGGCGCCGATCTCGCGCCGCAATGACCGGACGCCGGGCACGATGACCGCTGCCAGGGCGATGGCGGCAGCGATGATGGTGACGAGTTCCTGGCTCAGGCCTTCCACGTGTGTTCCGGCAGTCAGCGATGCGACTGTAGCACAGCGGATTCGGAGCGGCTGTGCGTGAACGCCGGGAATTCCATATGGACAAATGCCTCAGTCGACTTAAGTCATTGTCCCGGATCTCACCTCATGGGCCCGGGTGGATGAACCACATCCGCATCCGCCCTGAGCGTTCGAACAAGTGATGCGATGTCGGCAGGGACGGGGCTCTCGAACCGCATCGCGCTGCCGAGCACGGGATGCTCGAAGCCGAGACAACGCGCGTGCAATGCCTGTCTGGGAAACGCGCGAATCGTCTCGACGAGTTCCTCGCTCGGCACCTTCGGCAATCGGCCGCGCGCACCATAGCGCCCGTCGCCCACGAGCGGGTGGCCCACGGCGCTCATGTGCGCCCGCACCTGGTGCGTGCGCCCCGTCCCGAGCTTCGCGCGCACCAGCGTGTGGGCCCGGAAGCGGGCGATGACCCGCACGTGCGTCAGTGCCGGCCGGCCGTCGTCGCGCGCGCGCC
Organism: Gammaproteobacteria bacterium; assembly: GCA_026706665.1. Lineage (GTDB taxonomy): Bacteria > Pseudomonadota > Gammaproteobacteria > Pseudomonadales > Azotimanducaceae > VXNE01. The sequence goes on along the minus strand of JAPOYI010000129.1, from coordinate 14,286 downwards.
ACCGCATGCGTTGCCGGGAATCCCGGCCGAGGGCGAGATCGATGTCTCTGCCCGAGATCATCACTCCCTCCACCACCGCCATGTAGATCCTGTCGACCTCGCGACGCTGGATGGCCCGCACGAGCGACCGGCGCACCTGCTCGGTCGCCGCCACCACCATCAGCCCGCTGGTGTCCTTGTCCAGCCGGTGGACGATCCCGGCCCTGGGCAACGCGGCCAGGTCCGGCCGCCTGGCGAGCAGGCCGTTGACGAGGGTACCGTCCGCGTTCCCCGCTCCTGGATGCACGACCAGTCCGGGCGGCTTGTCGACGACGATGAGGTGTTCGTCCTCGTACGCTACCTCGAACGCCACGGGCTGCGGCAGGTCCCGCAGGGCGCGCGGCTGTTCCTCGAGGCGGATGAGGATCCGTTCGCCCCCGCGAACCCGGTACGCCGGCTTCTGGACGCGACCGTCGAGCAACGCGGCACCGGACCGGATCGCGGCGACGATCCTGCCACGCGACAGGTGCGGCACCAGTCCCGCCGCCACGACATCGAACCTCTCCCCCGCGCGCTCCCCCGGCACGACGCCGTCAAAGACGTGATGATCGGCCTGCATTGGTGGCTCCTTCGAGCGCCACGGCTATTGAACGGTTACACTAGCCCGCATGTCCAGACAACTGCGAATTGGGTTCCTGGTCCTCGTTTTCGGCGCCAGCGGGTGCGCCTGGATGCCCTTCATCGGCAGCGACAAGGAGGAAACCGAGGCGTACACGACCGAGGAGATACTCTACAACAGCGCGCGCAACAGCATGCGCTCCGGCAACTACAACGCCGCGATCGAAAAACTCGAGCGGCTGGAGGCACGTTTTCCCTTCGGGCGTCACGCGGAGCAGGCCCAGCTCGAGCTCATATACGCGAGACTGATGGCGCACTCGCTCGATGATGCGGAAAGCGCTGCGGACCGGTTCCTCCGGCTGCATCCCCAGAACCCCAACATCGACTATGTCCTGTACCTGCGCGGACTGATTTCGGAGAGGTTCGACCGCAACCTCTTCGACCGTTTCCGGCCCGGGGACCTGGCCCGGCGCGACGTCACCAACGCCCGGCAGGCTTTCGCGCACTATTCCGATCTGCTTCGAAACTATCCCGACAGCATCTACGCAAAGGATGCCCGGCAGCGAATGGTCCACCTGCGGAACCTGATCGCAACGTCGGAAATCAACATAGCGATGTACTACATGTCGCGTGGCGCTTACGTGGCGGCGGCGAATCGCGCGCGCGGAGTCGTCGAGAACTACTCCCAGACTCCCGCGGCCTCGGATGCCCTCGCCATCCTCGTCGAGGCCAGCTATCAGCTCGGCCTGCCCCAGACGGCAAACGATGCGTTGCGGATACTGGCGCTCAACTATCCCGAACACTCGGCCTTCGACATCGACGGCAACTTCGCGTTCGCGCAGACGACCGGGCAGCGCACGCGGTCCCTGCTGAACGTCATGACCTTCGGCCTCATCGGCCGGAGCGGAGTGCCGGAACCGGCCAGCTTCGAACAGCCACGGAATTGAATCCTAGCGAGGCTTCGCCTCAGACCGACAAGGCATGTGCTCAAGACTACAAGATATTGATCTTGCTCGACATTTTTGACTATGCAACCCAACTGTAAACATAAGTCTCGCTCAAGGAATCTAGTGCCATGAAATCCGTCGGCCCTTCGGGTGCGCCGTGTTTCATCCCCGCCCAGAGCCCAGCTATCAACCATCGTCGGGTTTCGGCATACGGTAGCCGACGCCCCGCTCGTTGAAGATCCAGGTGCGATCGGTCACCGCTGTCGCCGAGTTTGTCCCGCAGGCTCTTGACGAATATCCGGACCAGGTTCGTATCGGCGCTGCTGCGGCCGCTCCAGACCTGGCGGAGCAGCGTGTCGTAGTGCACAACCCGACCGGCATTGAGGGCCAGCACCCGCAGCAACTCGTACTCGGTAGCGGTGAGATCCACCGAGCGGCCCGCCACGGTCACCTGCCGGCTCTCGAAATGGACGGCGAGATCGCCCAGCGTGAAAGGCAATAGCTCCTCGTATCGACGCAGGACGGCCCTCACGCGCGCCGCCAGTTCCGTGGGTGAGATCGCCGTGACTCGGGCAAATGCCACCGTTGCGGCCGCCGGAGACTGGTCACATCCAGGGATTCGTTGCGAGATTTCGGGCGGTAGCGCAAGCCAGGTCGATCTCGCACGTCACGAAGGCAAGAACGCGCACCCATCCACCGGCGATGTCCTCTTTTCGCGGACTCCCGTCACACCTAGCATGCCTGGCGGGCAAGACCTGGAGGGACCGAATGGGCAGACCAGGTATAAGGAAACGTCATCGACCGCTGCTGGCACCATCGAAGGCGCGCCCCGCAGGATGCTGCAAGGGGCTGACCCTGGTGGAAGTGCTGACGACGCTGGCCGTAGCCGGCATCCTGGTGACGGCGGCCAGTGGCGGCGCGACCCAACTTGTGGAGCAGCATCACGCCGGCGCCGCCGTCAACCAGATGCTCGGCGCGATCCGTTTCGCCCGCCACGCCGCTGTCGCGCAGCGTTCGTTCGTTACGCTCTGCCCTCGGAGTGGCACACTCTGCGGCCGACGCAACACCTGGCACAACGGCGCGCTGGTTTTCCTCGACAGGGACGCCAACGGACGATTCGACGGCAGCGACGTCGTGCTTCGCCGCATGCCGCCCCTGCGGGATGGCGACCGGTTCTACTGGCGTTCCTTCCGTAACAGGGCGTACCTCATGATCAGGCCCAACGGGCTGACCGACTGGCAGAACGGGAACATCCTCTATTGCCCCCAAAGCGGCGACCCGAGGTTCGCGCGGCAGATCGTCATCAACGCGCAGGCACGGGCCCGGCATGCCCGGGACAGTGACGGCGACGGCATCGTGGAAGACGCCCGCGGCCGAGCGGTGAAGTGCCCCTGACCGGCCCGTCACTGTGCCCCGAGTTCCCGCCACGACAGACGGATGGCCCGTCCGGGCCCAGCCGTCCTGCCGCCGCCTCCCGGTGACAACGTGAACGTGCCCTGGAGCACGACGACCGCGTGCAGCGTCCCGCCGACGGCACGTGCCGTCACCCTGAATACCGGCTCGCCCAGGCCGGAGGTGACCCGTTCGACGATGAACCGGGGCGGCTCGGCAACGCCGTCCAGGGGCGCAGCCACCCGGCTGTTGCCGCTTAGCCAGGTATCCGGCCGGGACCATGGCTCCACCGCTCCGAAACCGGAGGCCCCGTAAAGCCCCGGGGCCGACGGGTCAAAACCGGTCGAGGCAACCAGCCGTTCCCCCTCCCGCAGCGCCGACTCCGCCGCCTGCAGGGCGAGTTGGCCGTCGTGGCCGTTGCGCGCCATCCGCACCTCCAGCGACACCGTCTGGGAAGCCGATACCCCCGCCACGCCGAGCGCGAGCAGCACCACCAGGCAGACGAACAGCGCGATTCCACCTCGCCTGGCCCGACCGACCGGCGCCGCAGCGGTGGCGGCACGGACACCTCCGGTCGTCATTGCCGGTTCCTGACGGCGATCACCCGGGAAAGCGTGCGGCGCATCGGCTCGGTACCGTCGATCGCGTCGACGCTGTTCGCCGTGACGCGGACCTCCACGGATCGGACGTCCTGTCCGGCGGCAGCGCCGGGTGGCGCGTACCGGTCCACCGCCCCATCGCCGTTGCCGTCGAGACCGAGTCGCAGTTGCAGATCATCGATCCCCTGTATCAGTTCCACCGGCGCGTTGATCGTCGTCTTTCGCCACAGGGATGCTGGCGCGGATCCGACGTTGTTGCGGCCGGCGCCACGGGCGACGAAATAGATTTCGGTGACGACGCCAAACACCGCGGCGCCTTCGGGACCAAAAGGGCTGCCGTATGGCGTGCCCGCCGCGGACAGTGAAACGCCCGCGGCATTGTCGAACGGACCGGCGCCCGGCCCGCTGACCAGGGTCGCGAAGCCTTCTTCCCGCTCCATTCGGGTAACCCGAAACAGCGCGGCCTGACGGCAATCGGAGATGACGGCAAAGTCGCCGGTTTCGATGGCCAGATCGTCATCGTCTTCCACCACGGGGAATCCGCCGGGTTCCAGCGTCTCCGCGATACGCGCACCCGGCGCGGCAAGCCGGCGCAACACCAGCACATCGGTGAGCGGCAGGACCGCGCCCGGATCGATGCCCCGACCGCGCACGAAGACGTTACGGGACCCCCGTACCGGAAACCGTTCGAGGCTCGGTGTCCAGCTATCGGCAGACCCGCGCGCATCGGTGCCGTCAAACGCTTGAACCGGCTCGGTCACGTCGATCTCGAAGATGTCGCCCCACGCACCGTTCAGCGTGTTCCGCACCGTGATCCCGGACGACCGGCAACCCAGGTAGCCGGCATTGCGGACAGACCGGGCGATGAAGTCCAGCGCCTGCCGGGCGGACTCCTGCATGCGGGTCTGGCCGTGCAGCAACCGGTACGTGCGCTGGCTGTCCGCGAACAACCGCGCCGCGCCCGCCGCAACGAGCACGCCGAGCCCGAGCGCCAGCATCAACTCCATCAGCGACGCTCCACGAGACCCCCGCATCCTGTACCGCCTGCCAGCGCACGCCCTCACACCCCGCTCGTCATCGCCACGCCCAAGCGAGAGCGACGACCGGGCGGACGCCACGACACCGTGACGGTGACCACATCGCCTGTATCTCCCCCAGTGCTCACGACAACCGTCCCATCGCCTTCCGGCAGACCGGACATCGCATCGGCGCCCGGCAACGCGTCCATTTCCCGAATCTGCACGCACGCCGCGTCATCGCGCCAGCCGCCGATTGCGCATTTCCACGCGGCGAGATCAAAGCGCGCCATCTCGGGTGCGCCGCACGCGCCGCTCATGCAGTCCTGAAAGACCGGCGCGCCCGTGCCGACCTCGAACTCGATCGCCGGCACGGCCCGGTTGGCCCGAATCCGGTCCAGCATGTCGGCGGCCCGCTGCACCGCCACCGAACGCTCGTAGGCTTCGCGGCCCGCCCGCAGGCTCTCCGCCTGCAGGCCCGCGAGACCAAGGGCGCCCGAACTCATGACCAGGATGGCGACGAGGGTTTCCGTCAGCGTGACGCCGATTGCCCTCCGCCCCGGGGCGCACCGCCCGATGCCCCGGCCCAGGCTCACCACCTGTCCTCGCCAGGACCGAAATCGCCGTCGCCGTCGCGGTCCCAGAAACGTCCGCCGGCCTCGTCGAGCGCCAGGTCGCCATCCCCGTCCACCGCGTTGCCCGGCCGCGCCGCGCTCGCCCGGAGCAGGAACCCGGCGATCCCGGACTCAACCAGGGCGATGCGATACTGCGTGGACGTCGGCGTGCAGACATTGGACGTCACAGGACCCGAGTCCAGGTCGCCGATGCCGTCCGCATTCGAATCGATCGCCGAACGATAGGAGAAGCGCAGGCTCGCATGGCGCTCCATTCCCTGGGCGCAGCGCAGCAGGTCCGCCTGCGCCGTCGCGCGGTGGGTCCCGACGCTGTAACGGGTGTACAGCGGCGTGGCGAGCACAGCCAGAATCGCGAGGATCCCCAGAACCGCCATCAACTCGATGAGCGTGAATCCCCTCCTTGCCATCTCCGTGCCGTCCCTACCATCTCCGTGCCATCTCGACCGCCGCTCCTTTGGCGAGAATCCAAGGTACAGCGAACCAGCGAGCGGGTTTAGACGCAAGAATCCCGAAAATGCGTGCGATATTTCTGTCGAGTCGCGTGAGCCGGCGGCACACCGGTCGACCCGATCAGGAAGTCTCGCGCGTCCCGGACATCGACCGTGTCACCAGCAGCACGATCCAGATGGCCGCGCCCACCGTCACGGCGGAGTCAGCAACGTTGAAGACCGGGAAACGGAACGCCTCGTAGTGCACGAAGACGAAGTCGACCACCCATCCCAGCCGCAGCCGGTCCACCAGGTTGCCAAGGGCCCCCGCCAGGATGGAGGCGCAGGCGAAGCCGTACCACCCGTCCGAGGCTTCGAGCTTGCGGATCTCGTTCGCGAGGAACACCGAGAAGACCGCCGCCAGCAGCGACAGGGCCCACCGCGACCAGTCGCCGTCCGCGAACATGCTGAACGCCGCGCCCGTGTTGTGCACGAGCTTCCAGGACAGGAAAGGCAACACGTCCACCTCGGCCCCGTAGTGCAGGTGCTTGCTCGCGAGGTACTTCGTCAACTGGTCGATGCCGAGGACGAGGAGCGCAAACGCGTAGCAGCCGAGCCTCAACCGAACCATTCTTTCGTTTCCCCGATATCGATCTCGATCTGCGCTTTCAGCGCCTCCAGTGACGGAAACTTGCGCTCGTCCCGGAGCCTGTGGTGAACGGTCACGGTCAGGAGTCTGCCGTAGATGTCATCATCGAAGTCGAAAATGTGGACTTCGAGCAGCGGTTCCCGGCCATCGACCGTCGGTCGCACGCCGATGTTCGCGACCCCGGTGTAGCGACGGTCCAGACCGTGTACGGAGACGCAGAAGACGCCGGTGAGGGCGGACCGGTATCGCTGCAGCCGGATGTTGGCCGTCGGCACGCCAATCGTGCGGCCGATCTGCCGCCCGTAGACGACGTGTCCCATCATGAAGTACTTGTGACCCAGCAGTTTTTCCGCCATCACGAAGTCACCGGCGGCGAGCGCCGACCGGATGCCCGTGCTGCTGACGCGTGCGCCGTCGAGCGTCAGTGTATCCATGTGGCTGACGCCGTAGCCGTAGCGGTCGCCAGCCGCTTTCAGCATGGCGTAGTCGCCGACGCGCCCAGCGCCGAACCGGAAGTCGTCCCCCACCATGACGTATTCCGCGCCAAGAATGTCGCGCAGCACATCCCTGGCCATGTACGACGCGGGCATGGATGCCGTTTCTTCGTTGAACGGAATGCAGAGCACGCGGTCGATACCCGTCGGTCGGAGCAGGTGCATTTTCTCGCGGAACCGCGTCAACCGCGCCGGCACCTCCCTGCCCCGGAAGAACTCCCGCGGCTGGGGCTCGAACGTCATCAACAGGGTCGGCCGCTCCAGTTCGACGCCCTTTGCCACGAGGTCGTCAAGCAGCTTCAGGTGACCGTGGTGCACACCATCGAAATTGCCGATGGTCACGACGTTGCCGCCATGGCGCGGGGCGATGCCGTGCAGGCCGCGAATGAGCTTCATGGGAAGGATTCTACTAGCGTCATGTCACACGCGATGACGCATGTCCCGCGGCCGCACGCCCATGGCGTACGCGGCGGCGACGTACGCCAGCAGTCCGACCACCACCGCGCAGGCAAGCATCAGCGCCCGCGAGGCCACGAACGTGCCGGCGGTGAACGCCTCGGGCCCAAACGCACGGGCATCGAGCCAGGCTTCGTTCGCCGGAACGAACCATGCGAGCGCCGCCACCATCACGCCGCTGGCAACGGTTGCCGCGGCAATCGTGCGCCAGAGAGCGCGCGTGGGCGCGTAGTCGGACCGGCGCAGCAGTCCCCGCACGAGCAGCACCGCATTGACGGTGGCGGCGATACCGAGCGCCAGGGCGAGCCCAACGTGCTTCAGCCACCAGAAGAGCGCCAGTCCGGCCACGATGTTGACCCCGACGGAGACCGCCGCATAGCGGAACGGCGTGCGCGTGTCCTGCCGCGCGAAGAACCCGGGTGCTGCGATCTTGACCACCACCAGCGCCGGCAGGCCGACGGCGAACGCCTGTAGCGCGAGCGCCGTCATGCGCGCGTCCCCGGCGTCGAACTCGCCGTGGTGGAACATCGTCCCCACCAGCGGGACGGCAAGGAAAAACAGCGCCGCCGCCGCGGGCAGCGCGAACAGCACCGCCATGCGCAGGCCCCAGTCCAGCGTCGACGCGAACCCTTTAGGATCTCCCTCGGCGTGCAGCCTCGAGAGGTTCGGTAACAGCACGGTGCCGAGGGCCACCGCCACCAGCCCGATGGGCACCTCCATCAACCGGTCCGCGTAGTACAGCCACGAAATGCTGCCGGTCACGAGCAGCGAGGCGAGAATGCCGCTGATCAGCCCGTTGAGCTGGTGGACCGACGCCGCGAACACGGCGGGGCCGAGCAGGCGCCCCACCTTGCGCACGCCGGGATCGCGCCAGTCGATCTTCGGAGCCAGCAGCAGTTCGAGGCGGCGCAGCGACGGGAACTGGAACAGCAGTTGGGCGGCGCCGGCGAAGAGCACCCCCCAGGCCAGGGCCATGGCCGGGTGTGAGAACAACGGCGCGGCGAAGAGCGCCGCCCCGATCAACACAAGGTTCAGCAGTACCGGCGTGAAGGCGGGGACGGCGTAGCGATGGAAACTGTTGAGCAAAGCCCCGGCGAAGGCCGTCAGGGAGATGAATGCCAGGTACGGGAAGGTGACCCGCAGCATGTCCGTGGCCAGCGCCAGGCGATCATCGTCGCCAGCAAAGCCCGGCGCGAACACCACGACCAGGCCGAAGGCGCCGAGGACGCCGGCGACGGACACGAGCCCCAGCACGACGGTGAGGTTGCCCGCCACCGCCCGCACGAAGTCGTCCAGGGCGCGGCGGTCGCCGGTGCGGTACTCCGCCAGCACCGGCACGAACGCCTGGGCGAAGGCGCCTTCGGCGAACAGGCGCCGGAAGAAGTTCGGTATCCGGAACGCCACGAAGAAGGCGTCCGCCGCGCCCGCGGCGCCGAGAAAGTGCGACAGCACGATGTCCCGGACGAACCCGCTGACCCTCGACAGCGCCGTCATCGATGCGACCACCGACCCCGCCGCGGCGACGTCGGCCGTGCCGCCCGTCTCCTGGTTAGCCGGTCCGGTTGACATCGCAGGACCCCGCGGGCACATTAGCGCGTCCTTCACGAGGAAGACGCAGTTGGCCAACAATCCACAAGCTAGGAAGCGCTCCCGCCAGGCCGAGTCCCGGCGGGCCCGCAACGCGAGCCAGCGCTCGATGTACCGCACCTACCTGAAGCGGGTCAACGCCGCGCTGGCGGCGGGCGACAAGGAAGCGGCGGCCGCCGCGTTCGAGACCGCCGTGCCGGTCCTCGACAAGCTGGTCGGCAGGGGCATACTGCACAGGAACAAGGCGGCGCGGCACAAGTCGCGGCTGCACGCCCAGATCCAGGCGCTCGGCTAAGCCCAGTCTCATTCTCCCAAGGGAGTACGCATCCGACGACGAAGGCAACGCCCGCACTTCCTTACGCGTCAGCGGGCGGGGCAGATTTCCCGGCTGAAGGCTCCCGCTCCCCGCTCCCGGGAGCATCACAGTACCGCCAGGTTGTCCCGGTGGATCAGTTCGGGCCCGTCGACGTAGCCCAGGCGCGATTCGATTTCGGCGCTTGCAGCACCCAGTAGCAGCCGGATTTCGTCGCCGCTGTAGTTCACCAGTCCCTTGGCCACCTCGGCTCCTTCCGCGTCCGTGACCCGGACCATGTCGCCGCGCCTGAACGCGCCGGTCGCACGCACCGCGCCCACCGCAAGCACGCTGACGCCCCGGTTCCGCACCGCTTCAACCGCGCCGGCATCGAGGGCGATCTCGCCCTTGGCGATGAGTTGGCCGGCGATCCAGCGTTTCCGCGAAGCGAGCGGTTCGACATGGGCCGCGAGTACCGTGCCGATGTCCGCCCCCCGGCCGATCATCAGCAGCACGTCGTCGAGATTGCCGTTCGCAATCACGGTATGCGTGCCCGAACGCGCCGCGAGCCGCGCCGCCGCGAGTTTCGTGACCATGCCGCCCCGGCCCAGCACCCCCCCGCCTCCGGCGTAACCGTCGAGCTTCGGATCGTCCGCCGACGCGTCGCTCACCAGCGGCGCGCCAGGGTCCACCCTCGGATCGCGTTCCAGCAATCCGTCCTGGTCCGTCAGGAGCACGAGGACATCCGCGGCCAATGCGCTCGCCACCATCGCCGACAGCATGTCGTTGTCCCCGAGCTTGATCTCTTCGGTGGCAACCGAGTCGTTTTCGTTGATCACCGGCACCACGCCGAAGTCGAGCAGGGTCCTGAGCGTGGTGCGCGCGTTGAGGTAGCGGCCCCGGTCGGCGAAGTCGTCGTGGGTCAGGAGCACCATCGCCGTGCCGAGCCCGGAACGGCGCAGCGCCCCTTCGTAGGCCTCCACCAAGCCCATCTGCCCGGCCGCAGCCGCTGCCTGCAACTCGTGAACGCTCTCCGGGCGGTTCGCGAGGCCCAGCCTGCGGCACCCTTCCGCCACCGCGCCACTCGACACCAGGATCACCCGGCGGCCGCCTTCCCTCAAGGTGGCGATCTGGTCGCACCAGCGCCCAATGGCGTCATGATCCAGGCTGCGGCCGTTCCCCGTCAGGAGCGCGCTCCCGACCTTGACCACCCAAAGGCCCGCCTCGCGAATGTTCTGCCGCACCGTCATGTTCGTGGTCCGGCCCCCGCCGGATTGTCGGAGACGTCGAAATCGATGTCCTGGTCGTCAGCCGGGTCGCCGGCCTCGCGTTCGGTCATGATGGCGCGCCGCTCCGCTTCCGAGCGCAGCAGCACGTCATGCGAAATGCGTTGCCGCAGCGCCGCTTCGGCTTCGACGTCAATGCCGGCGAGTCCGGCGGCGAGCGCGCGCACGAGGGCGGGGACCCCCTCCCCCGTCGCCGCCGAGACCGGATAGACGGCCCGGTCCGGATAGCGCAACCGGATCGCATCGGCCACCCGGGCATCTGTCGTCAGGTCCATCTTGTTCGGCGCCATCCAGATCGGCCGCTCCGCAAAAGCGGGACTATAGGCGAGAATCTCCCGCTCGATCGCGTCGATATTGTGCAAAGGATCGGATCCGTCCGGCGGCGCCACGTCGACCATGTGCAGGAGGATGCGCGTTCGCGCCAGGTGCCGGAGGAACCGTGTGCCCAGCCCGGCGCCGGCGGCGGCGCCCGGGACGAGCCCCGGGATGTCGGCGACCACGAAGCTCGTGTCGGTGTCGATGCGCACCACGCCGAGGTTCGGTACCAGGGTGGTGAAAGGATAGTCGGCGATCTTTGGCCGTGACGCGGAAACGCGGGCGATGAACGTCGACTTGCCGGCATTGGGAAGTCCCAGCAGGCCCACATCGGCGATGACCTGGAGCTGCAGCCTGAGCGCGCGTGTCTCGCCCGGCTCTCCGGGCGTGGTTCTGCGCGGCGCGCGGTCGGTGCTCGACTTGAAGCGCGCGTTGCCGGCCCCGTGCCGGCCGCCGCGCGCCACCACCAGGCTCGAACCGACATGCGGAAGGTCCCCGATGACCTCCAGCGTGTCCTCGTCGATGACGGTGGTGCCCGCCGGGACGCGCAGCGTCAGATGCGCGCCGCTGGCGCCGGTCCGGTTCCTGCCGGCGCCGGGATGGCCGTTCTCCGCGCGGTAATGGGGCTGGAAACGAAAGTCCACCAGCGTGTTGAGTGCCTCGTTCACGACCAGCACGACATCGCCGCCGTCGCCGCCGTCACCGCCGTCGGGGCCACCCCGCGGAACCGATTTCTCGCGCCGGAAACTCAATGCGCCGGAACCGCCCTTGCCCGCCGCAACGGTCACCGCGACTTCGTCGACGAACTGCATGGCGATGGAAGCCGGACGCTAACGCCCCGCCGTTCCCAAACCCGGGGATTACCGGCCTATGCCGATGTGGTCAGCGGGCTTTCCGGCACGGCATCGGGTGTGACGGTGAGGTACTTCTTGCCCTGGGGACCCTTGACGAAGAAGCTCACGTATCCGTCGGCGGTGGCGAACAGCGTGTGGTCGCGGCCGCAACCGACGTTTTCCCCCGCATTGAACTTCGTGCCCCGCTGACGAACCAGGATGTTGCCGGCGCGAACGAACTGTCCGGCGTACTTCTTGATGCCGAGACGCTTTGATTGGGAGTCGCGCCCGTTGCGCGTACTTCCGCCAGCCTTCTTGTGCGCCATGATGCACTACCCTCCAGTAACCGCCGGATCAGGCATCGGAGCGCCATTGTAACGCACCCGCGAAGCCCCACCGGCTCAAGCGTTGATTCCCGTGATTCGGACTTCGGTGTACTGCTGGCGGTGGCCGGCCCGGCGCAGGTAGTTCTTGCGGCGCTTGAACTTGATGACGCGCACCTTGTCCGCGCGACCCTGGTCCACCACTTCGGCGGTGACCTTGCCACCTTCCACGTATGGGGTCCCGACGGTGACATCGTCGCCCTCGGACACCATCAGCACGCGGTCGAACTCGACGCTCTGACCCGGCTCCCCGGACACCCGCTCGAGTCGGACCACGTCCCCTTCAGACACGCGATGCTGCTTACCGCCACTCTCGAAAACCGCAAACATATACGCAACCATGCAACCTGTGGGACACCCTTTGTACTACAATGCCGTGAGCAATCGGCTCACCGTAGATTCGCCCTGCTAAAGCCGCAACACGTCACCGGGCCGTGCGCCGCCACCGGGCTGAAGGCGCGCAATTCTACGGACCGGGGACGGCCTTTACAACGCGCGGCTCACCTTGGGCAACGGTGCCGATATCACGATATGGAGCTTGGGCAAGATGGCGTCAAATCCGGCGATCGCGCGCGCGCCGCGCCTCGACGCGACTGACCTCGCGTCCATCTACCGGCTCGCCGCCAGCGACTTCGCGCAGGTCAACGCGCTGATTCCGACCCAACTGGCGTCGGAGGTCGCCCTGGTCGAGCAGATCGGCGCGTACATCGTCAATAGCGGCGGCAAGCGCCTGCGCCCGCTCATCGTCCTGCTCACCGCCCGCTGCTGCGGCTACGACGCCTCGGATCACATCCGCCTGGCGGCGATCATCGAGTTCCTCCACACCGCCACGCTGCTGCACGACGACGTCGTGGACGGCTCCCATCTCCGGCGCGGGCGCGCCACCGCGAACGTGACCTGGGGCAACGCCCCCAGCGTCCTCGTCGGCGACTTCCTGTACTCGCGCGCATTCCAGCTCATGGTGGACCTCGACAACATGGACGTCATGGCCATCGTCGCCGACGCCACCAACGTCATCGCCGAGGGGGAAGTGCTGCAGCTCGACCACATCGGCAACGCCGCCTACGAAGAATCAGACTACATGGAGGTGATCCTGCGCAAGACCGCCCTGCTGTTCCAGGCCGCGGCGCACACCGCCGCAGTGCTCGCCACCAGGGATGCGGAGACCATCCAGGCGATGCGCACGTACGGCAGGGACTTCGGCCTCGCCTACCAGCTCGTCGACGACTGGCTGGACTACGAGGGCGACAGCGACGTCATGGGCAAGAACATCGGCGACGACCTCGCCGAAGGCAAGGCGACACTGCCCCTCATCCGCACCATGAAGTTCGGCTCGCCGCACGACGCGGCCCTCGTGCGCGACGCGCTCGAGACCCGTTGCGCCGACGCCCTCACCGCCGTGCGGGCCGCCGTGCGCCGCTCCGGCGCGCTCGACTACACGCGCGACCGCGCCGTGGAATTCGCCGCCCGCTCCGCCGACGCGCTCAACCTCCTGCCAAACAACATCTACCGCGAGGCACTCGAGGCGCTCGCCAGCTTCGCCGTGGCGCGGATGCGGTAGTCCAGGGGTATTCGCCGAGGCGCCCGACGTCGCCGATCCGTTACGCCGAGGTTGGATGCCCGTCTGGAAATGGCTTTCGGGTTGGCGTGATCCACGCCGCTCGCATTACAATACGCCGCCCGCCGGCCCATGCCGCGCGGACGGCGTCGGAGTGTAGCTCAGCCTGGTAGAGCACCGCCTTCGGGAGGCGGGGGCCCGCGGTTCAAATCCGCGCACTCCGACCAGTCTTTTCGGGACTTGACACCCGGGTGGTTGTCGCGGATGGCGTCGAGCTTAGTGACCGTCCTCCGAGTCATCCTCCGAGCCAAAGAGGAAAAGGCTCGACGACCCGCAAGTAAAGCCCCGTGTCACAACGCTGGCATTGACGGCAACGGGCGACTCCATCCTGGATTCAACCGCGCTCTTGAGTGCGGAACTCAGCTCCCGGCAGTCGTCGTACTCTGGTTCCAACGATGACCACACGGCAACCCGGACCTGCGTCGGCCTCCCTTCCCGGACATCGATTGAACATTCCTTGACGTGATACCAGTCGTCGGCGTCGGCTCTCCCGATCCTTGCGCGCCAGTCGTCGGCGATCTTTACGCAGTTCTCGATCTCCTCGTAGGTAGGGTCTCCGGGCATGTCGATGTCGACGAGGCCACAACCCGCCGGAAGCGCCAGGAACAGTGTCAGGCCGCCAACTGCGAACATCTTGAGCATCCGCTCATGGTAGCAGGCTCATCCGGACATCCTCGGGTTACCGCTACATTCCACACGCTAGCACTGCCGAGTCATGATAAGTAGTGACTGACAACAGACTACGCATCGTGCCGCAAG
>JAPOYI010000069.1 GCA_026706665.1 Gammaproteobacteria bacterium | reverse complement strand
AAAAACTCGACGTCGTCTTCCTCGGCTTCATCGTGTTCGTGCTGATCGTCGAGGCTCTACGTAGTGTTAACATGCCCTAGCCCGTACGGCGGGTCGGTTACAACAGCATGGATTGACTCCGGTTCACGCTCGCGGAGCCACTCTAAACAGTCCGTATGGACAATGACTGCGCCATTGCAAATCACCGTCGGGAACGTGCCTTCCGCCAACTTCAACGCGCCATGTCTCGCTTCGAACGCGGCCAACTGGTACTCCCCGCGATCTAGCCGCCGAAACAGATTGGGGGTATTCAGACGTAGGTACGACCGAATGCTAGAGCCAGCCACGTTCGGTACAAGCAGCCTTCGCACATTCGCTGTTATCTCTCGTATGGATAAGCCGTGCGGATGCGCCCGCAATGTAGCGACGATCGCATCCCGAACCTCTCCCGGCGATCGTCGTTCAGTCGTTTGCTGCATGCCGCACGAACGATAAGACGTCTGGACGTCTAATGTCAATGCCCTACTTTGGTTCAAGTCGCCCAAACAATCACGACGACTTCAAATGTGCGGTCTTGTCCACCCGGGGCCTGACCTTGACTTTGCGGGCAAGGGCAAGTCCAGCGGGCCGTGCTACTCCAACTCCCGCAACGTCTTGAAGAGCGACACCACCATCGCCACGCCGATGGCCAGCAGCGGCAGCGAAACGACCAGCACCGCCGACTTGACCGCGTCCAGGCCATCGTCCACGAGCATGAGCGTGACGGGCAGCACGGCAAGCGAGAACGCCCAGAAAACGCGGTGCCAGCGGTGCGGATTGACGCCCACCACCAGGCGTCGCGTTGCCGCCGCCGAGATGGCGTAGGACCCCGAGTCATAGGTCGTGGCGATGAATATGAACGTCACCACGATGAAGGCGATCAGCGGCAGCGGATGCAACGGCAACGCCTGGATGATGAGCGCGATCGCCGTGTCCGCGCTGCCCGCGGCCACGAATTCGCGCACCGGGACAATGTTCTGCAGGTCCATCCACATCGCCGTATTGCCGATGCATATGAAGAAGATCGCGCAACCCAGCGTGCCGAAGCCGACCATGCCGACAATGAGCTGCCGCAGCGTCCGGCCGCGGGATATCCGCGTGACGAATACGCCGATGTACGGACCGTAGGCGAGCCACCACGCCCAGTAGAAGATGCTCCAGTCCTCCACGAACCCGGTCTCGAGGATCGGGTCCGTCCACGTATTGAGGCGGACGAACTCCTGCAGCATCAGGCCGAGACTGTTCGTGCCGAGCTTGAGCACGAAGTAGGTGGGACCGGCCAGCAGCACGAACAGCACGAAGAGGCCCGCCACCCCGGCGTTGATGTTGCTCAGGCGCTTGATGCCCCGGTCCAGCCCGAGATACACGCTGGCCGCGAAAAGGCAGACCACCACGAACAGCACCACGACCTCGAGAAAGAAGGATTCGGGGGTCCCGAACAGGGCGCTGACGCAGGCGGCGATCATCGGCGTCGCAAGCCCGAGCGACGTTCCCGTGCCGCCCACCAGGGCGATGACGAACACGAAGTCGACGACCCGGCCGAGCGGCCTGTTCACCACGTCGTCCCCGCAAAGGCCGACCAGCGAGGTCGACAGCCGCAAGTAGGGGATCTTGCGCTGGTAGTAGGGATACGCGATGGCGACGGTCGGGAGGCAATAGATGCACCACGCCGACAGGCCCCAGTGGAAGATGCCGTAGGTGGCCGCCCATTCCTGCGCCTCTGGCGAGCCCCCTTCGAGCCCGAGCGGCGGCGAGTCCAGGTAGTAGGCCCACTCGATGACGGACCAGTACATCAGCCCGGCGCCGATCCCGGCGCAGAACAACATCGCCATCCAGGAGAAGTTGGAGTAGTCCGCCTTTGCGTCCTCGCCGCCCAGCCGGCGTTGGCCGTACTTGCCGAACGCCACGATCAACAGCACCACGGTCGCACCGAGCGTCATCCACTGGTACAGGAGGCCCAGTTGGCCGGAAATCCAGTCGTACACCGCGGCTACCAGAACCGATGCCTGTTCGGGCACCAGCGCCATTGCCCCGCACACGCCCAGGATCAGCGTGGCGCTGGCGGCGAATAACGGCCAGTCGACCGTCGGCCTTGTCATGACCTGGTTCCTGCCGGAGCGTCCTCTTCAAACAGGCTTCGAAAGAACCAGTGGGCACCTGCGGGCTCTTCCAGGAGTTGCCGCTGGCGGTCGGACAGCGGCAGGTGCTCAGGCGCCGTGACGCGCGTTCGCGACCAGGAGAGTTGCGACGCGCAGTACTTGTAGAGCAGCGTGTAGCGGTGATGGTCGGCACTCCAGGCCGAGGTGGCGTGCGTCAGTGCTTCGGAGAAAAACGTGACGCTCCCCGCCGGCGCTTCGATGACCGTGACAACATCGTCGAACGTTTCGTCCCGGATCGCCTGCGGCAGCTTGTAGTGGCTGTTGTGGCTGCCCGGAATGACCCGCAAACCACCATGTTCGGGTCCCGTGTCGGTCAGGTTCCAGGCCGCGATGCCGAAGCCATGGAGCGCTTCATGGAGCGGCGGCGTGAAGTAGCGCCCCCGCTCGGCGCGCGAAAACGGCTGGGAAGCTCCGTAATCCGAATGCAGCTTTCCCTTCGTCTCGCCGCGCCGCATATGCATGCCGAAAATCCGATCCAGGCGGAAACAGTCGCCAAGTTGCGCGCGCATCGCCGCCATGACCATTGGATGGTCCATGAGCGCGACGAATTCTGCGCCCCACGCCAGGAAGCCCGGACCGGTCTCGGCGCTACCCCCGGCGCCGCCGAAGCGGTGGTTTCGGGGCAGGGCGGACATGTCCTGCTGATCGACTTTCGCTTTGAGGACCGCCACCTGGTCGGCGTCCAGGACATCCTCGATCACCAGGTAGCCCTGGAGATCGTAGAGATACGTCTGAAGCTCGGTCATTCTTTCGCGCCGCCCCGCCGGTCCCTTGTCGAGGCCATCAACAACCGGCGCGGCCAGCAGCGTTTTCGAACAGCAACACCATGAAATGCCCGTTCTCGTCGCTTCGCGCCCCAAGCCGCCGAAAGCCCGCCTCATCCGCCAACGCCCGGAACTCCTCCGCATGGTACTTGTACGAGTGCTCGGTATGGATGCGTTCCCCGCGCCTGAACTCGACCAGGGCTCCGTTGACGCGAACCCTCTGCGCCACCGTGCTCGACAGGTACATTTCGATGCGTCCCCGGTCCCGGTTGTATTGGGCGTGGTGTTCGAACTTGCCGGGGTCGAAGTCCGCGCCCGCGATCGCGTTGATGTGGCGAAGCACATTGAGGTTGAACGCGCGCGTGACGCCCTCCGCATCGTTGTAGGCGGCGTTCAGCATCCACTCCGGCTTCTTGGTGTCGACGCCAATGATCAAGCGCCCTTCCGGACCGACCACACGGCCGACGCCTCTCAGAAAGTCCGGGACTTCCCCGACTTCGAAGTTGCCGATGGTGGATCCGGGAAAGAACGCCACCTTTCGCAAGTCGGTTGTGGTGGACGGCAGCTCGAACGGCTGGCTGTAATCCGCGCAGGTCGGATACACCGCAAGGTCCTTGAAGTCCTCATGGATGCGTCGCGCCGAAGCCAGGAGATGTCCGCGCGAAATGTCGACCGGGACATAGGCGGCGGGGCGGCATGCTTCGAGCAATATGCGTGTCTTGACGCTCGACCCGCTGCCGTATTCCACCAGGCACGCGTCCGGCCCTACCCATCGCGCCAGATCTGCGCGGCTGTTTTCGAGAATCCGGGTTTCCGTACGCGTGAGGTAGTACTCGGGCAGCTTCGTGATCGCCTCGAACAGCCGGGAGCCCGTCTCGTCGTAGAAGTACTTCGGCGGCACGGACTTGGCCGGTGCTGACAGTCCTGCGACCAGTTCCTCCGTCGCGTCCGGAATGGCGGGTTGCCGGTCGAAGAACTGGAAATCCCGGCGAGCGCTGCCTGGAGTTCTATCCGACATCCCTGGCCAGCCTGATGCCGGAAAACTGCCAGCGATCCGTCGCGTAGAAGAAATTGCGATAGCTGGGGCGCACGTGGCCGGGTGGAGTTGCACACGAGCCACCCCGCAGAACCATCTGGTTTGCCATGAACTTCCCGTTGTATTCGCCGAGTGTCCCGGGCAACGGCCTGAACCCCGGATAGGGCCCGTATGCGCTTGCCGTCCACTCCCAGGCATCGCCGAAGAGTTGCGTCATGCCATCGCCCTGCGATGACCCTGGGTGCAGGCGCCGGCCGTCGCTGAAATTCCCGGTCACCGCCCGCGAAGAGGCGGCCGTTTCCCACTCTGCCTCGGTCGGCAGCCGCGCGCCCGCCCAACGCGCGAAGGCGTCGGCCTCGAAGAAACTCACGTGGCAGACCGGCAAGTTCGTATCGATGGGACCGCCTCCCGCCAGCCTGTACTCGAACCACTCCCCGTCCTGCCGGTACCAGTAGAGCGGGGCGTTCCACCCCTGCCGCCGCGCCTCCGTCCAGCCTTCGGACAGCCAGAGCGACGGGGTGCGGTAGCCGCCGTCCCGCATGAAAGCCAGGTACTCGCCGCAGGTCACCAGCCGGTCCGCCAGGGCGAATTCCGAAAGCCAGACCTTGTGCCGGGGCGTTTCATTGTCGAACGTGAATCCGGCGCCCGCAGCGCCGATTTCCACCAAGCCCCCGGGAAAGGTCAGAAAGGTTGCAGGGCGCTCCATGCCGGGAGCGTCGTGCAGCTTGCTGTCGTACGTCGGGCGTAGCGGATTCGTGCCCAGGTTGTACTTGATGTCCGTGACAAGCAGTTCCTGGTGTTGCTGTTCGTGGTTCATGCCCAGGACGACGCGAGAGCGAAGCGTCTCGTCGTCGTAGTCAAGATGCTTATCCATGGCGGCGTCAACATGGGCTCGGTAGTCGAATACCCGGTCCACCGTAGGCCGCGAGAGCAGCCCCCGTCTTGGCCGCGGATACTGATCGCCAACGCCGTCGTAGTAGGAGTTGAACAGGAAGCCGAAGGAGTCGTCGAACACCCGGTAGCGGTCAGCAAACGGCTTGAGCACGAAGGTCTCGAAGAACCAGGTGGTGTGCGCCAGGTGCCACTTCGGCGGACTTGCGTCGGCCATCGGTTGCACGCCGTAGTCATCGACAGCAAGGGGGCGGCAAAGCAACTCGGTCTGCTTGCGCACCGCGGCGTATTGCGCAGGCAGGTCGTCCGCGAGATTCGCGGCGGCTTCAGACATCAGGGCCCGGTCTCCCCCGTTTCCTTGCCTACGCCACCAGGTAGTGATCGGCGACCAGCAACCCGAACAGCGCGGCGAGATAGACGATGGAGTAGCGGAACGCCCGCTTCGGCGCGTCCACCCGCGTGCCGATGAGCAACGCCACCGCCCAGTAGATGAACACGCCGCCGAGGGCCAGGGCCCCGACGAGATAGGGCATCCTGCTCATGCCCGTCACGTAGGGCAGGACACTCGCCGCGACCAGCAGGACGGTGTAGGCAAGGATGTGCCGCCGGGTCACCTGCTCACCATGCGTCACGGGCAGCACGGGAATGTCGGCGGCCGCGTACTCCTCCTTGCGATCAAGTGCCAGCGCCCAGAAGTGGGGCGGCGTCCACACAAAGATGATAAGCACCAGCAACAGCGCTTCGAGCTCCACTGTGTTCGTGATGGCCGTCCAGCCGAAGAGCGGCGGCAATGCCCCGAAAAGCCCGCCGATCACCGTGTTCTGGGGCGTCGCGCGTTTCAGGTAGAACGTGTAGAAAAGACCGTAGCCGACCCAGGAAGCGAGGTTCAGCCACGCGGTCAGCGGGTTGACCAGCAGGTATAGCACGAGCATCCCCGCGATCCCCGTAATCGCGCAGAACGCGACCCCCGAGGCGTGCGTCACCCGGCCCTGTACCACGGGCCGGTTGCGCGTGCGCGCCATGCGCGCGTCGATCCGGGCTTCCGCAAGGTGATTCACCGCGGCAGCGGATCCTGCGACGAGGGCGATGCCGGCGAGGGCGAATGCCATGGTCGCAAGCTGCGCAAGGCTCGGGCTCGCGAGTACCATGCCGACGGCCGCGCACAGCAACATGAGACCCACGACCCGGGGCTTTGTCAGTTCCAGGTAGTCGCGCCAGGCGGCTCTTTGACGAGCCAGGGCTACGTCCTGCATGTCAAGAGCGCTCGCAATCGCCGCGGGCGGAGCGCCGCTCGCGCGGCCACGCATATTCCAAGCCATTCGGCTAGCCATCCGGTCTTCCAGGGTACGGCGCCCGCGAATCGGATTCTCCATGCTGCAGGGCGCCAACCGATGCAGCGTATACCGTAATCACGGCCAGCAGCAATAGTGCGGCGCCTGCATTGTGCAGTGTCGCCACCGCCAGGGGCAATTGTGCCAGCACATTGGCCACGCCCAGACCGAACTGGACCACGAGAACCCCCGAGATTGTCCACCGAATCGGCCCGGACAGGCGAAACGCGAGCCAGCCAACGGCCAGCAGCACGACAACCGCGCCGAGCCGATGCGTCATCTGAATGGCCACGCGCGCGTCGCTGGTCATCGTGCCGCCGAGGTAATTGGGGCCCACGTCCTGCGCCAGGTTGAAACCGGCGGACAAGTCCATGTCCGGCAACAGGCTCCCGTGACAGGTTGGGAAATCCGGGCACGCGAGCGCCGCGTAGTTCGACGATGTCCACCCGCCGAGGGCGACCTGCAACACCACGAGCCCGATCGCCACCGCTGCGGGGCGCGCCAAGTTCCCCGGCACCGGCCATGAAGGCACCGCGCCGACCCTCATGGCATAAACCCAGAGCAGCGCAAGCGTTCCGAACCCGCCCAGAAGATGCACGGTCACGACCTGCGGCCAGAGCTTCAGGGTAACGGTCCACGCCCCGAAGATGCCTTGCGCAATGACCAGCACCACGAGCGCAACAGGGATAGCCATCGGCCTGCGTTGCCGCCAGGCAACCGCCGCCATCGCCAGCACCAGCAATCCGAGCCCGGCGGCGAAATACCGGTGCACCATTTCCGTCCAGGCCTTGTCCTGCTCCACGGGCGAGCCAGGGAACAACGCTTCCGCCGCCGCAACATCTTCTTCGGACACCGGCACCGACAGGAAACCGTAGCAGCCCGGCCAGTCCGGGCATCCCAGACCCGCATCCACAAGCCGCGTAAAGGCGCCCAGTACCACCACGACCGCCGCCAGCGCGACGCCGCTGAGAACAAGCCCTTTCACTTACCCGTACCCATGGCCCTATCCACGATCCAGCGCAGCCACGACGCCCGCGGTCGGCGGCCGCACGCCGCGCCACAGCAAGAACGTCTCCGCCGCCTGCTCGACAAGCATCCCCAATCCGCCGCTGACGCCCGCGGCGCCATGTGCACGGCTCCAGGCGCAAAAGGGGGTATCGCTTCCCGGCGCGTAGGACATGTCATAGCAGAAGGCGTTTCGAACTGCCTGGGGGTCGATGTCGGGAACCTCTCCGGCAAACCCGGCGGATGTGCCGTTGATCACGAGGTCGTAAGCGCCCCGCACGTCAGCCAGTGAGGCGGCGCCGATGTTCGGAAAGACCTGCCGCAAGACGCGCGCCCTGCTCTCGGTGCGATTCGCCACCACAAGCTCGTCCGCGCCGGTGCGGGACAACGGGCCAAGGACGCCCCGCACCGCGCCGCCGGCGCCCAGGACAAGAATGCGCCGGCCATTGAGCGAAAGTCCGAGGTTGTCCCGCAGGTCTCGCACCAGGCCGATGCCGTCCGTGTTGTATCCCGAATAGCCATCGTCGTCGTGCGCCACCACGTTCACGGCCTCCGCCTCGCGCGCCGCGTCGTCCACACGGTCCACCCAGCCGAACGCGTCCTGCTTGAAGGGGAGGGTGACGTTGAGGCCCCGACCGCCGTGTTCGAAGAATGCGTCCGCCGCCGAGACGAATTCTTCCGCAAGGATCTTCTCGTAGCGCAATTCCTGGCCCGCTGCCGCCGCGAAGATGGCATGTATCCGGGGCGACACGCTATGCGCGACGGGATTGCCTACGACAGCATAGCGGTCCATCACCGCAGCACGCTTTGATCGGCAGCAAGGCGTATGCGGGAAGGGCCCTGCAGGTTGTTCGTGGAACCGGGCAGGATGAAATCGACCCGGCGCTGGAAGTGCTTGCGCGCCCGCAGTTCCGTGGTTGCCGGCGGGAACCGGTTGATATTGGCCGAGGTGGAGACGATGGGGCCGCCACACAGCCCCGCCAACGCCCTGGCCTGTCTGTGGCCGGGAACGCGGATTGCGACAGTCGGCCTGCCGCCCGTAATCCAGCGGGGAAAGCGCCGCGTCTCGACGACCCAGGTTTCCGCTCCCGGCCAGCTCTCGGTGACGGTGCGCCGCGCCAGGGCAGTCAGGCCCGCCAGTTCTTCCTCGAAGAAACGGGCAGAGGATGCGACGACGAGGAGTCCCTTGTCGTGCAGGCGGCGCTTGATCCGCAATACCCTTTCCACCGCCTGCTCGTCGAAGGGGTCGCAGGCCAGACCCCAGACTCCCTCAAGGGCATGCGCCACGACGCCACCCCCGACGATGACATCGGCCGCGGTCTTGAGATCGAGGATCGCCCCGATGCGGCACGACGCCTCGCGCCGATGCCTGGTCGATGTGCCGGTCAAGGGCCAGTACTAGCCGCTGTCGCCAGCGAGGTCCTCCTGCACCGACGCGTTCTGGCGCGCCACACCCTGGCGGTTGGTCTCCCGGTCATCGCCCAGTCGCCCGGACAACGCCGCATCGCCTGCAGCGATGATCTGCGCCGCGAGGTAGCCGGCGTTCTTGGCGCCGCCCACGGCCACCGTCGCGACGGGAATGCCGCTCGGCATCTGGACGGTGGAGAGCAGCGCATCGAATCCCGAAAGCGGACCGCTCGCGATGGGGACGCCGATAACCGGACGCACCGTCTGCGCGGCGACCGCTCCCGCGAGGTGCGCCGCCATTCCCGCACCACAAACGAAGACTCCGCAATCCCGTGACAACGCGTCGGCGACATATTCCGCGGTGGCCACCGGTGTACGGTGTGCCGACGTCACGCGCACCTCGTAGCCTACGTCGAGGTCCGCCAGGACGTCCGCGCATCCGCGCATCGTCGGCCAATCCGATTCCGAACCCATCAATATCGCCACCCAGGACATCCCGCCCTCCAAACGTTCAGGGAAAGGCGCGAATATATCCCCCCCGATGGGCTGCGACAAACCCCAGCAGTTCCAGCTGCACCAGCGCTTCCGACGCGGCCTCGGGAGTCATGCCGGTAACCCCCACGACGCGATCCAGCGTGGTGGTGTCCGGCCCGATGCAATCCAGCACCCCGGCAAGCTCCGCCGGCGGGGCCGCCGACTGCCGGCTCGAGGCGTCCACGCGTTCGTAACCGATCGCAAAGAGGACATCGTCAGCGTCTTCGATCAATGCCGCGCCGCTCTTCAGGAGCCGGTGGCAACCCCCTGCCAGGGGGCTCGTCACCGGCCCCGGCACCGCCATTACCTCGCGCCCCTGCTCGGCCGCCATCCGCGCCGTGATCAATGAACCGCTTCGCGTCGTCGCCTCCACGATCACCACGCCCAGCGTCAGACCGCTGATCAGCCGATTGCGTTCCGGAAACCGGTGTTTGCGCGGTCCCGCGTCCGGGGCGTATTCGCTGACCACCGCTCCGTCGTTTGCCAGGATCTCCTGCGCAAGCCTCTCGTGCGCCTGCGGATAGACCCGGTCCAGGCCGCTGCCGAGCACCGCGACCGTCCTTCCCGGCGCCGCCAGGGCACCCCGATGCGCGGCCGCATCAATTCCGTAGGCTAGCCCGCTGACCACCACGAGCCCCCCAGCGGCCAGTTCCCGCGCGAGCGCATGGGCGAAATCCCGGCCCGCGCGGGTGGCCCTGCGGCTCCCGACAATGGCCACTCCCGGTTCGCGCAACACGTCCGCCGCGCCGCGGACATACAGCCTGTTCGGCGGGTCCGGAATCGCGGCCAGCCGTTCAGGCAGGGCCGATCTGGCAAGACACTTCATGACCCCGGAATTTGTACCGCGTTTGGAACGCCGCGTCGGTACGCGCTGGCGCATGGTGTTGCCCGTTAGCGCCGTTGATTCGTGTAGGCCGAGAGCCATTGGGCAAGTAGGACAACAGCCCTTAGAATTGCAGTCATTGGCGACGACACGGCCGAGGCAATGGCGTTACTCCCGATCCTGCAATACCCGGACCCCCGGCTGCGCACGCGCGCGCAACCGGTGGTCGAGGTGACCGACGAGACTCGCCAACTTGTCGCCAGCATGTTCGAGACCATGTACGCGGCGCCGGGAGTGGGGCTTTCCGCAAGCCAGGTCGATGTTCACAAGCGAATCATCGTGGTCGACGTCTCGAAGGAGCGGAACGAACCCCACGTATTCATCAACCCGGAAGTCGAGATCGTCGACGGGATGCAACGGCTGGAAGAAGGCTGCCTGTCGATTCCCGGTTTCTACGAGGCGGTGTCGCGCGCGGACAGGATTCGCGTCAGCGCCATGGACGAACGGGGCGAGGCCTTTTCGCTCGAGCCGGACGGGTACCTTTCCGTGTGCATCCAGCACGAGTGCGACCATCTCGACGGGAAGCTCTTCGTCGACTATCTCTCGAACCTGAAACGCGGCCGAATACGAAAGAAACTCGCGAAACAACAGCGCGAGAACCGCGTCCGACGTTGAACCTCGGTTTTGCCGGCACGCCCAGCTTCGCCGCCCGCATCCTCCAAGCCCTGATCGACTCCAGGCACGAGGTGCGCCTCGTGCTCACGCAACCCGACCGGCGGGCGGGCCGGGGCCGCAGACTGGCCCAGAGCGCCGTTCGCATCCTGGCCGAGGCCGAGGGTTTGGCGTTGAGGACTCCCAACCGCATCGAGCACGAACTGACATCCCTTTCCGGCCTCGACATGCTGGTCGTGGCCGCGTACGGACTGCTGCTCCCCCAGGCGGCGCTCGATGCCCCGGCGCGTGGCTGCGTCAACGTCCATGCCTCGCTGCTGCCACGCTGGCGGGGCGCCGCGCCGGTCGAGCGCGCCATCATGGCGGGCGACGCGTCGACAGGAGTCAGCATCATGCGGATGGACGCGGGTCTCGACACGGGGCCATTACTCCTGTCCCGGTCCATCCCCATCCGCGACACGGACACCGGCATTTCCCTGACGGCTGACATTGCGGACCTCGGCGCCGGGGCGCTCCTCGAAGCCCTGGAGCGGTTTGACGCACTCGAGCCCGTTGCCCAGAACGACGCCGAGGCTACGCTCGCGCCAAAGCTCGAGGACGCCGATGCCAGGATCGACTGGCGGCGCCCTGCCAGGAGCATCGCCCGCCAGGTACGCGCGCTGGTGCATCGCCGCACCGCCTACACGACAGTCGGCGGCGAACGCGTATTGGTGCTGGAGGCAGTTCCCCTGCGCACAACGGGCGCACAAGGCGCAGCGCCGAAAGCCGGGACCGTCTCGAAGCGGCGCGACGGAGTCGCCGTCGCATGCGGAGAGGACGCGCTTCTGCTCCAGACCGTTCGGCTCTCCCGCGGCAGCGGCCGAGCGATGTCCGCCCGGGACGCCGCGAACGGCTACCCGCAGATCTTTGCCACCGGCGTGTGTCTCGATGTCGCCGGCTGACCTCCGGGCCAAGGCGGCGCATGCCCTTGCCGCCGTCCGCCGGGGGCGCGCGCTGCGCGACGTCATCGAGCCGGGCGCACCTTCCCTCCTGACGGAACTCGCCTACGGTACCTGCCGCAGGTACTTTTCGGTGCGGGCGGAAGTGGACGCATGTCTCGCGCGTCCCCTGCGCAAGAGCGACCAGGATCTGTACGCGCTTCTCATGGTCGGCGCATACCAGGTGCGCCACACCGGGATTCCGCCCCACGCCGCCGTCTCCGAGACCGTCGCCGCCACAGCGGCCTTGCGCAAGCCCTGGGCGCGCCCGCTCCTCAATGCCGTCTTGAGGCGCATCGCAAGGACCTCCCCGAGCCACGCCACGGACGAGGCGCGGCACGACCATCCCCAGTGGCTCATCGACGCGTTGGAAGCTGCGTATCCCCAGGCCTGTCCGGAACTCTTCGAGATCAACAACAGTCGCGCGCCCATGGCGCTGCGAGTCAACCGCGCCAGGACGGACCCTCGCCGATACGCCTCGAAACTCGATGCGCAAGGCCTTGAACACCGACCCGGAATCGCGCCCGGCTCGCTCATTCTCGAGCGGCCCATCCCGGTACGCGAGCTGCCGGGATACGAACCCGGATGCGTGGCCGTGCAGGACGACGGCGCCCAGCTTGCCGCCGCATTGCTCGATCCGTCGCCGGGCGCCATGGTGCTCGACGCCTGTACCGCCCCCGGCGGCAAGGCATTCCATCTGCTGGAACGCGACCCGTCGCTCCAGGTCTCGGCGCTCGACCGGGACGAAGCGCGGCTTGGCCACCTCAAGCGGGAGGCCCGACGCCTGGGTCACACCTTTCACCATGTCATGGCCGGCGATGCAACCGGTAGCGCATGGTGGGACGGCGAGCCCTTTGACGCCGTTCTGCTCGACGTTCCCTGTTCCGGCACAGGCACGCTGCGCCGCCATCCCGACATCAAGGTCAACCGCCGCCCGGATGCCCTCGCGCGCATGGCCGAGCAGCAGCGCGCACTGCTCGAGGGCGTATGGCCGACGCTTTCAAGCGGCGGCACGCTGCTTTACTGTACCTGTTCCATATTGCCCGCAGAGAACCAGGACGTAGTGGCTGGATTCCTACAACAGACTCCGGATGCGAAGGCTCGGAAGATTCGCGCGAAATGGGGCTTTGATGCAGGCCATGGCCGCCTGCTCCTCCCGTGCAGGAACGGCGCGGACGGATTTTTCTTTGCCCTGATCGACAAGGCCAGCACCGCATGAACATCCTTATTCTCGGCGCCGGCCAGGTGGGAGGCACGCTGGCGGAGCACCTTGCCAGCGAAGCGTTCGACATCACGGTGGTGGATATCGACCACACCCGCCTGGAGGAACTCCGCCGGCGCCTCGACATCCGCACGGTGCAGGGTCACGCCGCGAGGCCCGATGTCCTGCGCAGGGCCGGCATCGAGGATGCAGACATGCTGATCGCCGTGACGCCTTACGACGAAGTCAACATGGTTGCCTGCCAGGTCAGTTACACGATGTTCCAGACCGAGCGAAAGATCGCCCGCATTCGCGAGGACGCGTTCCACGAGCGCTCGAGCCTGTTCAGCAGCGAACACATGCCGATCGATTTCGTCATTAATCCCGAGCGGGTCGTTACGGACCAGATCAAGGAACTCCTGCAAAGGCCCGGCGCCCTGCAGGTCCTCGATTTCGCCAGCGGCCGCGTCAAGCTCGTTGCCATGCGCGCACACGAGTATGGCCCGCTTGTAGGGCGCCAGATACGCCAACTGCGACGGCGTATTCCGAATTCGGACACCCGCGTCGCAGCCATATTTCGCCGCGACCGCGCCATCCTGCCCGAGGGAGACACGACGATAGAGGTAGACGACGAGGTTTTCTTCATCGCCGCGACCGAACACATCACCGACGTCATGGCGGCGCTGCGGCAGGTGGAACGCCCCTACCGGCGGGTTCTTGTCGCGGGCGGCGGGCGTATCGGGGAATATCTGGCCGGGGCAATCGAATCCAACTTCTCCGTGAAGGTGATCGAACAGGACGAAGGCCGGGCCCGCGAGCTCGCAGAACGTCTCGAGTCCGCTGTGGTGATCTTCGGCGATGCCACCGACAGGGAACTGCTATTGCAGGAGAACATAGAGCGGGTCGACGTGTTCTGCGCGTTAACGAACGACGACGAGCTCAATATCATGTCCTCGCTGCTCGCCAAGCGCCTGGGTGTCAGGCAGGTGATGACGCTGATCGGGAAGCCCGCCTACGTCGACCTCGTCGTGGGCCGGGACATCGACATCGCCATCTCGCCGCAACTGGCCACCACCGGGATGATTCTCGCGCACGTGCGACGCGGCGACGTGACGCAGGTCCATACCCTTCGGCGCGGCGCTGCAGAGGCCATGGAAGCCGTGGTCCACGGCGGCGCGAAGAGCAGCAAGGTCATCGGCAAACGCCTCGACAACCTGCCGCTTCCCGGGGGCACGACCATCGGCGCCATAGTCCGCGGGGACGAGGTGTTGATCGCCCATGGCGACGTCGTGATCGAGCCCGAGGACCACGTCATCCTGTTCCTCACCGACAGGCGCAAACGCCGCATCGCGGAGGTCGGTCGCCTGTTCCAGGCAGACCCCTCTTTCATCTAGCCAAGCATTCATGCACTTCGGCGTAATCCTTCGCACCACCGGCGTGCTCCTTTGCCTGTTCAGCATCGCCATGCTGCTGCCGGTGGTCGTTGCGCTGATTTACGGCGAGGACACCCTGCGGACATTCCTGACCGCGTTCTGCATCACGGTCGCGAGCGGCGCTGTGCTCTGGCTCGCCGGACGCGGCGAGGCTGAGCTTCGAAGCCGCGAGGGTTTCCTCATTACGGTGCTGTTCTATGTCGGTCTTGGACTGTTCGGCGCGCTGCCCATGTACCTCGCGCCGAGCCTCGCCGAATCGTTCACCGATGCCGCCTTCGAGTCCCTTTCCGGGCTGACGACAACGGGGGCGACGGTCATTGCGGGGCTCGATGAGCTGCCGCGATCCATCCTTTTCTATCGACAGCTCCTGCAGTGGCTGGGGGGCATGGGCATCATCGTGCTTGCGGTCGCCGTATTGCCGATGCTCGGCGTGGGCGGCATGCAGCTCTACCGCGCCGAGTCGCCCGGACCGATCAAGGACACCAAGCTCCGGCCTCGCATCGCCGAGACCGCAAAGTCGCTGTGGCTGATCTACTTCAGCATCTCGCTGGCTTGCGGATTGGCGTACTGGATCGCCGGAATGTCGCCGTTCGACGCCATCTGCCACGCCTTTTCCACCGTGGCGATCGGCGGGTTCTCGACCCATGACGCAAGCCTCGGCTACTTCGCCAGCCCCGCGGTGGAAGCCGTCGCCATCTTTTTCATGATCGTTTCCGGCATCAACTTCGGCCTGCACTTTCTCGCCTGGCGCTCGCCCGGACGGTATTTCCAGGACATGGAAGTACGTACCTACCTGGGCGCCCTGTTCGGCGTTTCCGTCCTTGTGGTCTGGGTTCTCCTCCGGCATCCCGGTGCCGCTGACGATCCCCTGCGCGACGGCATATTCCACGCGGTCTCCATCACCACCACGACCGGGTTCACCACTGCCAACTTCAGCGCGTGGCCCTCCTTTGCCCCGTTCCTGCTGCTCTTCGCCGCCTTCGCGGGCGGCTGCGCCGGATCCACCGCCGGCGGCATAAAGATGATGAGAATGCTCCTCATCTTCCGCCAGGGAGTGCGGGAGATTCGGCGGCTGATCCACCCCAATGGCGTGTTCCCCCTGAAACTGGGCAGGGATGTCATTCCAGACCGGGTCGTCGACAGCATCTGGGGCTTCTTCGCTGCCTACATGATGATCTTTCTCGGGATGGTCTGCCTGCTGCTGGCAGTTTCGGACCTCGACTTCACTACAGCCTTCTCCGCGGTCGGCGCATGCCTAAACAACCTGGGCCCCGGGCTCGGCTCGGTCGCCGTCAACTATGCCGATCTGCCGACCGTGACGAAATGGCTGCTCATCTTCACCATGCTCCTCGGGAGACTCGAGATCTTCACCCTGCTGGTGCTGTTGACGCCCTCGTACTGGCGCAGCTGAATGGTGCCTGCCCGGGCGGGGTTCTCCGTTGGCACAAGCCGGCCGAGCGGGAACTGAACTTCCACTATTTCATGGATACGAATTCATTGATGGGAAGAGAGACTTCGGTTCTGTCCGGGGTGCGGGCGAGGAGCATCAAGGAGGCCACGAGCAACAGACGCCCGCAAGGACGCGCTGCTCTCCTTCTAACCAACTGATTCATAACATCTTATTTGCGAGAATCCCGCGTCAGCGCAAGGTGTGCCGGAACCGGTTGTACTCCCACTGGTACTGGGCGGGTTCCCGAAGCACTTCCTTTTCGATCGCGGCGTTCATCGCGGTGGCGCTTGCCACCGGGTCCGGGTCGCGGATCCCGTCATCCGCCAGCGCGATGCGGACATCGAAACCGCTGGCTGTCCTCTGCGCGGTGGCGATGACCGCGCGCGTCCGTTCCGTCAGCAAGCGGTGGGCAAGCGTCATCGTGATGGCCTCGTGACCGAAGAATGGAGCTCGCACTCCCGCCTCGGGCGAAGGCGTCTGGTCCGGCAGGATTCCTACGGCGCCCCCGGTATTGAGGGCGCGTTTCAACGCGCGCAACCCGCCCATGTCGGCTGGCACTGCCCTGATCCCCCATCTGCCTCGCCCATGGATCATCTCCCTCTCCAGCCCGGGGACCCTCGGGGGCGTATAGAGGCACGCCACGTTCGACCCGCCAAATACGTATGCAAGAATCTCCCAGTTGCCCAAATGCGGCATGAGGATGAGCAGGCCTTCCGTGGCAGGCCTGCTCATCAGTTCCGCGCCTTCCACGATACGGACACGTCGCTCGAACGCGCCCCGCCTGGCGTACCAGGCAAACCCCGTTTCCGCGACCAATCTCCCTGTTTCGATCAGGCTGCGCCGGCAAAGCTCCCTGCGCTGCTCGAAAGTCAGGTGCGGGAAACACGCATCCACATTGAAGGCGGTCATGCGCGCGGGCCTGGTCCGCAGCCGCCACGCCGTCGCGCCGATGACCGTCCCGGCCGCTCGCGCCGCCCGCAGCGGGAGGCAAGCCATGACGCGGAGAATCGCGACCAGGCATCGGCCGAGAGCGTGCTTCATCCGGTTACCCTTCCAGGCGCGCGCCTGTATGCTGCAAGTTTCCCAAAGCCCCGAGAAGCAGCCATGTCCGATACCGGTTTGCCCCTCGTCCAGGGCCGCATCGGGAAATGATATACAGGTCAAATCTGGCCAACCAGCTGGCATGATGCTGATTCCCGCCGCACGAGCTGCGCTCTTCTACCTGGGGTACATCCTCGCGACGATCATCTGGGGGAGCCTGTCCGTGGTGGTCGCGTGGTCGATGCCGCCCAAGGCCCGGTTCTCATTCGTCATTGGCGCCTGGACACGCTTCGTATTGTGGTGGCTCGCCATCGCCTGCGGGATCCAGGTGCAGGTTCGGGGCCGAGAACACCTGCCGGACACGCCCTGCATCCTGCTGGTCAAGCACCAGAGCACCTGGGACACCCTTTTCGCACAGACGCTGCTGAGCCCGCAGACAACCCTGATCAAGCGCGAGTTGCTATGGATACCGTTCTTCGGCTGGGCCTTCTCTTTGCTGAAGCCGATCGCGATCAACCGCCATGCCCGGGCCGGTGCTTTCAGGCAGCTCATGAAGACTGGCGCCGAACGAATGGCGGCCGGATTCTCGGTAACGCTGTTTCCCGAAGGCACCCGAATGCCCTGGGGCAAGCAGGGCCGCTTCCACCCGGGCGGCGCCGCCCTCGCATCCACCACCGGAGCTCCGGTGGTGGTGGTAGCGCACGACGGCGGGCGCTACTGGCCCGCGCACCGGTTCATGAAGAACCCGGGAACCATCGAGGTCCGGATCTCGCCCCCCATCGAAACCGAAGGGGAAAAGGCCCAAAAAATCAATAATTTGGCAGAGAAATGGCTGCGGCGCGAGATGTCTGAGCTGGAGCGGCAGGCTCCGCCAGGCTCAGATGTCCAGGTTGACCACTGACAGTGCGTTGGTTTCGATGAACGCCCGGCGCGGCTCCACCTGGTCACCCATCAGGGTCGTGAACATCTGGTCCGCAGCCACCGCATCGTCGACCGTCACGAGCAGCATGCGCCGCTCCTCGGGGTCCATGGTGGTTTCCCAAAGCTGCTCCGGGTTCATTTCCCCAAGACCCTTGTAGCGCGAAAGGTCCACGCCCCGGC
The DNA here is from genome assembly GCA_026706665.1 of Gammaproteobacteria bacterium. Lineage (GTDB taxonomy): Bacteria > Pseudomonadota > Gammaproteobacteria > Pseudomonadales > Azotimanducaceae > VXNE01. Next base: position 16,013 of record JAPOYI010000069.1, on the reverse strand, counting down.
GCGCCTCGCTCAGCATCCACTCAAACGCCTGCGAGAATGTTCCCACCCGTTCGGTGCGGCTTCCCCTGGCAACGAATGCCCCATCTTCGAGCAAGCCGTCCAGGTCATCGGCGAGAGCGGCCAGTTCCGCGTACTCCCTCGACACGTAGAACTGGTATCCCAGGAGCGTATCCACCGTGCCGCTATAGGTCGTGACCCGGACCCGCGGACAGAAGATGTGGTGCTGCGCATCGTATTCCACGTCCGCCGTGTAGGTGGGTTCGATTTCCTTCAACCGATTTGCGAAGTTATCGGTCCATTCCCGGACCTTTGCTTCGCGGGTGAGATCGGCAAGGTTGAGGCGCGGCACGTCGAGCAGCGCTCCGGTCACCGCCAGGGGGTATCGCCGGGAGAGCGCCTTCAGAAGCCCGAGAAGGTACTGGTACCGCTGCGCGAGCGCTTCAAGAGACGTATCCGCCATGGCCGGCGCGTCCGCATTCACATGCAGCTTCGTGTTCTCCAGCGCGGACTGCAGGAAATAGCTGTCGAGTTCCGCGTCGTCCTTGACGTACTGCTCCTGCCGGCCACGCTTGATCTTGTACAGGGGCGGCTGGGCAATATACACGTGGCCGTGTTCGATCAGTTCCGCCATGTGGCGGAAAAAGAACGTCAGGAGGAGCGTTCGTATGTGGGAGCCGTCGACATCGGCATCCGTCATGATGATGATGCGGTGGTAGCGCAGCTTCGAGAGATCGAACTCCATGCGCCCGATTCCGCAACCCAGGGCCGTCACCAGCGTCCCCACTTCCTGCGATGACAGCATCTTGTCGAAACGCGCCTTCTCGACATTGAGAATCTTGCCCCTGAGCGGCAGGACCGCCTGGGTACGACGATCCCGGCCCTGTTTTGCCGACCCACCCGCGGAATCCCCCTCCACCAGGTAAAGTTCCGACAGCGCCGGGTCCTTTTCCTGGCAGTCCACCAGCTTCCCGGGCAACCCGGCGATGTCCAGCGCGTTCTTCCGGCGGGTCATTTCCCTGGCCTTGCGCGCCGCTTCGCGCGCCCGGGCCGCATCGATCATCTTTGTCACGACGGTTCGCGCGTCGTTCGGATGCTCGTCGAGATATTCGGAGAACTGTCGCCCCAGTTCCTGCTCGACCGCTCCCTTTACTTCGCTCGAGACCAGCTTTGACTTCGTTTGCGATGAGAATTTCGGATCGGGGATCTTGACGGATATGACCGCCACCAGGCCTTCCCGCGCATCGTCGCCCGTGGTCGCGACCTGGTCCTTCTTCGCGAGCCCTTCCCGATCGATATATTGGTTCAGGGTCCGCGTCAACGCGGTTCGGAAGCCTGCGACATGGGTCCCCCCGTCGCCCTGGGGGATATTGTTGGTGTAGGCGAATACCTGCTCCTGGAAGCCATCGTTCCACTGCATGGCGACTTCGACGCCGATGCCGTCTTCCCGCATCGTGGAGAAGTGCACCATTTCGTTCAGCGGCGTCTTGTTGTGGTTCAGGTATTCGACGAACGCCTTCAGGCCCCCCTTGTAGAGAAAGCGCTCTTCCTTGCCGGCGCGCTCGTCGATCAACCAGATGGCGATTCCCGAATTGAGGAACGCGAGCTCCCGCAGCCGCTTCGCCAGGATGTCGTAATGAAACTTGATGTTGCGGAAGGTCTCCGAAGAGGGCCGGAAGTAACACTCCGTTCCATGCAGGTCCGTTTCTCCCACCGCCGCCAACGGCGCCACCGGGTCTCCCCGGCGATAAGTTTGCTGGAACGTCTGCCCATCGCGATGCACGGTCAGGCGAAATTCATCCGACAAGGCGTTCACGACCGACACGCCGACGCCGTGCAATCCTCCGGACACCTTGTAGCTGCTCTCGTCGAACTTCCCACCCGCGTGCAGGGTCGTCATGATGACTTCGGCGGCGGACACGCCTTCCTCCGAGTGGATGTCGACGGGGATGCCGCGGCCGTTGTCGATCACCGTCACGGCTTCTCCCGGGTGGAGGATCACCCTGACCTCGTCGCAATAGCCTTCAAGGGCTTCATCGATCGAGTTATCGACGAGTTCTTGCACCATGTGATGCAGGCCGGTGCCATCGTCGGTATCGCCGATGTACATGCCCGGACGCTTCCGCACCGGGTCCAGGCCGCGCAGTACCTTGATGTTCTCGGAGTCGTACGTTGCCATACCAGTGCCTTATTGGGCGGGGCGTGCAGGAGTGATCTCGCCGCGTTTCACGTGAAACACGCGGACCCTATCCGCCGCAACGCTTCGCGCTGCCACGGGTTCATGCGTTGATGTCGCCAGAATCTGACACCCCATTCCGTCGAGTAGCCGCATAAATCGCGCGCTGTGATCGTCGTCGAGTTCTGTCCACACGTCATCGATCAAAAACAGGCTTGGCCGCGACTGGTCGGTGAGCAATCCCCTCGCCTGGCCGATTCTCATGGCGCTCGCCACGAGCTTGCCCTGACCGCGAGATAGCACGCCAGCGGCCGCGTTGTCGCCCGCTTCGAGCCGAACGTCGGCCCGGTGCGGTCCAACTTGCGTGAACCCCAATTTTACATCGCCAGGGGTCCGCGCGCCTACCTCTTCAGCGAGAGAATCACCCTCAAATCCCGGATAGTGCCGTACGCGAATATCGAGACCGGGTGCCAGCGCCTCGATGCAGGAACCAAGCGGCTCCCGTACTGCTTCCAGGTATTCCGAGCGCGCCTCGATCACATGTTCCCCCGCCTCGATCATGCGATCCGTCCACGTGTCGAGCGTTCGCGCCTCTCTGCTTCTGAGCAGCGCATTGCGCTGCCGCAATACCCGCATGTAGCGTCGCAACACGTCAATGTAATCGTGTTTCACGTGAAACGTGCCCCAGTCCAGCCATTGTCGCCGCCCCTGTGGCCCTCCGAATGCGAGGTCGGCGAGGTCGGGAAGCAGCACCTGGAGCGGCAACAGTCCCGCTACGGCGGATATCTGTTTGATGGGCTCTTCGTTCACGCGCAATTCGGTGCGGTTGCCGCGGTCCTTCGTCAACGAAATACGCTCGCGGCCGCGGAGGGCGTCTTGGCAGAGCGCCTGCGCGGCCAGCTCCCGTTCACCGAGGCGGATCAGCAACGATACCCTGTGAGTTCTGAAAGAACGGCCGCGAAGCAGGAGGTGCAGCGCTTCGAGAACAACCGTCTTCCCCGCCCCATTGGGTCCGATAAGGAAGTTGAAATGCGGCGACAGTTCGAGGGTGGCGGCCGCGATGTTTCGGAAGTTTCTGAGCTCCAGGCGCTCGACGATCACTTCGTCATAGGCGCATCGGCATCACGACGAACACCGATTCTTCCGAATCGCCGGTTTCGATCAAGGCGCTTCCGCCCCCGTCGGATATGGAAATCCGGACGTCTTCCGTATCCACCACCCCAAGGACGTCCTGGAGATAGTCGACATTGAATCCGATTTCGAATGCGTCCCCCTGGTAGTCGACGGGGACTTCTTCCTCCGCTTCTTCCTGCGTCTCGGCGTTGTTGGCCGTCACGACCAGGCGATCCTCTTCGATCTTTAGCCTCACCAGGGGCGCAACGCGGCGTTGGTCGCTGCCAATAATCGCCGCCCTCAGAAACGATTGCCGCAAGGTCTCGCGACTACCGGATAGCTGGCGCTCTCCGGCGCTGGGAATGACCGTGGCGTAGTCCGGGAACTTTCCCTCCACCAACTTCGTCGTCAGCGTGTAGCCCGAGTTCTCTGCCCGCAAGTAGTTCATCCCCAAGGAAATCTCCACTGAATCTTCGGCATCTGCGAGGAGCCTGCCCAGTTCCACGACGCCCTTGCGGGGAACGATCACCTGTACCCGTTCCGCCCCTTGCGCACCACCAGGCAACGTACACATCGCCAGACGATGTCCGTCTGTCGCGACCGTGCGGATGTGGCTTTCGGTGACCTCGAACAGCAACCCGTTGAGATAGTACCGAACGTCCTGCTGCGCCATGGCAAAGCTTGTCCGGTCCATCAAGCGCCGCAAATCCCCCGGTGCCACTGACAGGCGGGTTTCCCCCTCACCCCCGGTGTCGACGGACGGATACTCTTCCTCGGGCAGCGTCGCCAGCTGGAACCGGCTTCGCCCGGAGCGCACGGTCGCCTGGTCGCCGGTTTCCACCGAAACTGGCGCGTCTTCGGGCAATGATCGCCAGATCTCCGCCAGTTTGCGGCCCGGCACGGTCGCCCGACCGGGTTGCTCTACTTCGACTCCTTCGCTTATGCGCACGTTCAGTTCGACTTCAAGGTCGGTGCCGGTGATCGACAGGCCTTGGTCGTCGCAGTTGAACAGGAGGTGCGAAAGGACCGGAAGAATCCCCTGGGTCTGCTGCGGTCGTTCCACGACGCCCGCAACCATCGAGAGGGCCTTCAGCAACGTCCCTCGATCAGTGCTGAACTTCATGCTTCGTTCCTAGTTTTAGCTCATCAGGCGCCGGTTGAGATTCCGGTAGTCCTCTGCGATATCGCTGCTGCTTTGCTTCAGTTCGGTGATTTTTCGATGGGCATGCAGCACGGTCGTATGGTCCCGCCCGCCAAATGCCTCGCCGATCTCCGGCAACGAGTGTTTGGTCAACTCCTTGGCGAGGTGCATGGCCATCTGCCGCGGCCTGGCGATGGTCCGCGTCTTGCGTCGCAATAGCAGGTCCGACTTCCTGATCTGGTAGTACTCGGCCACGACCCCCTGGATGTTGTCGATGCTGACCTGGCGATCATGGATCGCCAGCAGATCCCGCAGGGCCTCGCGCACCTGCTCCACCGTGATGCGCAAGCCCGTGAAACGGGCGTACGCATGAATCCTGCGCAGGGCCCCCTCCAGTTCGCGAACATTGGAGCGAATGTGGTCGGCAACGAAGAACGCCACTTCGTCATCCAGGTCATAGCCCTCTATCTCTGCCTTCTTCTTCAGAATCGCTACGCGCGTCTCTAGGTCGGGCGGGTCCACCTCCGCGGACACGCCGCAGACAAAGCGGGACCTCAATCGTTCCTCAAGCCCCTCGATGTCTCGCGGATACCGGTCGCAGGTCAGCACCATCTGTCGGCGCTGTTCAAATAACGCATTGAAAACATGGAAGAATTCGTCCTGAGATCGGGCCTTGTGGGCAAAAAACTGGATGTCGTCGATCAGCAGGATATCGGCTTTTCGATAGTACTGCGTGAAAGCCTGCATGGTTCCCGTCTGCAACGCCCGCACCATTTCCTGCACAAAGACCTGGGAATGAAGGTACGTGACCCGGATGCTCGGCGAACGGCGCAGAACCTCATTGCCAACCGCATGCATCAGGTGCGTCTTGCCCAGCCCGACGCCACCGTAGAGGAGCAGTGGGTTGTAGGATCGTCCCGGGTTCTTGGCCACCTGATCTGCCGTCGCGACGGCAAGCTCATTCGACGTGCCTTTCACGAAGGAATCGAACGTGAAGGTCTTGTTCAGCGCTTCATCGTGCCGGTCGCCCTCCGCCCGCAATGGGGTTCCAGCCTGGCGGTTCCCGCTGCCGACCTCGAGTTCGACGCGCAGCGGACTTGCGGGGTCACCATGCCACTCGACCAGTTCGACGATGCGTCTCAGGTACTTTTCCTGGACCCTTTCGCGCACGTAGCGGTTCGGTGCAAGGATGGTCAGTTTCGATTCGTCGACCCGCGCCTGCAACGGTCGGATCCAAGTGTTGTAGTCGTGCGAACTCAGTTCCTCGACCAACCCTCCCAAGCACTCCTGCCATACCACCGCCACCACGGAAATTCCCCCCGCTCCGCAGAAAAATTCAATTCGCGACCAATTCTAAGCACGATGGCAACAGTCCTGCACACGAAAGTACAAAAAAACTTGGGTCACAAAGAATATTCTATTTAGTAACAATTACTTGCACCTGTCATCCATCGGCACGACCCAGACCCGGAAAATGGACCGAATGGCAAAAGCTGTGAACTGCCCTAGCACAACCTGTGGATAAAAGTCGTGCTGGGGCTTTTTCCCCAATCGATACCCGAAATCACAACCGTTCCACAGCGGAATATCACACGAACCCGTGGCGGAAATTTCCTACAGGATGAGTCTTTTGCGGGTCTTTTCCACAGGAGGGAGACGCACAACAACATCAACAAATATCAATCTTTTATTTCATATTTTCTTGATTGATTGGCTGGCCTTCAGCGATTTCCGCCGATCCAGCCAGGGTCGCGTTTCTCGCGGAACGCGGCCATGCCTTCGGTGCCTTCATCCGAAGCAAACATCCGCTTGCTCCACGGTTCGGCTACTTCAAAGCCCTCTTCGATCGTGAGGGTCGGCATCCGGCGCACGAGTTTCTTGCACTCCGGCACCGCATTGGGCCCGCCGAGACCGATCAACCCTATGACATCGCGGACGGCCGCGGCGAGGCGGTCCTTGGGAACTGCCTGGTGTGCCAGCCCCATCTCCACCGCCTGTGCCCCGGTAAACCGCTCTCCCGTAAGAAAGAGCTTCATCGCGTGGTGCGTCCCGAGCTTCGGAATGCACACCACGGAGATCACGGCTGGAATCACCCCGATGCGCACCTCGCTGAACGCGAAAACGGCCTCTTCGGCGGCGATGACAATATCGGCGGCGCCAACGAGACCCAGACCGCCGGCGAAGGCGGGCCCATTCACCGCGGCGATGACTGGCTTTGGGCTCTCCATGATCGACATGAGCACTTCGTGATACGGCACGGATTGGTGGCCGCCGATCATCTGGCCGGGCGGATTCTTCAAGTCTGCGCCCGAGCAGAACGCGGGCTCGGCGCCGGTAATGACGATCGAACGCACCGCATCGCTGTCGTTTGCAGCGCTCAGGTGCTCGTGGAGTTCACCAACGAGCACGGCGGACAGCGCATTTCGGTTTTCGGGTCTGTTCAGCGTGATCCAGGCCGCGCCGCCCCTGACTTCGTACTGTGTTGCATCGGTTGTCATCGCTCAATCTTCCTCCAGCACCGCGAGCAGTGCGCCGTTATCCACCTGGTCGCCCGCTTCCACGAGGATCCTGGAGACTATCCCTGACCTCTGGGCGGTGATCCGGTGCTCCATCTTCATCGCCTCCAGGGTAAACAGCAGTTGTCCCTGGCTGACGCTTTCTCCGTTCGCCACCTGGACGCTCGCGACGTTCCCCGGCATCGGTGCCACGAGCGCTCCAGCCACGGCCGCGTGAGAGCCTGTCGGAAACCGCGGCAATTCCAGTAGCTCGATATCGCCACCGGGGCCGTGCAGCAGCCATTGATCGGCGCATTGACTGATGGCCGCATAGAAGCGCCGGCCGTCGACTTCGATATCAACCCCATCCGCTTCCTGGCTCAACACGGTCACCCGGTAGTCGTTATCACCGATGGAGACATCGAAAGCGCCGTCCCTTCGAGACCGGTACTCGACCCTGGTTTCGACGTCGCCGACCCGAAAGGTCGCTGCCTCGGGCGGCATGAAAGTGTTGCGCCAGCCGCTCGGCACGTTCCCCAGGACTTTCGCTCCCTCCCTTCGCCGGGCCTGCCCGTACACGGTCACTGCGATGAGCGCGTCGCGCTTTTCTGACATGGACAGCTCGCGTCTCCGGCCGGGGCTGACCCGATCAATGAAATCGGTCGTGGTGTCGCCGATGAGAAAGGCGGGTTCGCGCAACGTTGCGACGAGGAAGTCCCGGTTGTTGGTCACACCCTGCAGGCGCGTTCTTTCCAGCGCCCTCGCAAGGCGCGCGGCAGCCTCGCGGCGGGTTGGCGCCGCGACGATGACCTTGGCGATCATGGCATCGAAATCGACGCTGATGTCGCTGCCCGACTCGATGCCGGAGTCAAATCGCGCGGAGCCGTCGTCGGGCTGCCACTCGTGTACCGAACCGCCTGCCGGGAGGAAATCGTTCGAGGGGTCCTCGGCGTATAGCCGCGCCTCGATCGCGTGGCCCGTGATCGACAGGTCATCCTGGGCATATCCCAGCGGTTCACCCTCGGCGATGCGGATCTGCTCCCGGACCATGTCGAGGCCCGTGATCGCTTCCGTTACGGGATGCTCTACCTGCAGGCGGGTGTTGACCTCGAGGAACCAGAAGTCGTCTCCGTCGAGCAGGAATTCCACGGTGCCCGCGGACGTGTAGCCTATCCTTCTCGCCACGGTTAGCGCGGCTTCTCCCATCCGCGCGCGCATCGTTGCGTCAACGGCGGGGGACGGCGCCTCCTCGATGATCTTCTGATGGCGCCGCTGGATCGAGCACTCGCGCTCGAAGAGGTAGACGACGTTGCCATGGTTATCGCCCAGGATCTGGATTTCGACGTGCCGAGGTTTCGTGAGCCAGCGCTCGAGGAACACCGTGCCGTCGCCGAAAGCGGCAAGGGCCTCGCGTCTGGCCGACGCCACGGCTTCGGCGACATCTTCGCTCTCCTGCACGATGCGCATGCCGCGGCCGCCTCCGCCGGCGGCGGCCTTGACCAGCAATGGAAATCCCGTCTCCCGCGCTGCCGCCGCCAGGCCCGGGCCTTCCTTCACTTCGAGTGCGGGCAGGGTCGGCACTCCAAGTTCCTCCATGAGCGCCTTGGCGGCCAGCTTGTCGCCAACGGCTGCTATGGCATCGCCGGAGGGACCGATCCAGCGCAAGCCCGCCCTGGCGACGCTCCGCGCAAAGCTGGCGTTCTCGGAAAGGAATCCATAACCCGGATGCACGGCATCCGCCCCGGCGCGCTTGCAGGCCTTGAGCACCTTGCCGGCGTCAAGGTAGGTTTCTGCGGGGAGATTGCCTTTCAGGGCGATCGCGATGTCGGCTTCGCGCACGAAAGGCGCCGAGACATCCCCGTCGGCGTACACCGCGACGGTGTCGATTCCCATCTCGTGGGCCGTGCGCTGAATACGCCGCGCGATCTCGCCGCGATTGGCGATCAGCAGCCGGCGGATTGGCTGGATCGCCGCTACATCCGCCACGTGCCGAACTCCTTGGTCCCTTCGACCTTGTTGTTGTGGCAGGCGGACAGCGAGATGGCCGCGACGGTGCGCATGTCGCGCGGGTCGATCATGCCGTCGTCGGCGACGCGGGATGTGGCGTAAAGACCTTTCGAGCGCTCTTCCGCCCAGAACTCCGCCGTTTCGGCGCGCCGGTCATTGGCCGCCTCGTCGAAGTCGAGGCCGCGTCGCTCGGCCGCCGCCCGCTGGACGATGGTCATGACGCCCGCCATCTGCTTCGGGCCCATGACGGCGATCTTGGCGGTCGGCCAGGTGTAGGAAAACCGGGTCTCGTACGCGCGGCCGCTCATGCCGTAGTTTCCGGCGCCGTAGGAGGCGCCGACGATGATCGATATGTGCGGCACCGTGGAGTTGGCGACCGCATTGATCATCTTGGAGCCGTGCTTGGTGATCCCCTGGTGCTCGAAGTCCGTCCCCACGATGAACCCGGTGATGTTGTGCAGGAACAGCATGGGCACGTCGATCTGGTTGCAGAGCTGGATGAACTGCGAGCCCTTTTCGGAGGACTCCGACATGAGGGGGCCGTTGTTGCCCAGTACGCCGATCGGGTACCCGCTGATCGAGGTCCAGCCCGTCACAAGTGTCGGACCATAAAGGGGTTTGAACTCCTCGAAGCGGGATCCGTCAGCGACCCGTGCCAGCACTTCCCGCATGTCGAACGGGACCCGCAGGTTCTCGTTTACGATTCCGAGGAGTTCCTCCGGATCGTAGATCGGGTCGTCGGCCGGCATCGAGGGACCGGGCCCCTGCTTGCGCCAGTTGAGGTGCGCCACGACCTCCCGGCACATGCGTATGCCGTCGAGTTCGTCCTGGGCCAGGTAGTCGCCAAGGCCGGAGACGCGGGCGTGCATGTCGGCGCCGGCGAGATCCTCGTAGTCGGCGTCTTCACCGGTCGCCATCTTCACAAGCGGCGGGCCGCCGAGAGCCACTCTCGACTGTCCCTTGATGAAGATGTTGTAGTCGCTCATGCCGGGCTGGTAGGCGCCGCCGGCGGTGGACGCGCCAAACACGACGGAGATCGTCGGGATGCGCAGCTTCGACAGTTCGGTGATCTCGTAGAAGAGCCTGCCGGACTCGGCGAAGTGGGTGATCTCACGCCGAATGGACGCCTCCGGGTCGCTGCGGCCGCCCTCTCCCCGCAGGTCCGCGCCCGCGGATTCGACGAACTGCACGTACGGCAACCGGTTCTGGCGGGCGATCTCCAGACCGCGCATGAGTTTCTTGGAGTTGAACTGGTTGAAGGCGCCCGCGCGAACCGATGGGTCGTGACCTAGAATCACGCATTCCGTGTTCTCGATGACGCCGATCCCGGCGATGAAACCGGAGCCCACGGCGTAGTTGGAGCGCCATGCGGCCAGAGGGCTGATCTCGAGAAAAGGCGAGTCGCGATCGAGCACCAGGCTGATTCGTTCCCGCAAGGGCATCTTTTCGCGGGAACGCAGGCGCGCCATGGCCTCTTCGCCGCCACCCCGGGCCGCTTCCCCGTAGAGTTCGTCCAGGCGCGCGAGCGCTTCGAGCATGCGTTCGCGATTCTCGCGGTAGGCGTCGGATCGGACATCCAGCCGCGACTCGAGTACCGCCATGGCGTGTCGTTCCCCTGGCCTTGCAGCGGTAGCGGAGGCCCTATTGGCCCAAGGGGTCGCTCGCCCGCCAGGGAGCGATCTGCCCTTCGTAGACACCGGGACCCTTTCGGAAATGGGCGGCTTCTTCGAGGGTTTCCACGAAAGGCATCTCTCGCGGATAGACGGCGTTTCCGCGGGGGCGGGGACCGGCCTTCGACACATGGCCCCACAGGGGATGGCCCACCACTTCTTCGGCGATGGCGGCTGCTTCGATGAGCTTGTCGAGTTTGTAGCCGGTCTCGATTCCCATTTCGTGGCAGAGGTCGACGAAGTCTTCGGTCGGCAGGTGACCCGCAGCCCGACCGTTGCCGCAATACGGGCAGCCGCCCATGCCGCCGATGGACGTGTCGAACTCGCGCACGCCGAGTTGCAGCGCCTCGTAGTAGCTCGCCATCGTGAGCCCGCGGGTATTGTGAAGGTGCATGTGGAAGTCGGTGATTTCCGGCCAGCGCTCCCGGATCGCCCGGATTGTCTCCCGCACTTCGTGTGGCAGGTTCCAGCCCATAGCCTCCAGGAAGGAGCACCGGGTCACCGGAATGCCGGCGGCGTGCCACTTGTCGATCATGAGCTGCAACAGGTCCAATCGCTGCTGCAGGGAAAAGGGCCCCTCGAAGTTCGAGCCGAAGGGGTTTCCGATGCCGATGGAGCCGCGGTCGGCATTTGCCTTCTTCGCCGCCGCGATGGTGTCGTCCATGGCGGCGATCTGCTGCGCCTGGCTGCGGTTGTAGTTGCGCCGGGCGAACGTGTCGCAAAGCTCGACGCTGGTGCCGAAACCTCGCCTGCTCCTCACGTCGATCTTCGGGTAGTACTTGTCCGCGCGTTCAAAACCGACCTTGTTGAATACGGCGGCGGTGTACTTGACGCCGGTTTTCGGGACGAAGCGCTCGGCGATCTCGTCGATGCAGGCCATCTGCGGCGTCCATTTCGGATGCGCGAAAGAGCCGATCGAAATCCACTTCGCGCCGGTTTCGCCCAGGGCGTCGAGGAGCCTGAGTTTCTCGTCCACCGAAATGTCGGTGTTCTCGATCTGCAGACCCTCGCGCATCGTGTCGTCGTTGATGGTGACGGACTTTGGCAACATGCTCGCAACCCTCTCCTGTGATTGACCGCTATTTTTACCAGAGCGGACCCCGGCGCGTCGAACGACACCACCCGGATATCCTGGCGATCTTGCCGCTGGTGAAGGAAGTCCGACATACTGCCGGGCCGGAATTGCATCGAGGGCGGCTGATGGCTCCGCCGTATGCCCGGGCAGCGCTGCTGGACCGGGACGGGACCGTAATCGCAGACCGCGGCTATCTTGCCGATCCCGCTCGCGTGGAAATCCTGCCGCGAGCAGCGGAGGGCCTGGCGCGGATGCGCGCCTGCGGGCTGGGGCTCGCGATCCTGACGAACCAGTCCGGCGTGGGCCGGGGATATTTCGGCGAAGCCGAACTTTGCGCGGTAAACCGCCGCATGGAGGAACTGCTGGAAGCGCAGGGTGTCCGCCTCGATGGAATCTACTATTGTCCCTGCCATCCGGACCGGCGCTGCGGCTGCCGCAAGCCGAAGCCCGGGCTCGTGCGCGCCGCGAGCGCGGAGCTCGGTTTCGATCCGGCGCGGAGTTTCGTCATCGGCGACAAGGACAGCGACATGGGGATGGGGCGCGCCGTTTCCGCGCGAACCTTTCTCGTGCGGTCGGGCGCGGCGAGCGATAACCTCGGTCCCGAGTTCGAAGCGGGGCCGGATTGCGTGGTGGAAGACCTCCTCGATGCCGCGCAACGCATCGAGGAGATTCTGCGCAGGGAGCAGTCACTATGAGGGAACCCCAGGTCGAGCGCGTTCGAGCCCATTTCGAAGGAACCGTCGAGGCCCAGCAACGCGCGTTGCGCGATTGTGAGGGTGGCATCCTGGAGGCGGCCCGGGTCGTTGCCGCTGCGTTCGAGCGAGGCAACAAGCTCCTGCTCTGCGGCAACGGCGGCAGCGCCGCAGACTGCCAGCATATCGCCGCCGAGTTGGTCAACGTGCTGGACAAGGCATTCCCGAGGCCGCCCCTGGCGGCCGTGGCCCTGACCACCGACACGTCGTTTCTGACCGCCGCGGCGAATGACTTCGGTTTCGAGGGGGTCTTCGAACGCCAGGTCGAAGCGCTCGGCAAGGCGGGCGACGTGCTGCTGGCCATCACCACCAGCGGTCGTTCCGCGAACGTGCTCAAGGCCGCCAGGCGGGCGGCGCAAATGGACATGTCCGTCATCGGGCTGACCGGGTCGGACGGCGGCGGGTTGCCGGAGGTGTCGGACCCGTGCATCGTCGTGCCAGCGGACAATACGCAGCATATCCAGGAGACGCACATCGTGATCGGCCACGTGCTCTGCGACCTGGTGCAACACGCACTGTTCGAGAGTTGAAGGCCGACTTGTCGCCCGCTTCGGGTGCGAGCGTTTTGTCTATCCAACGCAGCGGGATCGTCAACCGTCGTAGAGAGAGCTGGGCAACGAACCTCGAACCGATCAGCCCGCACACACGAGGACGAGGGCGTCGCCGAAGCGATCAACACTTCCCGCTGGAGGCAAGGCCGCCCAACGCGACGCCGCCGGTTGGAACCAAAATGTACAGAAAAGACAACCGACACTTCGGTGAACCGGGGCAACCAAGAGGCAATCATGGGGTCAGGGGTGACGTCCATTATCACCACTATGAAGTTCATCAGCAGCCGCTGGACGGTGCTGAGCCATGCAAGTGTTTCGTGCCAGGAGGGTGCGCTAGTGACTCCACATACCCTGGAGAGATACCTTACCAGGAACCTTCAGGAGGTGGTGTGGCAGAGTGACAGATCGGCGACGACAGACATCACTAAGCTATTGTAGCGGGCAGTGTGTGGAACTCGGGGACATCATCATGGAACCGGTGAACGGCGGCGAGAGGAAGGGAATTGTTGTGGATATTTTGATGCCCAACTCGGAGAAAGCGATTCGCTCGTACGGCGTTCCTTCGGGGGGAGTGCTCGTGAAGTGGGAGGATTGGGGCGCCGAAACCCTATTGAGTTTGGACGTGCTTCACGGCCCCGACTACATTTTCCTCGTTCGTCGAAGGAACGAGCCACCCAAGGTACCACGATAGGTTGCAACACGAGCCGAGGGTCCGGTATCCGAACCGCTCCAACGTCGATCGCGCGAAGCCGTAGGCCTCGTCCCGGTCCCTTGGTTGAAAGTCCATCGCCTCGTTGCCTTCCACGAATGCGTGAAGCCGCCCGATAGCGCGTAGCCGCCGTGTCTGAATGTCCACGATCATCCCCGAATGATGCGCAGAACATCCCGTTCACCCTCACTTCGCGTTTGGAATCGGACCGTCGCTTCACCCTCACTTCGCGTTGGACAGTACGGGGAATGTTGTCAACAAATGGAAGTGTCCGGTTCTAGAACAAATAAACTGTCCGGTCTGTTTCGGGACCGCGCGGGCAAGGCTCAGACGTCGGCCCCGTGTTCGAAATTCGTGCCGAACGCCCGCTCCGAGCGGCCCCGCGCCTCCGGCGAGTACGCCGGGATCATCTCGATCCCGAGACGCGCCATGGCCCGCCCGAACTGCGTCGGGTTGTCCTTGTCCACCTTGCCGCCCGCCGCCGGCGTGTCCCAGTAGTGCGAGCCCCGGTCCGTGTACAGCGAACAGAACAGGCCCTTCGCCTCGATCGTCTCCCGCACCCCGCGGAAGCTGCTCCAGGTGCCCTCCTCCTCGCAGAAGAACATCGAGTAGTGCTCGTTCGTGGCGTCGTCCATGGTGTCAATGCCGAAGTAAAAGTCCCCGGAAGTGCCGAAGTCAATTTCCCCACTTTTTCGGTTCGCGCAGTGCTCGAGGGTCATGTCCGGGCGGTTCGCTTTCGGGGCGGTCGGCCGCGCCGCCCGGGCGGCGGGGGAGGCGCGATGGGCGCGTTGGCGCGGACATGCTCGGGGACGAGGTCGGCGTGGTCTCGGAGCCGGTAGCTGGCGCCTTCGATCCGGATGACGACGGCGTGGTGCGGCAGGCGATCGAGCAGCGCGGTGGCGACGACGGTATCGCCGAACATCTCGCCCCACTCGGCGAAGCCGCGGTTGGAGGTGAGGATCATGGCGCCCTTCTCGTGGCGGGCGTTGACGAGTTGGAAGAACAGGTTGGCGCCGGCGCTGTCGATGGGGAGGTATCCGATCTCGTCGACGATGAGCAGCGAGGTGCGGGTGTGGAAGCGGATCTTGTCGGCCAGGCGGTCCTCGCGGCGGGCCTTGTTGAGGGCCTCGACGAGCTCCGCGAGGGTGATGCGGTAGACGCTCTTGCGGGCCTTGACGGCGGCGATGCCGAGGGCGGCGGCGAGATGGCTCTTGCCGGTGCCGGGCGGCCCGAGCAGGTGGACCACCTCGGCGCGGTCGATGAAGTCGAGCTGGGCGAGCGCCAGGATGCGGTTCTTGTCGAGCGACGGCTGGAACGAGAAGTCGAAGCTCTCGAGGGTCTTCGGCGGGGTCAGCTTGGCGGTCTTGAGGGCGACGCCGACGCGGCGGTTCTCGCGCACGTCGAGCTCCTCGGCGAGCGGCGCGTCGATGGCCTCGAGGGCGCCGATCTCGCTGCGCTCGAGACGCTGGACGATGTCCCGGAGGGTCTTCAGGGCGCGCGGCATGTTGAGGCCGACGAGGCTTGCCTGGATGCGGTCGAGCAGGCCGCTCACCCCGCGGATCCTCGCCGACGACGGCGGTCTTCATGCGGTCGTAGAGGATCTCGGCCGGGACGCCGCCCATGGCCTCGAACGCGGCGATGTGGCAGCGCAGCACGGTCTGCAGGTTCTGGCCGGCGCAGAACCGGCCCCACAGCCAGCGGCTGCGCGCCAGCACCATGGCGAACAGCCACACCGCGCGGGCCCGGTCCGGCTCGTCTTCGAAGGCGACCTTGAACTGGGCGAAGTCGGCCTGGGCCCGCCTGCCCGGCGGCGTCTCGAAGCGGCGCTCGAAGCCGGCCCGCGCGGGCGGGCGGACCTCGCGCAGGAAGTCGGTCACGGCGCTGTAGCCTCCCGCGTAGCCGAGTTCCGCGATCTCCCGCGACAGCCGCCGGCCGGACAGCCCCGGGAAGGCGGCACCGCGCGGTGCGACGCCCGCGACAGCCGCCGGTCACGCAGACCCTCGATCCCGTCCTCCTCGTAGCGCGCCGACCAGCGCCGGAACGTCCGCGGGCACACGCCCAACAGCTGCGCCGCCTCCTCCTGCGTCAGCCGCCGCTCCGTCCACACCGTGTGCACGTCCTCGAACAACATCTTCCGCTTCTCCTCCAACAGACTCGCCCTGCCCACTCAACTCCGCTCCGGCTCCCAAACCGGAACAACAGTTAACCGGACACTTCATCTGTTCTGAAGGCGGACACTTTATTTGTTCTCAACATTGGACAGTACGGGGAACCCGCTGTCCAATGAGAAAGTGAGGGTGAAATTGGCGGATTCGTGAAGCGTGTGG
>JAPOYI010000131.1 GCA_026706665.1 Gammaproteobacteria bacterium | reverse complement strand
CCGGCGGGTAGAGGGCGCCGCCCAGCTCGGGGTCCACGAGGTCGCGGTTCTGCCGGCGGTTCTCGGCCGCCTCGTAGCTCGCGGCCTCCTCGCTCGTGAGACGCGCCTTGCCGGCCAGCTCGGCCGGGCGCTCCAGCGGCGTGATGGTGCGGAAGTCCCACACGCCCTGCAGATCGGGTGCCCCCCACGGCATGCGTGGCGCGGGCTCAGTCTCCTCCGTCGGCTGCCCGCCCGCCACCATCGCGACAAGCGTCAACCCGGCCGCAAGGCCGACCATGAAACCCCGCGGATTCACCAGTCGGACCATCCCCGCTCTCCTGCATGCTCGCCGCCCCGCGTCCCTTCCACCACCTGCCATCCGCCCCCCTCGCGTCAGTCTACTGCGAATCCCGCCGCCCGGTTCTCCACTCCGGGCGCTGACTCTCTGCCGCCCCGCTGTCGCCGGTCCCGGAGCTTGCGGCCCCCCTCCGATCTACAATTCCTCAATGCCTCCACGCCCTAGCCACCCACCACGCCGCGCCACCACTCCGCCATCCGCCACTCTAGCGGCTCCCCGCTTGCCTTTCCCCGACGTGGTCACGCCCCCCCACCGCGCCTCGCCCAGCGCCTTTCTGAGCTACTCCCACGACTCGCCCAAACACAAGGACCGGGTCCTGAACCTCGCCCAGCGTTTACGCGCCGAAGGTGTTGACTGCGAACTGGACCTGTTCATCGTCTCCCCACCCGAGGGCTGGCCTGCGTGGACCCGACACCAGCTGGAGCGCCAGCATTTCTGTATCGTTGTTTGCACCGAAACCTACGTGCGGCGATTCTCCGGCGACGAGGTACCCGGTGTCGGAAAAGGCGCTACTTGGGAAGGCTGGATGATCCGGACGATGCTCTACGAGTCCGGACGCAACGATCGCGTTATTCCAGTCGTTTTCGACGAAGCCGACGTTTCGCACATACCCCTTGAATTGCAGTCCGCCACGCGATACAACGCTGCTACGCCCGACGGCTACGACCAACTCTACCGTACCCTCACTCGTCAACCTCTCGTAGTGCGTCCACCTCTCGGCACCGTACGGGTGCGCCCACCCCGACTCGATCCGGACGAGTCCACCGTCGCCGACCTCCTTCACCTCTGCCCGGAACCGCTGCCTCTCGATGTCATCGCTTCGGCTGCTCATACAGACCTGCCCGAAACCACCGCTACTCTCGACCGCTTGGCTCGGTACCGCGTCGCCGCCGTTACCGATGGACTAGCGCACATCGAGAACCGTTCGCGAACTGACACCCCCGTGCTGCCCGCCCGCGTCTCCTGTTCGGCGCTCCGCGCCTCGCTCGACTTCATTCGCCAGCACCGCCGCGAGTCCTCTGCGAGAGCTCAACTGCAGAATGTTGTCACTCTCTCTCTCGCCGCAGACGACGACGAAGCTGCCGAGCAGATATCCCGAACGTTCCGGGTCATTCAATCGCTACTCAAGTCGCACGGCGACAAGCACTTGATTCTGGACGTCGCCCGTCGGTCTATCGCTGCCTCGAAGGCTCCCGGCCGCAGCCGGACGCAAGTCGAAGATCACGCCGTTGCCTTGGTTTGCGGTGTCTCTTGGGTCTACCAACGCACGGCGCGGCTGCCCGAGGCCCTTGTCGAGGCCCGACGTAGTCTTCAGCTAGGTCTCGACATCGGCTGGGACGAAAACACGGCCTTCTGCAAAAAGTGCATGGGTCGGCTGGAGCGTATGCGAGCGGAGGAAACCCGCGACCGCGAGCAGCGTGCCACGCTTCTCGGCGAGAGCGTGGACCTCCTACGCGATGCCATCGCTCGATTCACGGCGTTGAAACAAGAACCGGAGGTCGGCGATTGCTATAGCCTGTTAGCTCGCACGTATCTGGTTGCTGACCAAAGAGTGAACGCTGGCAGAGCGGTAGCCGAGGCGGAGGAACGACTCGTGGAGCCCGCCAGCAAGGATTACCTCGACCTTCAGATCGTGCAGGGTGACTTGGCGGCGTATACCGACGCGGAGCGCGCTGACATCCTGTACACCGACGCGATCGCCAACGCTGTCGAGAACGATGCCCAGAAGTCGGAAATCGTCGCTCGCGCATACTTGCGGCGCGGGAAGCTACGGGCGCGACTCGGTTCCGGCTCTCGTGCGCTGAACGACCTCCGACAGGCCGTTGCACTCTGGGAAGCGCTCGGCGACCCCGCGGCGGACGCTGCACGATGGGAGGAGATCGAACTCACTGCTGATTGGCTCAACCACGAGGTCCGCGACACACTCGCCTCGGTACCCATTGCAGTGCGAGTCAGGGTTGCCCGAGAGATCGTTGCAGGCGGGGCAGTTCGCACCGCGAGGTCACGGCGAGCAGAGTTGCCGGACACGTACTTGCGAGGCCTCATCGCCGAAGCCAAGGCTCGACTGGCCGAGGAGAGAACGGATTGGTGAGCAGACGCAAGCGCTCGTCGCGGAGCATCAGCGCCGCTGAACGGCGACTCCGCACCTTGGCGCCCGAAGCTTCGACTCTGCGGGAGACGGTCGCCGACGTAGTGGCGCGTCTGATGCTTGGGGTCAGATGTCCGCCGACCGATCTCGCGGAACTCGGTCAGAAGGTCGGTGTCTACGAAATACGGTACGAGAGCATCCCAGGCTCGGGAGAGGTTCATAAGGGGAAGGAAGGATTCCGCATCATCTGTTCTTCGGATCAGCCGCATGGGCGTCAGCGCTTTACCGTTGCTCACGAACTTGCACACGTGATCCTGGAGAACACCGGCAAGGGTGCCCCCCGGGCCGGCGAGAGCGTCGAGCGCATATGCGACATGCTGGCGGCGGAGTGCTTAATGCCTACGGCTCGGTTCGAATCCTTCTTACCCCCCAATCCGAGCTTGGATGATGTTTCTAGGCTAGCCGGCAAGTTCGACACGTCGATCACCGCAACGGCGATACGGTGCGGTCAGCTTCGCGCTGTGAGCGTGTTCGGCGTCGCCGGGGACCGCGTGAAGTGGGGCTACGGAGGAGTTCGAGGCGGCAGTGTGTCTCGCTTACCGGATGACGTGCGAGTCAACGTCAAGACGGTAATGTCGGGAGGGTGGCCCGACGCGACGGTGTACTTTCATGGCGGGCGCTGTCGAGGCAGTTACCGCGGCTTCGAGTGGATACGGTCGGGGCCGCGTAGCGCGGTCTTCCTCCTGCGGGCCCTCGACGGGAGCCCCGGGAGCAGGCTGGTTGCCGAGTTGCGGGCGGGCTCGGCTGGAACAAGGACGGAGACCGGAGCGCAATCAGCGCCGCACGGAGAGCATCATCGGCGCTGAGGGGTTCCTGGGGCTAGGCGTGGCTCGCGACGCTGACACGGCGATGTTGCTGCGTGTAGCGCAAGAGACTCCGTGCTGATAGAGTCTTGCCGCGTCGCCCGCGCTCGGAGCACCCCAGCGAAGGAAGCAGTTGGCAGGACCGATAACCCAGATCGCCATTCTGCGGGAATGGAGGACGAACAGATGGCCAGAATTCGAACCGGCTCGATGATCCGCGGCGCCGCTGCCGCCGGCGCGCTCGCCGTTCTCGCGGCCGGGTCCGCGGGCGCCCAGGTCGTCCTCTCGCCCGACACGACGGTGGCGGTCACCGGCGGCGAGGTCCGGGGCGCCGCGTCGGCGCGCGATTCGAACATCGTCGCCTTCATGGGCATTCCGTTCGCAGCCCCCCCGGTCGGCGACCTGCGCTGGGCACCGCCGGCCCCCGTCGTCCCCTGGAACGGCGTGCGCGACGCATCCCGACCCGGCGCCACCTGCGTGCAGAACGCCGGAATGCTCGGGGACGAGGCTCAGAACGAGGACTGCCTGTTCCTGAACGTCTGGGCGCCGCGGGAGACGACCGAGCCGCGTCCGGTGCTCTACTGGATTCACGGCGGCGGCTACACCGGCGGCTCCGGCTCGACCGACATCTACGACGGCACCG
>JAPOYI010000203.1 GCA_026706665.1 Gammaproteobacteria bacterium | reverse complement strand
TCTTTCAATACCCCCAAACCCCGAGTTTAGGCTCATCTTCTTATTGGAATATGCTGCAAAGCACGCTCGGCGGGCTCGGCTTGATCCCCAGGATCAATCGCAGTCCTTCCTCGACTTCCCCGAGTGTCGAGGCCAGCAACCTCCCCGTCAATCACGGTAAGGGCAACCGTGACCGGCAAACGCTCCGGCGGATAGCAGTAGTCAGCGTCACACACCTGAATGCGCAGCTGTCCCGATACGTCAAGCTCCCCGGGACCGGCATCCTCTTCGACGGTCAGGCGAGCCTGTATCACAGCACCATCCTCGAACACCGATAGCGGATCTTCGGAGTACCACTCGATCACCTTGGTCGGTTGCGGATAACTCACCTGTTCCCACACGACGCCGTCAACCGAATCGGGGAAAAACGTCGTTGGAATAAACGCGGGATCCGTCGGCCAGTCCGAGTTTGCGTGGGTGCCGGGATCGAGGTCCAACTCTATCTCCATGAGGGCCTGCGCCCCGGCGGCCAGCTTCCTGGGGCTGACAGATGCGATTACACCGGCAAGAGGCGGTTCCCCGTCTCCCGCTCGGTCAGGATCCGGACCAACAATGTTGGAACCGAGCCCGCTTGCCTCGCTCTCTTCAGGCAACAGCGATTCAATCTGCAGTTCCAGCGTCCTGACTTTCGTTCCGGATATCGGCGGGAGTTTGAGCACTTTCCGCCCCTCCACATCCAGGAGAAAATTCGTCGGCATGCCACGGGCCTGGAACTCGGCTTTCGCGAACTCCATATCGCTTCGCAGCTGGATGAAATCGAATCCGTTGCCCCTGGCATACGGCAGGACAAATTGATCTTCTTCCGGGTGTACGTTGAGCGCAAGAATCTCGAATCCCCTGGGGCCGTACTTCTCCAGGACCTTCTGCAACTCGGGGTTTTCGCCCCGGCAGGGCCCGCAGAACGGGTACCAGAAGTTCAGGAGCACGACCTTGCCGTGGAAGTCCGATAGTGACACCCGCTCGCCGTCGTCGTAACGCTCAAAGGAGTAGTCCTCGATTTGCTCCGCGTCCTCTTCCAGCGTAGCCCTGATCTCAGCCCTGACTGCCTTGCCGTCCTTTCCGAGTTTCTCGGCGTAGACGAGTGTCGCCGCCCTGACCCTTTCCGTCGGCTCCCTCGCCGCCAGCGGAAGCAGATACCCATAGGCTTCGACGGTCTGGCCGGCCCCGTCCAGCGCCCTGGCCCTGGTCTCATGGAAGACATTGGCGTCGACGTAACGTGGAATCGTGGTGCCCTCCAGCAACTCCACGGCCTGCTGATACTTTCCGTCGGCGATCAGTTCGTCGCCCTTCATCACGTTTCGTTGAAACGTCAGCCGGTCGTTCCAGATCCCTGCGCTCCAGCCATCCGGTTCTTCCGCCGTTGCCGCAACCATCTGCTCGGCAAGGGCGAGGGCCTGTTCCGGCTGCGACTCGGAATACAGATCCGCCAGCAGGGTCATTCCGGACGCGGACCAGCCAAAGTCCTCGGGCGGGTAGGTCGCGCGCAGCCGCTCATACAGTGCAATCTGCTCGTCCGGGTCCTCGGTTCGGTATGCGAGCCAATACAGCGCCTGCGCGCCGCGCTCGCTCTCGGGAAACCGTTCGGCAACTCCGAGGGACGCGATTCGCCCCAACGCCGGGTCGGTCTTGTTCAGTGTTGCCGCGTAGTAGAACGCTTTGTCAGGACTCTCTGGCGCTGTCTCGACCGCCTTCCTCAAGAGCTCCAGTTCGCGCTTCCTGTCTCCGCTCACATCGGCCAGGAGCGCCAAGGTGCTGTAGCCGTCGGCAAGGCCCGGATCCAGGGCTAGCGCCTCGTTCGTGTACTGCCTGACCTTGTCATAGTCCCGATACATGTAAAGCTGGCCAAGCGCCCACTTGTAGGCTGCGACTTCGGGCGAATCCTGTGACCACTCCTGGTAGACGGCGAGCAGGTTCTCGTAGGACGCATCGCCGGCGGCCTTCATTGCCGCATCTCGCGCGTCTTCATCCAGTTCGGCGCTGATTTCAGATCTGCCGAGGCCCTGAAACGCCCAGATGAACTGCTGATGCGCCTTGGTGTTGTCGGGATTGAGTTCGATCGCGGTCCGGAAGTGCGCGACGGCGTCTGCGAAGTTTCGCTCCCTATAGGCCCGTTCACCCTCGCCAAAGCTGGCCTCGGACGCAGCAGCGGCGCTACTCGACGGTTCATCGTTGCCGACTTCCTGCGCGCGAGGCGTCGCAGCGAGACAACTGCTCGCAATGATGAGCGCGGCGAATACTATCTTCCTGGTGAGCACTTACCTGCTCCTGTCGTTGAATCCATGCGGATCAATGTCGCCGGCGAGAGAATCAGGTCTGCGCGCCTTCGAGAAGCGCCAGCAACCTGTTCGATTCCTCCCGGTATTCGCGGAACGCCGCATGCTGTTCAGGCGTATCCAGCATCCCGCGCTCCTTCCAGAGTTCTTCGCGCCGCTGCTGCCGGTTGCGCACCATTTCCGCGGCGGTCTCGCCCTTGCCGTTGGTTGTCGACGGGTCCATGCCGTGTTCCAGGAGAACTTCGACGAGCGGGAGATAGCCGTACATGGTCGCCAGGTGCAGCGTATTCATCCCCTGTTCGTCGGTCTCGCCCGGGTCCATCCCCCGGTCGAGGAACGTCCGCAGAAGATCGGGGTCCTCGTAGAAGATCACCGCCCTCGGCAGGTAGAAGGATGCGCTGCTGACCGGTTGTGCGCCCGCGTCCAGGAGCGCGCGGGCGCAATGGCCGTCACGTTCCTTGACGCTCCCCATCAACCCCAGCCAGAGCGGCGTCGCCCCGTCCGGATCGGGCTGGTTGGCGAGATCGGGATCGGCCTCCACCGCCGCCAGGAACTCGTCGCAGCGCCCGATGCCCATCAGGTCATGCAGGGCGATATCGGGATCGTGGGACAGGATCATTTCGATCAGTGCCTTCTGGCGGACGCTCGGGCGCTTGATCGCCACGGACAGCGGGGTACGTCCGTCGTCAAAGGGTTCACTCAGGAGATCGGGACGGTGCGCAAGGATGGCCTCGATATCCTCAAGTTCGCGCGAGACGATGAAGTGCTGGCGGTAGTCGTCCTGCAACAGCATCTCGAGGCGCGTATCGAGCATGTCCCCGCCTTCGACCATGGTGGTCAGGTATTGCTCGTATATCTCCCGCCTTTGCGGACCGCCGATTCGGTCCTCTTCCCGCCCTTCGTTGAAGAGGATAACGGTGGGAACCCCGTTGACCCGAAGCTGCTGGTAGATCTCGGGCGAGTCGTCGATGTCGAGCTTGACGACCTTGACCTTGCCGGCCATCTCGGACGCCAGTTCGTCCACGATGGGGTCGACTTCCTTGCACGGCGCGCACCAGGTGGCGGTGAAGTCCACCAGCACCGGCAGGGCCGACTCGAACACCTCCTGGCGGAAGTTCCCGTCTGTTACGTAAGGGGCCCCGCTTCCGGCGCCGGGCACCTCATCCTCGGCCGATGCACTGCCAAGCGTAGCCAGCAGGCAAACCCCTGCCAGGACCGGGCGACTCACAGCACGATTTGCCAGCAACATTCCTACCAGGCCAACTCCATCACGAAATCGACGAAGGCGATGCGGCGCCGAAAATCAATATGGGCGGAATCCACGCCGTAGTAACCATCGAAGAAGGGGAAGTCCGCGTCGAAGACATTCTGCACACCCGCCGTAACGCGCCAGGGCGACTGGGGACGCGCGTACGTTCCCTGCAGGTCGACAGTGGTGTAGCCGTCCACATCGGTTCGCCGTACTCCGGTATTGATGTTCTCGTAGGAGCCTGCGCGATTGATCGTCAGGTTGGCGCCCCATGGACCGAGCGACCAGTCCATGTATGCGCTGCCCTTCAACTCGACAGGGCCCTGGTTCGTGCCTTCCTGTTCCACGGGATCGACGCCCGGCCCCGAGACGGTTTCCAGCG
>JAPOYI010000194.1 GCA_026706665.1 Gammaproteobacteria bacterium | reverse complement strand
CGGCCTGAAACGTGAACCACCCGCGAGCACTCACCCATTAGGAGTTCCATGCAAGCCCCCGTGTCCGACCCGGAAACATCGGCGCTGGCCGTGTACTGGCGGTTCTTCGAAGGCACCAACAGCCGCGACCCGAAACAGGTCACCGATGCGCTGAACTATCCTCACGTGCGGATTTCTGCCCGCAGCAAAGCGAATATCGTCGAGCAAAGGCAGACACATGCCGGCAGGATGTCCTTCGATCCACTTATTTCAACCGGATGGGACCATACCGTCGGCATGGAACCCGAAGTGCTCCACGTCGCGCCGCGCAAGGTACACATCAAGGGCGGCTGGACCCGATATGACCGTGACGGCAGACCGATCATGACCAACATGGTGACGTACATCGCCACGCTGGCTGACGGTCAATGGGGACTGCAATCCCGTTTTGGCACCGATACCGATCTCTTCTGGGGGAAACCGGAGGATCGCCCCCGTGAAGTCGAGGTAGATCTCGAAAGCAACGCCAGGAAGGCCGAGAACATCGTCTCATCTGCACTGGACCTGGTGGGAATCGACAATCCCAGGGCAACCCGGCACTGCCACTTTCCATTCCTGGGCATCCATCCCGGCGATGTGGAGTCGATCGCCGATGGTGACGCACTGCGGCAACGTCTACCTGCGAGCAAACCCCTGATAAGCGATGTCGAGGCGATCCAGGCCGGTGCGACGGGTGCCAATGTCACCTTTCGCGCCACCGTCAGCAAGCGTCGTGTGGAAGGCGTATTCCTGGTGAAAGTCGATGATGCCCGATGGGGTATCAAGGGCGGATCGTTGATCACTTCATAGTACGATTCGCTACCCCCTGACATTGACACGCTGAAAGGAAACGCCCGTGACCGCTGGTGACAAATCCAGACCGAAGAACTCTCCGGCCGAGAGCACCAAGGAATCCGTGCTGGCGGCCGTGCAGAAGTTCAGTGCAGCCACGGCGGCCGGAGACGTCGAACGGCAGTTGGCCTTCTACTCCGAAGAGTGGCAAGGCGATTCCGGCAGGACCAAGGCCGATCTGACGGCGTCCTACCGGGAACAGGATCAGCATGCCGGCAGCGGGGACAAGCGTCTGGTCCTGGATGATGCCAAGGTGGTCGTCGAGGGCGATACGGCCATCATCGACCCCATCACGACGCGTTCGTCGGTCGGGGGCGGGTTCTTTCTGTTCAAGATGAAAAGGGAGCGGGATGGCGAGTGGCGATGCGTCTACACCGCCGGCTCCCGACACGGCGATGCACGGGCGGAGCAGGCTCGCAGCACGAGGGAACTCATCTTGAGCGATCCCGCGCGTCCGGCCTACCACTTCGTGGTCCCGGAAGGTATCGCAATACCGTTCGACCCCAACGGCGCGATTTACTGGAAGGGCCGGTATCACCTGTTCTACATCTTCCAGGACACGCAACTGGGCAAGCGGTCGGACCACTGGGGCCACGTGTCGAGCACCGACCTGTTTCACTGGCGCCACCATCCCACGGGCCTTCTCGAAGGGATGTATAGCGGGAACTGCTTCATCAACAAGGATGGCGTTCCAACCATCTGCTACCACCAGGTCGGCCAGGGCAATGCCGTGGCCGTGGCCCTCGACGATGACCTGAACGAGTGGAAGAAACTCGACTCGAACCCGATCACACCGAAAACCCGGGAAGGCGACGAACACCACGAAAAGTACCGTTCGTGGGATCCACACGGTTGGCTGGAAGGCGACACCTACTACGCCATCTTCGGCGGCAAGCGACCGGGCATCGCGAAGTCACCCGCCCTCGAAGGCGAGTGGACGTACGTGGGGGACCTGTTCGCCCACGGCGTCCCTGGTGTTTCGCTCGACGAAGACGTGTCCTGTCCGGACCTCTTCAAGCTGGGCGACCGGCACGTGCTTCTCTGCATCAGCCATCGCCTTGGCTGCCGCTACTACGTCGGCGACTGGAGAGATGAGAAGTTCTTACCCGAGTCCCATGCCCAGATGAGTTGGGTCGACAACACGTTCTTTGCGCCGGAAAGCCTGGTGGACGACAAGGGCCGCCGAATCATGTGGGCCTGGATGCTCGACGGGATCCGGTTCGGCGTGCGTCCAAAGTACGGCTGGTCCGGCACCATGAGCCTGCCGCGGGTGTTGTCCCTCGGCGATGACGGCCGACTCCGCATGGATGTGCCCGAGGAAATCGAAGCGCTGCGCTACGGCGCTTGCAGGATGGGTCCCTTCACGACCCGATCGGGCACGGACCTGATCGTGGATGGCGTCGCCGGCGACAGCCTCGAGTTGCAGATCGAGATCGAGGGCACCGGGGCATCGGCGTATGGCGTCAAGGTGCGCACATCGCCGGACGGCCAAGAAGAGACATCGATTTTCCTTGACGCAAAAGAAAACCTGCTTAAGGTCGATACGCGCCGATCCGGGTCCCAGGACCTGCCCGGAGCCGTCGAGGCGGCTCCGTTCGAGCTAAGGGACGGCGAGCGGCTGAAGTTAAGGATCTTCGTCGACCGGTCCGTCGTTGAAGTCTTCGCCAACAGCCGCCAGGCGATCGGGCGGCGGGTCTTTCCGTCGCGTCGGGACAGCGTCGGCGTGCGCCTGTTCTCAATCGGCGGCGCCGCCCGGGTCCACAAGATCGAGGCCTGGAACATCTCGCCGTCGAATCCCTATTGAGACGCCGGTCACCATCATGTCGACTCGTCATCTCAAGCTGCAGCTTCGACCGTGATAGCGCGCGCCCAGTCTGCAACCTTGCGATAGCGCGGGGGGACCTTACCGACCAGCGCTTCCCAAATCCTTGCCTACGTCGCCATCATCTTCTCGACGCGACTTGCCACCTCCCTGGCGACCCGAAGCAGTGCAGCGACAAGTTGCTCGTCGACATCCACCTCTCCTTCGTGCTCGGCGAGGTTGCGTCTGCGATGCGCTTGATCCAGCACCCGCCATTGCTCCTGCGGAAGGTTGATCGTGTGCTGCAGACACTGAAAGACCAGGTAGCGTGATTGAGACCGGTATCCCTGATGGCGCAATGCCGCCAGCGCCAGCGCATGCGCCGCGTTGTATGCGAGGTCGAAACGGCCTTCCAGGCTCAGCGTTTCGTGACCAGCGTCGTCCAGGCGACGGATACCCGAGCGCAGCAACCCCCGTAGTTCGCCTGGGACGGCCGGCTCTGTATGCAACTGGCCTATGCGGACCAGGTTATCGAGCTGCGGATGGCCCATCTTCGGTATCGATCAAGACGAGATGCTCATCCGCAAGCACACGGGTGAGGAAAGCACTTCCAGCGGCTTTCCTTTCGCGGAATTCAGTTGTCGTATACAGCGTCGGCGCGAATTTCCGTTGCAACTTCGTTTCCACAGGTGCTAGCGCCAAGTAAATGTCCTCGAGCATCAACTGGTCCGAGACAATCAACAGATCCATATCGCTCACTGCGGTATCGGTGCCCTTTGCGACTGACCCGTACACCAATGCCAACGCGATCCCATGGGCGAGCGGCTCAAGGGCCTGGCGAATCGGTTCAGCCATAGCAACCGTCTTGAGCACCAAACTGCGCAGTTCTTCGAACACCGGGGAATGGGGATTGGCCTGATGGTGTTTCTGTCTGCCGACTTGAGTCACCGTAACCAGGCCACTGGAGACAAGGCGCTGGAGTTCACGCTGAACGGCACCCGAGCCAGAGCCGGTCAGTCGGATCAACTCGCTTGAAAAAAAACTCCGTGACGGCTGACCGAACAACAGCGACAGAACACGTTGCTGGGTCGTGCTAAACAGCGCATCGGCGAGGCTCGTCCGCTGGTCAAGTTGCTCTGCCACTGTCTTGCGACGCGCCGGGCGGGAAGCCTCTGTCATTAAAATACCCATTCAGGGCATATTAAATCCCATTTTGGGTAGGAGCAATCACTGTTCCCGGCCAGGGTGGGGTGCACGACAAATTTGTTGGATTCTAGGCGGCGCGGTTGCGGCGGCGGGCCCA
>JAPOYI010000091.1 GCA_026706665.1 Gammaproteobacteria bacterium | reverse complement strand
TCTTTCAATACCCCCAAACCCCGAGTTTAGGCTCATCTTCTTATTGGAATATGCTCCTCCCGCTCCGCTTGACACCCGCTTGACCCGCCGGGCAGTCGCACTTGACTTGATCCATCGACATTGCAACGTTTGTCCTCCTCGCTGCGGAGAACGTGAACCATGGGTGACTTTCTCGAACTGATCACCGCGCACACCTGGGCCGGTTACGTATTCGGCATCGTCCTGTTGACGCTGATTGCGCGCTACGCGGCAAAACGTTTCTTTGATCGCCTGGAGCGCGAGGCGCGGAAGACGCACAACCTGTACGACGACGCCGTGCTCTTCGCCGCGCGCAAGCCCGTGGGATGGGCCATCTACGTCATCGGCATTTCCTGGGCTGCGGACCTCGCAAGTGGGCAGTCCAAGGCGGAAATCTTCAATTACATTGGCGTCGGGCGTCAGTTGGCCGCGATCCTGCTCATGGCGTGGTTCGCGTTGCGGTTCGTGTCCTACATGGAAAAGAGCATCTCCGATCCGGCCTACCAGGGCAGGGCGGGACGGCGGATGGATGCGCAGACGGCGGCGGTCAGCGCCAAGCTGGTTCGCGCTGCGGTGGTGATCACGGCCTTCCTCATCGCGCTGCAGACGATGGGCGTCAGCGTCGCCGGCGTGTTGGCGTTCGGCGGCATCGGCGGCATCGCGGTGGGGTTCGCCGCGCGGGACTTGCTGGCGAACTTCTTCGGGGCGCTGATGATCTACCTGGATCGTCCGTTCGCGGTGGGAGACTGGATCCGCTCGCCGGACCGTGAACTTGAAGGCACCGTGGAAGACATCGGCTGGCGTCTGACGCTGATACGCACCTTCGATCAACGTCCGCTGTACGTGCCGAACGGCCTCTTCAACAGCATCTCGATCGAGAATCCGTCCAGGATGAGGAACCGCCGCATCTACGAGACCATCGGCGTTCGGTATGGCGACATCAACGTCGTGAAGGTCATCATCGACGA
Organism: Gammaproteobacteria bacterium; assembly: GCA_026706665.1. Taxonomy (GTDB): domain Bacteria; phylum Pseudomonadota; class Gammaproteobacteria; order Pseudomonadales; family Azotimanducaceae; genus VXNE01. Next base: position 33,179 of record JAPOYI010000091.1, on the reverse strand, counting down.
CGTGCGCGACATGTTGAGAAGCCATCCAGAGATAGACACCTCCCGCACGCTGATGGTCAACCTCGTCAGTTTCGGAGCCTCTTCCCTCGACTTCTTCGTGTATACCTTCACGAAGACGACGGTCTGGGAGGACTTCCACATGATCAAGGAAGACGTCCTGCTCAGGATCGCGCAGATCATCGAGTCCCACGGGGCGGAGATCGCGTTCCCGACGCAGACGCTGATGCTTGAGGAGGTACACGATCCGGGCTAACGGTTCGTATTGAGCATGACCTGCGAACTGTCCACGATTCGTGGCGATGTGTTCGGCGGCGTCACCGCCGCCGTGGTGGCACTGCCGGTCGCGATGGCCTTCGGGGTCGCATCGGGGCTGGGCGCGGCCGCCGGCCTGTACAGCGCGATCGCGATGGGTTTCTTCGCCGCGATCTTCGGTGGCACGCGGTCCCAGATTTCCGGACCCACGGCGCCGATGACCGTCGCGATGGCGGTCATCGTTACCACCCATGCCACGAACCTGACGGAAGCCCTGACCGTGGTCGTCATGGGCGGTCTGCTGCAGGTCCTGCTGGGCGTATCGCGGATCGGTCGCTTCGTCGCCTACACGCCGCACGTCGTCATTTCGGGATTCATGTCCGGCATCGGCATCATCATCATCGTGATTCAGATCCTGCCGTTTCTCGGAACGCCGGTGGTCCCGGGTGGTGCCGTGGGCGCGATCGGCGCGTTGCCGGAGGCGCTTGGCGATGTCAACGCCAGTGCCGTCGCGATCGGGGCCCTCACGCTGGCGGTCTGCTTTCTCTGGCCGCGCCGCCTGTCCCATTTCCTGCCCGGGCCGCTGTTGGCTTTGATCGCCGGCACGGCACTGGGCGTCCTGTGGCTTGGCGACGCGCCCACCATCGGTCAGATACCCACGGGGATGCCGCAACTGCAGTTCGCGCTTCCTTCGCTGGATTTCGTTGGGCGCGCTTTCGCACCGGCGCTCATCCTGGCCCTGCTCGGTTCGGTGGACAGCCTTCTCGTCTCGCTCGTGGCCGACTCGATGACCCGCACGCAACACAAGCCGGATCGGGAACTGGTCGGACAGGGCATAGGCAACATGGTATCGGGCCTGTTCGGGGGACTCCCGGGCGCCGGATCGCCCGTGCTCACGGTGACCAACATCCGCGCCGGCGGGCGCACCCGGCTGTCGGGCGTCTGCTTCGCGTTGCTCCTGCTCGGGGTGTTGCTCGGCCTGGCGCCGCACGTCGAGCCGATACCCCATGCCGTGCTCGCCGGCATCGTCATGAAGATCGGCGTCGACATCATCGACTGGCGCCTGCTCGCCCGCGTCCACCGTTTGCGCAGCGAACACCTGGTGGTCATGCTGGCCACGCTGGGCCTGACGGTATTCGTCGACATCATCACCGCCGTAGCGATCGGCCTGATCGCCGCGGGGATGGCGCACGCGCGGCAACTGGAGTCCCTGGAACTCGACAGCGTGGTATCGGTGCCGTTCCTGGACCGGACATTCTTCTCCGGCCAGGAGGACATGATCACGGACGACCCGTTCGCGGCGCGTATTGGGATGGTGCAGCTCAACGGTAGCTTCACCGTCGCGTCGTCCCACAGCCTGGTCGCCGTGATCGGCGGAGACCTGAAGGATCACGAGGTGGTGATCTTCGACTTCTCCGGCGCCACGCACTTCGACGATAGCGCCGCCATGGTGATCGAACAGCTCATGGATGTTGCGGAAAGGGAACAGACGGAAGTCATCGTGATGGGGCTTTCGGGTTCGGTCGCGCACACGCTGCATACGCTCAACATCCTCCAGGACATGCCAGGGGATCGTTTGGTGGAAACGGTGCAGGAGGCGCGGGAGGTCGCTCGTGCCTGCCTCAACGGCTAGCGCCCTTCTCCCAGCCAATTCTGCTAGAGCCTTGCGATGGCACGCAGGTCTTGTGGCGTTGCTGTGCGGACTAAGGTCATGGGACTGGGCAAGACTCCTTGATTCCCGCGCAAGGCGTGACGAGGGCCTGGTCAGTCGCTTGCCTTTGCGGGCAGCCCGCCAGGCAGGGATTCCAGGCGTGCCAGCAATGCGTCGGGGGCTTCTGCCGGCTCGATGCGCACCAGGACTCCGAGCCACGGATGGTCCAGGTGGTGAATCTCGCCCCTGCGCATACGGCGAGACTCCGAAAGCGCCACGTAGCGGGCGTTGTCGATTGTCGAACCGCGGGCGTTCCCTGGCGTGTTGGCGCCGGTTTCGGGCGAAAGTGCCGGTGGGCTGGCCTTCGGGGTCTGCCGAAGCCATAGCTCTGCCGCGAAATGCAGATATCTGCCCAGCGTGACGCTGACGGAGCCTTCCAGTTCGAACGTGGCGTCGGTCATCTGCGCGCCCGCCTGGATCAAGAGCGGTTCGGCGCGGTCGCGCGGCGGCACCGCCTGCAGCCACTTCCCGTGGTGCAGGACCTCGTAGTCGTCCGAACGCCGCATGCGGATGGCGGCGGTCCTGAGGGAGAGGTCGTCGTATTGCCATCGCCATCCCTCGCGGACCAGTCCGTCCTCGAACTCGTCCAGGGCCCGGCGCGCGAGTTGTTCGGGTGTGGGCGCGGGTGGCCCCGTGGGGATGGGTGCCATGGTCGCTTCCGCCGGGATTTCGCCTTCCTGTTCTCCAGCCGGGTCCGGTCGAGGCGCCAACTCGGTATCGTCCCGCATCCATGGCGCCGGGATTGGCGCGATGCAGTCGAACTGTGCCAGCCGGGGAAAGTCGAGGGGTTCGGGCGGCATGGCGGCAACACGCTCGAGGTGCTCCGGCGGTGCCGGTTCCAGCGCGGCGAGCCGCAGCCGGTGATGCGGCGTTCCCTGCCGCGTGAAGTCCTCGTCGCCCGGAGGGGCCGCGTGACGGAAGAACAGGGTTTCGACGTAGTACCAGTCGTGCTCGAGGTGCTCCTCGATGTCCGCCAGCGCGCCGGATGTGAACGCGATTGCCACGAGGTGGGCGGCGACTCGGCTCATGCGGTGGCCGCCATGCGTGAACTGTGGTCTGGGGCGAGCTGCGCGAGCAGTTGTTCGACGAATTGGAATCGTGCCTCGGGGTGGCTCAGCGCGGTGGTGAACGAAAGCCGCGTTGCATCGCGCAATCGATACGTGGCGGGGTCGCCCTGGATCAGCTGAACCACGCGGGTGGGATCGACCCGGGTGTGCGCGCTGAACACGACGCGGCCCGCCAGGGGTCCGACATCGATGCGGTCAATCCCTAGGTGTTCGCTCAGCAGTTTCAGTTCCGTGGTGCGGAAGAGGTTCTGGGCTGGCGGGGGCAGGGGGCCGAAACGGTCGAACATCTCCGCCTTGAGATCGTCGAGGGCATCGGGGCTCGTGGCACCCGCAATACGCTTGTAGAGGATCAGGCGCATGTGGACATCCGGCAGGTACGAGTCCGGGATCAGGGTGGGTACGTGGAGATTCACTTCGCGGTTTTTCGGCATTGGCCGATCGAGGTCGGGCGCGGCCACGCCCGCGCGAATCGCCGCGACGGCGCGTTCGAGAAGCTCCATGTAGAGCGAGAAACCGATGCTCTCGATCTGTCCTGACTGGTCCTCTCCAAGCAGTTCTCCGGCGCCCCGGATCTCGAGATCATGCGTTGCAAGCGTGAATCCCACGCCCAGCTCGCCAGCGGCGACGATGGCTTCCAGGCGCTTGCGCGCATCCGGCGTGATCGCCCGCGGATCGGGGGTGAGCAGGTAGGCGTAGGCCTGGCGGTGGGAACGGCCAACGCGGCCCCGCAACTGGTGAAGCTGCGCGAGGCCTAGCCGGTCGGCGCGATCGACGATGATCGTGTTGGCGTTGGGGATGTCGATTCCGTTCTCGATGATGGTGGTGCAGACCAGCAGGTTGCAGCGCCGATGGTAGAAGTCGGCCATGACGTGTTCCAGCGCGCGCTTCGGCATCTTGCCGTGTCCTACGCCGATACGGGCGTTGGGCGCGAGTTCGGCGACATGCTCGGCGGCGCGGTCGATGGTCTCGACGCGGTTGTGCAGGTAGAAGACCTGGCCGCCCCGGGCGAGTTCCCGGTCGATGGCTTCGCGCAGGATATGGTCGCGGCGGGGCATGACGAAGGTCTTGATGGACAGCCGCCTGGGGGGGGGCGTGGCGATGATGGACATCTCCCGCATGCCGCTGATCGCCATGTTGAGCGTCCTGGGTATCGGCGTGGCGGTGAGGGCAAGGACATCGACCTCCGCGCGAAGTTCCCGCAAGCGTTCTTTCTGGCGCACGCCGAATCGATGCTCCTCGTCGATGACAACGAGCCCGAGGTCCGAGAACTCGATGCCGGAGGCGAGCAGGCGGTGCGTGCCGATGGCGATATCGACGGCGCCGCCGGCTAGCCGTTTCCGGATGTCCCGCGCCTCGCCGTCGGTGCGCAGGCGGGACATGACCTCGATTTCGGCCGGCCAATCGGCGAATCGGTCGCGAAAGGTCTCGTAGTGCTGCTGGGCGAGCAGGGTCGTCGGCGCCAGGACGGCGACCTGCTTGCCTGACTGTACAGCGATGAACGCGGCGCGCATGGCGACTTCGGTCTTGCCGAACCCGACATCTCCGCAGATCAGGCGGTCGGTGGGCGTTTCGGACTGGAGGTCGCCAAGCACGGCGTCGATCGCCTGCTGCTGGTCGGGCGTCGCCTCGAACGGAAACTGCTCGCAGAAGCGGTAGTAGTCGTCGTCGGGGGCGCCGAATACGATGCCGTGCCGTGATTCCCGGCGCGCGTAGATGTCGAGCAGTTCGGCGGCCACGTCGTAGACTTTCCTGGCGGCCCGCCGTTTCGCCTTGTCCCATTGATCCGAGCCGAGGCGGTGCAGCGGCGCGTTCTCGCTGTCGGCGCCGGCATAGCGCGAGATGAGGTGCAGGGACGTGACGGGAACGTAGAGACGGCTCTCCTCGGCATAGTCGATGGCGACGAACTCCTGTGCATAGCCGTCTATCTCGAGGGTCGTGAGGCCTCGGTACCGGCCGACGCCATGATCGGCATGCACCACGGGCGCGCCGAGGGTGAGCTCAGTCAGGTTGCGGATGACGAGTTCGGGGTCGAGGGTCGGCGTCGTACGCGCGGCGGGACCGTCGGCGCGGTGGCCGAAGATCTCCGTCTCGGTGACGAGCGCGAAGTCGGGAAGGCGCAGGCCGCGGTCGATGTCCGCCACCGTGAGCGCGAGCGGGGCGCCGCGATCGATAAACGCCTTGAAACCATCCACTTCCACCGCGTGGATCCGTGCGCGCGAGAGGAATTCCTCGAGATGCTGCCGCCGCCCGGGCGTCTCGGCGGTCAGCAGCACCGGACATTCCGCGGTGTCGATGAACCGGCGCAGATTGCGCGCCTCGTCGCGTCCGCGCCGGCTTGCCATCACGTCCGGAAGCGGGTTGCCGCCGAAGTCCACGCCGTGCCTTGGTCGACTGCCCTCGGGGTCGACCCGGAGCCTTGGATAGGGGGCCAGCGCGGCGAGCAGTTCTTCTTTCGCCAGGTACAGCGCCCCCGGCTCCGGCAGGGGCCGCTCGATGTCGTGGCGAAGCGATTCGTAGCGGCGGTGCAGGCTGCCGACAAAACGTTCGGCGCTCTCGACGCATCCCTCGTCGAGCACGATTGCCGTCGTTTCCGGCAGGTAGTCGAACAGGGTTGCGGTGCTCTCGAAGAAAAACGGCAGGTAGCACTCCACCCCCGGATGCGCGATGCCATCGCTCACGTCCTGGTACACCTGGCAGCGGCGCACGTCCACCTCGAAGGTGTGGTGCCAGCGCTCCCGGAACCGGCTGATCCCCTGCGCGTCGAGGGGAATCTCCTTGGCGGGCAGGATCCTTACCGCGTTGATGCGTTCGACGGTGCGCTGCGTATCCGGATCGAATGTCCTCAAGGAGTCGATCTCGTCGTCGTCGAGGTCGATCCTGAGCGGCAGTTCCGACCCCATGGGGAAGATGTCCATCAGCGAGCCGCGCACGGCGTACTCGCCGCGTTCGGCGACAGTGCCGACACTGCGGTACCCGGCGCGCTGAAGGTGGATGCGCTGGGTTTCCATGGAGAAACGCGTTCCGGTCTCGAGCACGAGCGACTGCGCCTCGATGAAGGCCGTCGGCGGCAGCCGCTGCATCAGTGTCTGCACCGGCGCCACCAGTACGCCTCGGTGGGTCCGGGGCAGGGCGTAGAGCGTGGCGAGCCGCTCCGAGACGATGTCTTGGTGCGGCGAGAAGTTGTCGTAAGGCAGCGTTTCCCAGTCTGGAAACGCCAGCGGTTCAGTGGCGCCGGCCGCGAAGAACCCGATTTCGCGGCGCACGCGGACGGCGTCCTCGGTGTCACGCGTGACGTACAGAACGAAGCGGTCGGACCGGGCGACGAGGTGTGACGCGGCCAGACTCGGGCCGCTGCCGAAAAGGCATTGCCAGTTGCGTGCCGCACGCGGCGGCGGAACGTCGATGTGCGCCGGGTCCATGGGGAGACTGGGGAAGGCCGGGGCGCCTATTCTATCGTGCGGCGGCTCATCTGGAAGCGACGCCCGGCAAAAGCTAAAATATGACGGTTCCCGCGTGGAAACTCCCGGAAAGAACCGGCACTTGCGGCCTCTCCCGGTCCAATTCAAGATGAAAGTCACCGATATCGGTAATCCGGACTACTTCCACAAAGTGGTCGACTGCCAGTGGGGATGCCCTTCGCACACTCCGGTGCCCGAGTACATCCGCCTGATCGCCCAGGAACGCTACACCGAGGCGTACATGGTCAACTGGGAGTCCAATGTGTTTCCGGGCATCCTGGGACGCACCTGCGACCGTCCGTGCGAGCCGGTCTGCCGGCGCGTGCGCACCGAAGAAAAGCCGGTCGCGATCTGCCGGCTGAAGCGCGTTGCTGCCGACCACAAGGGTGATATCAGGCCGTACCTGCCGCCCGTGCCGAAGAAAAAGAACGGCAAGCGCGTAGCGCTCCTCGGTGCCGGTCCTGCCTCGCTCGCCGTGGCGCGCGACCTCCTGCCGCTGGGCTACGAGATCGACATGTTCGACCGGGATCCCGCAGGTGGCGGCATGATGCGCAGCCAGATTCCCGCCTTCCGCCTGCCCGCCGAAGTGCTGGAGGAAGAGGTCGACCTGATCCTCGACATGGGCGTCAACGCCCGCTTCAACTACGAGATCTCGAGCATGAAGGAAATGCTCGACATGGGCTACGACGCCTATTTCGTCGGCACCGGCGCGCCGCGGGGCCGCGACCTCGACCTGCCCGGACGCCAGGAGTCGGACGCGCACATATCCATCGGCATCGACTGGCTCTCGAGCGTCGCCTTCGGCCACATCGACTCGATCTCCGGCAAGGTCATCGTCATGGGCGGCGGCAACACCGCGATGGACTGCTGCCGGACGTCCAAGCGCATCGGTGCCGAGTCCGTGACCGTGGTCGTTCGCTCGGCATTCCACGTCATGAAAGCCTCCGACTGGGAGAAGGAGGAGGCCATGGACGAGAACATTCCCATCGTCAACAACCGGCCGCCGAAGGAGTTCGTGCACGACAACGGCAAGCTGAAGGGCGTCGTGTTCGAGTGCGTCAAGCCGGTGGAGGACGAAAACGGGCGCCTGAACTATGTCCCGACCGGCGAACCGGATGTCTACATGGAGTGCGATCACATCCTCATGGCCATCGGCCAGGAGAACCACTGCCCGTGGATCGAACGGGATGTCGGCATCGAGTTCGACAAGTGGGACTGCCCGGTGCTCGACGAGGTCACCTTCCAGACCACCCACCCCAAGGTGTTCTTCGGCGGCGATTCGGCGTTCGGCCCGGAGAACATCATCTGGGCATCGGCCCACGCGCACCAGGCCGCCATCTCGATCCACCTCATGTGCCAGGGCAAGGACGTCCGGCGTGATCGTCCGCCCGAAGGCATCAACCTCATCAGCCAGAGAATGGGCGTCCACGAATGGAGTTACGACGCCGAGCACGATCCGGCGAAGCGTTTCATCGTTCCCCATGCCAACCTGTCCAAGGCGCTCCAGAACATCAAGGTCGAGGTGGAACTGGGCTTTGACCGCGCGCTCGGCCTGAAAGAAGCGCAACGCTGCCTGAACTGCGACATCCAGACCGTGTTTACCGACAACCTGTGCATCGAATGCGATGCCTGCGTCGACATCTGTCCGATGGACTGCATCACCTTCACCGACAACGGCGAGGAAACAGACCTGCGGAGCCGTCTCACGGCGCCCGCCGAGAACCTCGCCCAGGACCTTTACGTGTCGGGCGAACTCGGCACGGGCCGCGTGATGGTGAAGGACGAGGACGTGTGCCTGCACTGCGGACTGTGCGCGGAGCGTTGCCCGACCGCCGCGTGGGACATGCAGAAGTCGGTGATCCACGTTCCCCAGCTGGGTACATATCCCGAATGACGACTTACAACGACTTCGTCATTCGCTTCGCCAACGTCAACGGCTCGGGGTCCGCCAGCGCCAACGGCATGTTCGCGAAGGCGCTGTTCCGCATGGGCGTGCCCATATCCACGCACAACATCTTCCCTTCGAACATCGAGGGCTTGCCGACGTGGTTCGAAGTGCGTGCTTCCGGTCGGGGTTATCACGGTCGCCGCCAGGGCGTCGACCTCATGGTCGCCATGAATGCCGAGACCTTCGAAGAGGATGTTGCCGTCATCGTGCCGGGGGGATACCTGCTGCACGACAACTCCGGCGGTCTCGACCCGCGCCTCGACCGGCCGGACGTGAACCACATAGGGGTACCGATCGCCAAGCTGGTGGTGTCCGAGTACACCGATCCCAGGCAACGCAAGCTGTTCAAGAACATCGTCTACGTGGGCGCCCTGGCGGCGCTGTTGAATATCGACTTCGACGTGATCACGGGGATGGTTTCGACGCAGTACCGGGGCAAGGACGAGCTCATCGGCCCGAACATCCGGGCGCTTGAAATCGGCCGCGACTACGCCCGCGATTACCTCGAGTGTCCCCTGCCGATTCAGGCGCGGCGTTCCGACGCTGTCGGCGACAGGATCATGATCGACGGCAACGAAGCCGGCGCACTGGGGGCGATATACGCGGGCGCCACGATCTGCGCCTGGTATCCCATCACCCCGTCCACGTCGATGGCGGAAGCGTTCGAGAAGCACGCGGCGCGGCTGCGCGTGGACAAGGACACCGGCCAGCACAAGTTCGCAGTGATTCAGGCCGAGGACGAGATGGCGGCGATCGGCATCGTGATCGGCGCCGCCTGGAACGGAGCGCGTGCCTTTACCGCCACCAGCGGGCCGGGCCTGTCGCTCATGTCGGAGTTCCTTGGCCTCGCATACTTCGCCGAGATCCCGGCGGTGCTGTTCGACATCCAGCGGGTCGGGCCGTCGACGGGCATGCCGACCCGGACGCAGCAGGGTGATGTGCTCGCCGCGGCCTATGCGTCCCACGGCGACACCAGGCATCCATTGCTGTTCCCGTCGACGCCGGGCGAGAGCTTCGAGTTCGCGGCGACCGCGTTCGATCTCGCCGACCGGTTGCAGACGCCGATCATCGTCCTCTCCGATCTCGAACTCGGCATGAACGAGAACCTGTCCGATCCCCTGACCTGGGACGACGAACGCAGGTACGACCGGGGCAAGGTGCTGTCGCGGGAGGACCTCGATTCGATCGGGGATTTCGGCCGCTACATGGATGTCGATGGCGACGGCATCGGCTACCGGACGCTCCCCGGCACGCATCCGACCAAGGGCGCGTTCTTTACCCGGGGCACGTCCCGGGACGCGTATGCGCGCTATACGGAGGCGGCGGAACCCTACACGGCGAACATGGACCGGTTGCTGGTCAAGTGGCAAACGGCGCGGACGCTGATGCCCGCGCCGGAGATCGGCCGCCGGCGTCACCGTGTCGGGATCGCATACTACGGCACCACCGCGGTGCCGATGGCGGAGGCATTGCACGATCTTGCCCAGGACGGCGTGCGGCTCGACACGATGCGCATTCGCGCGTTTCCGTTTCCGGACGCCGTGGCCGACTTCATCGACGCGCACGATTTCGTCTTCGTGGTCGAACAGAACCGGGATGGGCAGATGAGGACGCTGCTCGTCAACGAGGCGGGCGCCGATCCCGCAAAGCTCGTGTCGGTGCTCTCCTATGGCGGCCTGTCCATAACGGCCGACACCATTCGCGAACGCATCCTCAAGCATTTTGACGAGAACAACCTGGCGCGCCTGACGGAAGTGTCGGGCGGGCAAGCGAGAAGGACCTAGCCGACCATGACATTCGTAGCGAAACCGGAAGTCCACCATCCCCAGCTCCCGTTGAACGAGATCGGTCTGAACCGCCGCGACTATGAGGGCCTCGTGTCCACGCTGTGCGCGGGTTGCGGGCATGACTCCGTAAGCGCCGCCCTGATCCAGGCCTGCGCCGAACTGGCGATCCCGCCGCACAGGTTTGCAAAGCTCTCCGGCATCGGGTGTTCGTCGAAGACGCCGAACTACTTCCTGGGCAACTCCCACGGATTCAACGCCGTCCACGGCCGCATGCCATCGGTCGCGACGGGCGCGAACCTGGCGAACCGGAGCCTCTACTGCATCGGTGTTTCCGGAGACGGCGACTCGGCCTCGATCGGCATAGGACAGTTCGCGCACATCGTTCGCCGCCGCATCAACATGCTCTACATCGTCGACAACAACGGCACCTACGGCCTTACCAAGGGCCAGTTTTCGGCCACCAACGACAAGGGATCGACCAGCAAGCGGGGCGTGCCGAACCTGTATGAGCCCATCGACCTGGTATCCATGGCGCTGGACATCGGCGCCGGCTTCGTGGCGCGCAGTTTCTCCGGCGACAAGGGCCAGCTCGTACCCCTGATCAAGGCGGGCCTGATGCACCGGGGTTTCGCCTTTATCGACGTGATTTCGCCGTGCGTGGCCTTCAACAACCACAACGGATCCACCAAGAGCTACGAATTCACGCGGAGCCACGCCGCGAGCGTCGTCGCGGCCGACTTTGTCTCGCCGCACGAAGAAATCACGGCGGATTATGGGCCCGGCGAGCGCGAGGTCGTTGAAATGCCGGATGGTTCCAGGCTGCACCTGCGGAAACTCGAAGAGGACTACGATCCGCACGACCGCGCGGGTGCGCTGACCTACCTGCAGCAGGCCGCCCTGGACGGGGAGGTGGTGACGGGGCTGCTGTACGTCGACAGCGACGGCACCGACTGCCACGAGATCCTGGACACGGTGGACACGCCGCTCAGCGTGCTGGGCGAGGCGGAGCTCTGCCCGGGCCAAGCCGCCCTTGACGGGATCAACGCGGGGTTCAGATAGGCGACGCGACCCGCTGTGACAGCGCGGCGGTCAGCGCCCGCGCCGGTGCCGGTTCATTCTCCCGTCAGGCCGCGGATCTGCTCTCTCAACTCGGCAATTTCGCGTTGCGCCTCCGTTACGGCGCGTTCCGCCTCTTCGTGGGTGCGCAGATCGCGCCCCGTTGCAGGGTCGAATAGCCGCAATTCCGATCCCTCGAGGTACATTTGGATGCCGAGCACCCGGCTCGGATTGATGCGTCAGATTTGTCGAACGCGACCATGTCGCCATTCTGGCCTTGGGGCGGTCTGCCGCAATTGGGACATTTCCGGATTTGCCGTAGGCGAACACGCTTTTATGAGGGGCGAATCGCTTGCGCAGTTTCTCCGTCCGTTGGCGAATGCAGTAGACTTCTGGCCCCGAAATGAAGGACATATCGGGAATCATCCGCACCAGGACACTGGTGCCGGTGGCGGCGACCGGGCCATGAGCGGCGGTGTGACCTATGTCACGGACACGATGCGCGAGGCGCAGGGCAAGTGGGGAGAGAAGCGCACCTCGCCGCCCATCACCGAGACGGATATCCGACGCTGGTCGATAGCCACGTTCTATCCGGAGAAACCCCCGCGCATTTATTGGGATCCGGAATACGCAGCGACAACCCGTTGGGGCGGAATCATCGCGCCGCCCGACTTCAATCCCTTCGCGTGGTCCTTCGACCGGGGTCCATCGGCCAGACTGAGCATGAGGGGACAGCGCCCCGATGGCTCCGCTGTGACCGGGATGAACGGTGGCCAGACGGATACCTACGGGGCGCCCATGCGCCCGGGTGATGCGATCACGGAGCGTAGCCGCCTCATCGGCTGGTGGGAGCAGGAAGGCCGGCTCGGGCACACGCTCTTCGCGCGCTCCGAGATCGAGTGGCGCAACCAGAACGACGAACATGTGCGGACGCGCCTGTCCATCGGTGTGCGTTTTTGAGGAGACGTCGATGAGCTTGCGATTCAAGGACATCGAGGTGGGCGACCGGCTTCCGGATTGGTCGCGCAAGACGAGCTTTCCGGAATGGAACCGGTACGCCGCCGTCAACCACGAGTTCGTGCCGTTCCATATGGACGACGAGGCGGGGCGCGCCGCCGGCAACCCGAAGGGGGCTTTCGGCATGGGAAATCTTCGCTACGCCTATATCGTGAACGCGCTGCACGACTGGATTGGCGACGAGGGGATCGTGCGCGAGGCCGGCTGCCAGCATCGCGTGCTCAACTGCAAGGACGATGTGCTGACCGTCGTGGGCGAGGTCACGGAGAAGGTGATCGAGGACGGCGAGCAGCGCGTGCGTCTCGAGATCAACGTGGTCAACCAGGACGGCGTCCCGACCTGTCCGGGTCACGCGGTGGTGGTATTGCCGTAGCTCCTGCTCAAACGACCGTTCTATCGAGACTGATCTGCTTGGCTCCCATCCCCGAGTCTCCGTTTACGCATCGGAGAAAGTCCTCAAACTTCCAAATGGTGTCCAGAACCAAGCACGCGACTACAAGGTGTCTTGATTTGTCTGGGTCGCCCAGTGGTAGCAGACGCTTTAGGTAAACACCGGTTGGCGAGTATCCGATCGCCCACTGTCTGTCCGTATTCGTCCTAGAGACGAGATAGTCCGGGAAGCAGGGAGATTGACGGCAGGGCAATTCTGTCCGTCGACCGAAGTCGTGTCAGGGCGCGAGAGCGCACGTTGCCCTCTGGATTTAGGATCTCGAATTCTTTCTCGCGAAATAGCTGCAGGATGACTTGGTCGAGGTCGGAGAAGCGAGCGGCCGTGCGGTTTGCAAGGGCGTGCCGTACTGCGTCCATAGTAACGGGCTGATCTGACGCGAGAGCGAAAAGTTCTCGAGGGAGCGAATCCAAGAGTTGATTGTGCAGCTCCATCGCATCGAGTTCTCGGAACTGGAACAAGGGTAGAGTGCCTGAGTCCCTCAGAGCGTCCCATCCCAACATCCCGAAGTCGCCGCGCCCATAGTGTTCAAAGGTGTTCTGCACATCCCAATGACGTTGAATCATGACGTCTCGGGCCGTCGGATGCCTTGAAAGGTGCAGGAACCACAATGCTCGTCTCGAATGATGAGGGCGGATGAAGAAAGGAGTGTCGTAGGCAGCTCCAGTCGTGATCCGTGTGTGATCGCGAAGAGCCCGTTGTACGAGTGCTCTGCCCGTGTCTCCATCTCGATCTTCTATGTACTTCCTAATCTGCGACGTCGTCAGTTGCAGGGGAGCGACGGCCTTGGCGATCTGTGGCGTCTCGGCTAGATGGTTGATGAGAGCATCAGCTGCGAAGGTGAGAATGACCTCGGAGGCCGGAAGCTCGGAAAAGATGCGAGATACGAGGGCCAGTTCGACTTGGGAAAACCCTGTTTGATCCAACAGGAAAATGGCTCGTCCAGCCCGAGGCTGTCTCTGGCGGATAGACTCGAGAATTCGCTCAACCTCATCCTCGAACAGTCCAGTTCGGACTGCGATGCTATCTCCGTCCACGCGATACTCACGCTCACGAAGTGCCATACGCAGGTGGTCAGTGTGTGCGCGCTCCTTATCAACGAAGTAGAACTTGCAATCGATATTCAGAGGTTTGATACGCCCTTCGTTGACTCGTTCTCTTGCGGCAGCGGTCTCCTCCAGCATGATGATCGGAGTGCCGGACAGAGTTGCGTTGCCGTCCGTGAACACACCTCCGCCCGCGAAACCGTCTACAAGGTCAAGCTTGAATTCCTCCCTCTGAGGATTGACGTTGAGGCGATCGAATTAGGCGCGAAGATAGCTTCGCAGGACGGTCAGCTTTGCCTTGCTGTGAGGCTCGATCTGAGGCGGAGGTTCGTCAGGATGCCACTTGAATGACACGAAGGTCGTCCTCCATGTATTGCCCCGGCATTGCGTTGTGCTCCACGCCTTCCAGTTCCCGTCCTCCTGCTTTGGGTGTTCGCCCTCCCCATTGCTTGAAGAAGAAGGGAACGTTTGCGGAAGCACATTGGTCCCGAACGCTACGGACCCACTCAAGGCGCAACGGGCGGGAATTGGGCCCGCTTTCGCCGCCAACAATCACCCACGAGATTCCGTCAAGGTTGAGATCTCCGACGGAACCCAGGAGCGGCTCTATCGAAAGAAATCGAACGGCAGCGGGAACCGCTTGGAGGTGCTGAATCCGAGCTGTCCCATTGGCGTCTTCGACTGATACGCCGCACCAAATGTGTTCGGGCACCTGGTGATTCGCATAGCGGAAGCGCAAATAGTTTCGCATCAAGGAACTACGCTTGGTGAGAACTTGGTAGATGTGCTGGTTGGCGCGCTCCATCTCGTCGAACACCGCGTCAATGAACTCACGCGGAATCCGGCGATGGAAGAGGTCGCTCATGGAATTCACAAAAATCATCCGTTGTTTTCGCCATCGCGATGGCTGGTCAAGTCGCGACGGCCAAAGGCGCAGGTCAAAGCCTTGCTCGTAGGGATGCCCTCTGATGCCACGCCATCGCTCTGCGAAACGGGCGGCGTAGCAGTTGTCGCATCCACGGGTGATCTTGGTGCAGCCAGTGACCGGGTTCCACGTTGCGTCGGTCCATTCAATGGCGGATTTGTCAGCCATACCGGCATCCTCCGTAGCCTGCGTTGATAGTCAATCGCCGCCTCTCAGGTACTGTATATAATAACAGTAAAAGTCGATTTGCGGTGTCCCTAAGTCGTTTAGGGTAGTCAGGGCTAGACGGTAAAGACAACCGAATTGGTGTAGAGGAGGAAGATGGTGCAGTACTTCTTTGCTCCCAATCAGGGCGGGCGAGCAGTCGCGGAAACGCCCGGCCAGGAGCTTGACGGCGACGTAGGTGAGGAACCCGATGCCGTCGGCGATGGAGAACGTCAGCGGAATGGCGATCGCCGTGATCACGGCGGGAGCCGACTCCGTGATCTCCGACCAGTCGATGTCCACCAGCGCCCTTGCCATCAGGCAGGCGACGTAGAGGATGGCCGGCGCGGTCGCGTGGGCGGGGATCGATTGGGCCAGGGGCGCGAAGAAGAGGCAGAGCAGGAACAGGGCGGCCACCACGACCGCCGTCAGGCCCGTGCGTCCACCGGCGCTCGTGCCGGCCCCGCTCTCGATGTAGCTGGTCACCGACGACGTCCCGAGCAGGGTGCCGGCCACGGTTCCAGTGGAGTCGGCGATCACCGCCCGTTTGATCCCCGGCAGGCGCCCGTCCGCGTCGAGCAGGTTCGCCTGTTTGGCAACGCCGATCAGCGTGCCCGTCGTGTCGAACAGGTCGACGATCAGGAACGTCAGGATGATGCTGATCATGCCGACCTGGAGCGCTCCGGCAATGTCCAGAGCGAGCAGTGTCGGCGTGGGATCGGGCGGCGCCGCCAACAGTCCGTGCCACTCGGAGACGCCCATGGCGATCCCTGCCGCGGTGACGCCGAGCACGCCGATGATCGTGGCGCCGGGAATGCGGCGCGCCGCCAGGGCGACGATCAGGCAAAAAGCCTAGCAGCGCAAGAATGGGAGCGGCTTCCAGCAGATCGCCGGAGGTCACCAGGGTGGCGGGGCTCGCGGTGATGATGCCTGCGTTCTTGAGCGCGATGATGCCGAGGAAAAACCCGATGCCCGCCGAGATCCCCATCTTCAGTCCGAACGGGATGGCGTCGATGATCCAGCGCCGTACTGGCAGTACGCTCAGCACGACGAACAGGACGCCGGAGACGAACACCGCGCCGAGGGCGACTTCCCAGGGATATCCCAGCTCGAGTACGACGACATAGCTGAAGAATGCGTTCAGGCCCATGCCCGGAGCCAGCGCCACGGGGTATTTGGCGTAGAGGCCCATGATGAGAGTGCTGATCGCCGCGGCGACGCAAGTCGCGACGAAGACCGCCTTCGAAGGGCATGCCGGCATCGTCGAGGATCTGCGGGTTGACGAAGGCGATGTAGGCCATCGTCAGGAAGGTGGCGAGTCCCGCCCGGAGTTCGGTGCGAAGGTCCGAACCGCGTTCGGGTAACCTGGAGTATTGATCAAGGACTAGCATGTAAGTCACTAGATTCCTTGAGCGCGACTTATGTTTACAGTTGGGTTGCATAGTCAAAAATGTCGAGCAAGATCAATATCTTGTAGTCTTGAGCACATGCCTTGTCGGTCTGAGGCGAAGCCTCGCTAGGACACTGGGCTTTTCTGGCTTTCCGCGTTTGGCGGGAGATGTTTTACCCAAGGCCGTGCCCGTTCGAAGGCGGTCGCGGCACGCAGCACCAGGCTGTCGGCGGCGCGCTTGCCGACGATCTGCAGTCCGACGGGGAGGCCAGCGTCGGTAAAGCCGCAGGGCACACTCGCTGCGGGCAGACCACTCATGTTGAAGGGGTAGCAGAACTCCGACCAGGAGAGCCAGTCCCAGGGATGCGCGGGCCAGTGTTCCGGTTGCAGCCTTGCGGCGGGGAACGCGGCAACCGAGACCGACGGTGTCAGCAGGAGATCCCGGTCGGCCATGAACCGGTGCATGCGTTCGATGTAATCGAGCTTGCGGGCGCGCATGGCGAGATAGGTTTCCGCGCTGTGTCCGCTGCCGGCGCGGATGCAGGCGACCAGACCCGGGTCCATGCTGTCCTCGAAACCTTCGAGGTGTACCGCGAGCGGCGACTCGTGGACCGCCCAGAAGAACCGCGCGATCTCCGGCCCATCCTTGCCCCAGGACGGCTGGACGTCGTCGACGCGGCATCCGAATGATTCGAAATCGCGTGCGGCCCGCTCGACCAGGTCCGCCACCTCCCTGTCGACCCTGGCGTGGCCGAGGTCGGGGCTGAAGGCGATCTTCAGTTCCCCGAGGTCTCCCGTGAGGGCCGCGGAGAACGTGTCGCCCGAGTCCGTGAGACTCGTGTGATCGAACGGATGGACGCCGGCGGTCGCGTCGAGGAACAGCGCGGCGTCCGCCACGGTCCGCGAAAGCGGTCCGACATGGGAGACGTTATCGCTGTTGCGCACCGGCACTTGGGGTATCCGTCCCCAGGTGGGCTTGAGGCCGAAGACGCCGCAGAAATGCGACGGCATCCGGATGGACCCGGCGCCGTCGGAACCCTGGTGCAGCGGACCGAAACTGATCGCTGCTGCCGCGGCCGCGCCGGCCGACGACCCGCCGGCATTGAAGCCGCGCTTCCAGGGGTTGTGGGTGATGCCGGTGCGGGGAGAACGGCTCATCCCGGTCCAGCCGAACTCGGAGGTGGTGGTCTTGCCGATGATCACGGCACCCGCACCCTTCAGGCGCTCGGTGACCGGCGAATCGCTGTCCGCGATGTGCTTCGCCAGGGCGAACGAACCCCGTTCCGTCGGGAGCCCCTCGATGTCGAACAGGTCCTTGATGGTTACGGGGACGCCATGCAGCACGCCCGTTGCCTCCCCGCGGGCTACCGCCTTCTCCGCGTTGTCCGCCATCTCGAGGGCGAGGTCCGGTGTCAGTTGGGCGAAGGCGTTGATGCCGGCGTCGAGGCGATCGATGCGGTCGAGCACCGCACGGACGATCTCCGTCGGCGAGACCCGCTTCTCCCGGACCCACGCCGCGAGTTCCGTCGCGGGGGCGACACAGAGATCGTCGTCGCTCACGCGACGTACTGTTCCGCCGTGGCGGCCGCCGCGTAGTTCTCCTTCAATGCGGCATAGCTCTGCATGTCCGCGTTGACAACGTCGAGACCGTTTTCCAGCACGTAGGCGTAGCTGCGCTGGAAGTCCGAGAGTTCCGCGCGGAGCAGCTTTTCGTTGTAGTGGGAGTCGAACGCCTTGAGATTGCCTTGACCGAGCCATCCGCGGCCGGCGAGCAGGCGTCCCGCCTTCATGCCGATCAGACCAATGCCGGCGGCGCGCGCCTTGTCGAGCATCGGTCGAATCGCCTTCATGTCGGGGGTGCCGTCGAGGATGTTGCGACTCTTCCAGTCGTACCAGCCGGCGGGGGTCACGGCGATCATGGCGAGACTGAACCACCCGCTCTCCGTCGCGGCCTCGAGCACGCGGGCCGCGTTTTCGTGCGTGCTGACGCCGTAGTGGGACACCTTTCCGGCCTGCCTGGCGGCGAGGAAGGCCTCGTACATCTCTTCGGAGCGGACCATGCGCGGATTGTTCGCGCCCATCTGGTAGTAGGCGTCCACATGGTCGGTGTCGAGTTCCGACAGGCTTTCCTCCATCAACGCCGTCCACGACTTCGCCGCCCCGCGTGCATCGGCCACTGACATCTCGTCCTCGGGACCCGCATCAATCCCGGTCATTGCCTTTGAAATCAGGAAGATATCGTCGCGATGGCGCGCGACGAAGCTCCGCATGTTGCGCTCGGCGGCCCGGTAGTAGCGGCTGGTTCCGACGTCGAAGACGTTAACGCCCGCCTCGAAGGCGCGTTCGAGCAACGCGTCCTGGGGTTGCCTGGACAGCGCGGCGCCGCACCCGAACACGAGCCGGCTGGCGTTGTAGCCGGTGCGGCCCAGGGTCCGGTAGGTCATTGTTGGCCAGGGGACTGCGTCGGGAGCGGCGTCTTTCGCCGTCTCGATGGCTGCGTGGACATCGCGCGTCTGCCACAGGGCCTGGCCGCCCGCGGCCAGCATCGCGAGGAGTTGTACGAACGTTCGGCGGCTCGGCAGACTGGTTTTCATGGCTTCTCGCTATGCGTCAGAGTCTCCACCACTTTGCCACCATCCCGCCGCCAGTCAACCAGTTCCCCCGAACGTCTGGAGGAGGTGGCGCGACCATCCGGTAACTGCCGCCGTTATCGGTTGACCTTCGCGCCCGCGTGATTCACATTGTGTATCGAAGTTCCGGACGGTGTCGCAAACGATGAGCGAAACGAGACCTAAGCGATCGGACGTCATCGTGGTCGGCAACACTTCCGACGATCCCTTTGCCATCGACGTGGCCTTTGCCTTCGGCCAGACCGAGGATGTCGCTGACCTCATCAGCATGAAGCAGTTCGCCAACTCGGAGTTCTGTCCGCGTTTCATATCTGACGAGAACGACTTCACAAGTATCGGCAACAAGCTGGCCGGCAAGACCGTGGTCATCGTCAGCACGTCGAACCGCGTCGTGAGCCGCCAGAATCTCGCCATGCGCAATATGCTCATATCACGTGCGGCCAAGGAAAACGGTGCATCGGAGGTCATCCTGGTGGAGCCGGACCTGTACTACAGCGCACAGGACCGGGGTCCGAAGCTTGAACTTGGCAGTACGCCCTTCGAACGTGATCAGAAGGATCTGAAGAAGTTCGACGGCCAGCCGTTCTCGGTGATGCTCTACGCGCAGATGCTGAAGCTTGCCGGCGTCGACCGCGTCGTGACGGTCCACAACCACTCCCATGCGGTGCGATCTGTGTTCGCCCAGATTTTCGACGGCGGCTATCACCACCTATTGCCCCACGAGATCTACGTCGATTACCTGCTGAATTCGGATATCGTGCGGTATGGACCGAACGGCGAAGGGCTCGCGCTGTGCGCGCCGGACCAGGGCGCGCGGGAGTTCGTGCTGGAGATGGCCGCGTCACTGGGGCTGCCGAAGGTCAAGTGCATCCTGCTCGAGAAGGAACGTTCCGGCGAGCGCGACGTGGAGATCTCGCTCTACGAGGGCAGCGGGTCGAGTTTCGACGACTTCGCAGGCCACGACATCGTGCTGTTCGACGACATGGTGCGCACCGGGTCCACGCTGGTGGAGACCTGCCGGTTCCTGAAGCGGGTCGATCCCGGCCGCCTCGTGTTCGCGGTCACCCACTTCTATGCCAGCGACGAGGGTCGCCAAAAGATGGCGGACAGCGCGATCGACGAGATCCTCGCGCTCAACACGTTGCCCGCCGTCCTCAACCGGGACGAGCAGGGCCGGCTGCGCAGGAAGATGGTGGTTCTGAAGATCGAGAAGTGGCTCGCGCGCAAACTCTGCGAGATCACCGGCGTCGAAGACGAGCCGAGCGAGAACTTCTACCAGATCGACATGTCTTCGAAGAACCCCCGGTTCAGGCGCAAGATCTGGTCCAACGACCAGTTGCCGAGTTTGCGCACCGGGTAGGGTGTCCTCACTTCAGGAGAACGCTGGCAGGACCGCCTCTGCGAGCAGTCGCTCGTTGTCGGCGATATAGTCCGAGCGGCAGGCTGAATTCAGCATGATGGTGCGGGCCCCCGCATCGATGTACTCGCGAAGCCGGGCGATGCAGTCGTCGGGATTGCCGGCCAGTGCATACCGGCCGGCGAGCCTCGAGAAGTCCTGGTTGTACTGTATCGAGAGACGCTGAACGGCCATCTCGACCGCCGTATTCCGGTCTTCGTGCACGGCGAAGAAGATGTGAAGACCGGGGATGACCGCGTCTTCGCGTCCCGCCTCATCGGCGAACCCCGCAATGGCCTTTAGGCTGTCCGCAAGGCGTTCCGGCGTGTACATGTAGGGCAGCCAGCCGTTGCCGTACCGGGCACAGCGGCGCATGGCAGCCTCGCTGCGTCCCGAAATCCAGATCGGCGGATGTGGTTGCTGCTTCGGCTTCGGCGCGAGCGTCACGCCGGAGAGCCGCGTGAAGCGGCCCTCGACGCTGAGGTCGTCCTCGGTCCACAGGCGTTTCATGATCGCCAGCGACTCGTTCGTGCGGGCGCCGCGCTCGCGCACTGGCACACCGCAAGCCTCGAATTCCTTCGCGAACTCGCCGCCCACGCCTACGCCGAGATGGAAACGTCCGTCGGAGACGATATCCAGCGTGGCGACCATCTTGGCCAGTAGCGGCGGCGGGTACAGCGGCACGAGGGTGATGGCGCTCATGAGCTTGATGGAAGAGGTGGCCCCCGCAGCGGCGGCGAGCGCAATCAGGCCATTGTTGGCCGGACCGTAGAAGAAAACGTGCTCTCCGGTGGAGACGAACTGGTAGCCGAGTCGCTCGGCCTCCCGCGCGCTTGCGGCGTCGTCGTCTATTCGACGCAGGCCGAGGCCGAATTCCACCTGGGGCATGCGTTGTCTCCCATTCCTTCCGTCGTGCGCTTGAGAGCCGATTATGCCGCGTGGTCCTGCGCAGTGCGGCGTCGGCTATGCTGAATGTGTTTCGGTGCTCGGAGCAGGAATTTCATGTCGCAGTTCGACCAGGATCTGACCGGCAAAGTCGCATTCGTCACGGGGGCGGGGCGCCTGCGGGGCATCGGCCACGCGGCGGCCATCGCCCTGGCGCGGCGCGGTGCGGACGTGGCGGTTACTGGCACCGGGCGGGATCCGGCCACGTTTCCGGATGACGAGAAGGCTGTCGGCTGGCGCGACGTGCAGAGCACTGCCGATCACGTGCGAGAGCACGGTCGCCGAGCATTGCCCCTGGTGTTCGATGTCACCGATGCCGCCGCCGTCGATGCGGCCGTGGCGCGATGCGTGGCGCAGCTTGGGCGCGTCGATATCCTGGTCAACAACGCCGCAGTAGCGCGAGGCGCCGACCGCGTGCCCGTGACCGAACTGGATGCGGATGTCTACCAGCGAGTGGTCGACGTGAAGCTCAGAGGCACGTTCCTCTGCGCGCGCGCTGCCGTGAGGCAGATGTACGCGCAGGACGAGGGCGGCAAGATCGTCAACATCTCCTCGATCATGGGCAAGCGAGGCGCGCCCAATACGCTGGCCTACAACGCGGCCAACTTCGGCGTCATCGGCATGACCCAGTCCATGGCGCGCGAGTTCGGCCCGCGCGGGATCAACGTCAACTGCATCTGCCCGGGAGCGGTCGCGACCTCGCGCATGGACGACATACCCCTGGATCGGCGGCCCAAGAGGACGCGGCCCGGCGATCCGGTAACGCGCTGGGGCACGGACGAGGAGGTCGGCGAGTTCGTCGCGTTCCTCTGCACCGAGGCGGCGTCATGGATCCACGGCCAGTCCATCAACCACTGCGGCGGATCGTTCATGGAGCATTGACGGCGGGCGCTCGAGCGCCGCGTCAGCCTCCGTTCAGCAGGTCCTCGTACTTCGAGAACCGCGTGTCCTGGCGGGTGGCGACTTCGATGACGCAGACCTTGCCTTCATCGTTGGCGATCTGCGCCTCCTTGATCGCCGGTGCGATTCCTGCGACCTCGTTGACGTTGATTGCGGTAGCACCCAGGGCCCGGGCGACGCCGGCGTAGTCTCCGCCCTGGTTGCCCGCGCCGTAGCGCTCCATCGCGACCGGCATACTCTTGTCGTAGCCGCCCATCGTGCGGTTGTTGATGACGATACTCGTGATCGGGATCTCCGCCCGCACGGCGGTCTCGATGTCGGTGCCGGTGTGGCCGAACGCCAGGTCGCCCATGAAGTTCATGCAGAACTTGTCCGGGTTGGCCATTTTCGAACCCATCGCAAGCGGAATGCCGTATCCGAGATGCGTGGTCTTGCCCCAGCCGATGTAGCCATGTGGCACCGTCGCCTTGTAGAACGGCATGATCTGGTCGCGCGGGTTGCCGGCGTCGTGGGTCACCACGCTCGCGGCATGATCGACGGCCTTGTTGATCTCGTTGACGACCCGGTAGGGGTTGATCGGCGTTTCGTCGGAGTTGAGCAGGGGTGCCCATTCCGCCAACCACTCCGCCTTCGTGGCGGCGATGTCAGCGGCAAGCGCGGTATTGGTTTCGCGCCCGTTATCGCCCACGGCCGCCTTCACCTCGTCGATCATGAGTTCGAGCGTGAGCCTGGCGTCGCCCACGAGCCCGATATCGACGCCGTAGTCCTTGTTGATGTCCTCGACGTTGACGTTCGAGTGGATCATGAACTTGCCCGGCGGGATGTCGATGCCGAAGTTCGTCCGGGTCAGGCCCGAGCCGATGCAGAGTATCGTGTCGGAGGCGCCCAGCCACTCGAATACGCCCTTTGGCGCTGTCCTGTTCGCCGAGCTGATGCTGAATCTCACCGGCGTGGGTTGCGTCGTGACCGTGCACAACCACTCCCACGCGGTTCGAGTGAGTTCAGCCAGCAGGAAGAAGCAGCGGCGAAAGCCGAACTGGAACGGCACCCGTGGGTCTTTTGCGGCAAGCGCCACTCGAGGCGCTGGATGGTTGCCCGAGGTCGGCGAGTTCGTCGCATTCCTCTGCACGGAAGCGGGGTCTTGAATCCACGGACGGTCCATCAACCAGTGCGGCGGCTTCGTCCGCCTCACCGGCCCCGATGCTGCGGTACGTGTTTGATGAGGGTTGGCATCTGGCGCTTCATGAACGCATCGAACATGGGCACCGTGAACGCGGTCTCGCCGTGGCGTTGGCTCCAGACCATGCCTTTGGCAATGAGCCGTTGGCGCACGGTTGCCACCGATGCCGTCCGGACGCCCAGAGTGTCCGAGATGCTGCCTGTGGTATGCGGTCCCGGCCCCAACTCCGCCATTGCTCGGAGGTACTTCTGCTCCAGTGGCGTTAGCCGGTCGAATCGGACGCGAAAGAAGTTGCCGTCCAGATGCTCGACCACCTCCGGCGTTGCCGTGCGCACCATGTCCGTCGTGATCGGGCTTGACGGCGCCGCGTTCCACACTTGGTAGCCCCACTCCTGAATGAAGTAGGGGAAGTTCTGCGCGGCATGGAGGATCTCGTCTACTGCGCCGCTTTCGAACGACACGCCTTCAGACTCCGCGGGCTTGACCAGCGCTGATCGGGCGTCATCCGCCTCCAGCGACCCCAGGTCCGGGTAGTCGAACAGGCGCTCGGCATACGACTTTGCCTTGCCCGCCAATGCCGCGACTTGCGGAAGGCCGGCGCCCATGAACAGGAATGGGAGGTTCTCTTGCGCTATTTCGTGGCATGCGACGATCACGGCGGCGAGTTCCTGCGACGACAGATACTGAACCTCGTCGATGAACAGGGCTACGGCCGTCTCGCGTTCCGCCGCCGCCTTTGCTGCGGCCACGAGAAGCGGGGGTAAATCCTGCTCGAGATTGCCGGTGTCGCCTTCTCCAGGGGTTACATCCACGCTGAATCCAAAGTCGCCCACGGTCACCTTGAACGCCTTTGCGAAGTTGGCCAGAACGCCCGCCGCGCGGTGCAGGTGGCGGCCCGTGGCCCGGCGCAGATCGAGGGAGTAGAGTGTGCGGCGCAACTCGGGCGCGAGCAGCTCCGGCAGGCTGCCGCCTTCGGGCGCCTCCATCCTGATCGTGCAGAAGCCCCTGTCTTCGGCCAGCGCGCGCATCCGATTCAGCAGAACGGTCTTGCCGACGCCACGCAGGCCGAGGAGTATCAACCCCTTGGCCGGGCGCCCCGCAAGCACTCGGTCCATGTCGAGCGATGCGTTGTGCATCAACGCTTGCCGTCCCGCAAGTTCGGGCGGCTGGAGGCCCGCGCCGGGCACGTACGGGTTTGAGAACCGATCCACGGGGCGACTTTAGCATGATTTTAACAATATTAAAGAATTTATCAGAAATGTTGTTAACACAAGAAAACTCGTTAAATCCGTGGGCGGCGGGTACGGACCAAGAGGTCGGCGAGTTTGTAGCATTCCTCTGCACCGAGGCGGCCTCATGGATCCACGGCCAGTCCATCAACCACTGCGGCGGATCGTTCATGGAGCATTGACGGCGGGCGCTCGAGCGCCGCGTCAGCCGCCGTTCAGCAGGGCCTCGTATTTCGAGAACCGCGTGTCTTGCCGGGTCGCGACTTCGATGACGCAGACCTCGCCTTCCATGTTCGCAATCTGCGCCTCCTTGATCGCCGGTGCGATTCCTGCGACCTCGTTGACGTTAATCGCCCTGGCACCCAGGGCCCGGGCGACGCTGGCGTAGTCTCCGCCCTGGTTGCCGGCGCCGTATCGCTCCATGGCGACCGGCATGTTCTTGTCGTAGCCGCCCATCGTGCGGTTGTTGATGACGATGCTCGTGATCGGGATCTCCGCCCGCACGGCGGTCTCGATGTCGGTGCCGGTGTGGCCGAACGCCAGGTCGCCCATGAAGTTCATGCAGAACTTGTCCGGGTTGGCCATTTTCGAACCCATCGCAAGCGGAATGCCGTATCCGAGATGCGTGGTCTTGCCCCAGCCGATGTAGCCATGTGGCACCGTCGCCTTGTAGAACGGCATGATCTGGTCGCGCGGGTTGCCGGCGTCGTGGGTCACCACGCTCGCGGCATGATCGACGGCCTTGTTGATCTCGTTGACGACCCGGTAGGGGTTGATCGGCGTTTCGTCGGAGTTGAGCAGGGGTGCCCATTCCGCCAACCACTCCGCCTTCGTGGCGGCGATGTCAGCGGCAAGCGCGGTATTGGTTTCGCGCCCGTTATCGCCCACGGCCGCCTTCACCTCGTCGATCATGAGTTCGAGCGTGAGCCTGGCGTCGCCCACGAGCCCGATATCGACGCCGTAGTCCTTGTTGATGTCCTCGACGTTGACGTTCGAGTGGATCATGAACTTGCCTGGCGGAATGTCGATGCCGAAGTTTGTGCGCGTCAGGCCCGATCCGATGCAGAGGATCGTGTCGGAGGCTCCGAGCCACTTGAATACGCCCTTCGGCGCTGTCCTGTTCGCCGAGCCGAGCGCCAGCGGATGGTCGTCGGGAAACGCGCTCTTGCCCTGCATGGTGGTGATCACCGGGATCTGCGTCAGTTCGGCCAGTGTGCGGAGTTCTTCCGCGGCCTCGGCGTAAAGCACTCCCTGTCCGGCCCAGATCACGGGATTCGAGGCATTGAGCAGCGCCTTCACCGCGTCCCGTACGTCCGAGCGGTTGGGCGCGTACTTCATCACCCTGGAAGGCTGGTAGTCGAAGGCATTATCCGGCACTTGCTGGCCGAGTACGTCGCCGTGAAGTTCGACCACCGCCGGACCGGGCCGGCCGTTTTTCGCCGCGTGGAATGCGCGTCGGACCTGCCGGGTCGCCAGGTCGGCCCTGTCGATGGAAAGCGCCAGCTTGGTGACGGACTCATAGCTCCGGGTGGCGGAGAAATTCGGCTTCACGTCATAGCCGCGCAGACCCGCGCTGCCGGGGAGAAACACGAGGGGAACGCCCTCGCCCCAGGCCTGGGCGATACCGCCGAACGAGTTCTCGACCCCCGGTCCGCCCTGCGAGGCGAACACGCCGACGCGCTTGCCGGAGGACTGTCGGCTGAAGCCATCGGCTGCATTGATGCCGCCCCGCTCCTGGCGGAACACGATGGGACGGATGCCGATCTTGGCGACCGCCTCGATGAGTGGATTGGCGGGGAAACACGCCATCCAGGACACGCCTTCCGCCTTCAGGCAACGCGCTATCAAGTCGAAACCGTTCATTCTCCTCCCCGGGGACCAGATTGATGGCGCAAAGCCTAGCACGGGCGGGTTCCGCCTCGACGAAATCTGTGCCACACCTGGCCACCGGATGCTGCGACGGAATACTCCGATGGCGAACGTGTTCTCATTACCCTATCATGGCAGCGTCACAGTGGAATCGCCTTAGGTGCATCCGGCACGGTGAAGGCCGTATGGAGCGAAGGGCAGGGCTTCTTTGGCAAATTCAGCCTTCAGCAGATTCGAGCGACTGTTAATCCGTAGCGAGAATGAGCTCGGTACTTCCGTCTTGCTAATTCTCGGTTGGATAGCGGCAAGCGACGGCTCAATCGATCGCTCAGAGATAAAGCAGTTATCTGAAATCTCCGTTGCGTCAAAGCACGGGTTTTCTATCGAGCCACTGATTGAGATTTTGAACGGGCACGATATCCCCGCGATTCAACTCGCCGCGGAGATAGTAGCGCGTCACTTTCGCGGCGAGCGGGCTACGCTCTTCTCGAGATGGCAATTGGAATGGCTATCGCTGATGGTTATCTCCGGCCTTCGGAGAACCACATCCTGAGGTTTCTCGGTGATCTTTTGGGTATCAGCAAAGCCGAACTCAACAAGACATTCAGAGGCGTCACCGGGCGCGCGATACCTGATCCAGCAGATCTGAGTTCTGCTGCCTATTGGAGGCACCGAGAGACCGCCAGACAAGATTCGGCTAGGTCTGGCGCCTCTAAAGAGGATTCCCAAAGGCCCCAAGACACGAGCAAGACCATTGCCGCGTATGCGGTGCTGGGACTTGAGAAGGGAGCGAGCAAAGAGGAGATTAGGCAGGCATATCGTAGATTGGCACAGGTACATCACCCTGACCGTTTTTCTTCACTTGGAGAGGAGTCCGTGGCCGCTGGGACTTCTACTTTTCAGCGCATCAATGAAGCTTATGCATACCTGGTGAGATATGCGTGACCTATACTCGCGTCTTGGTGTGCCGCGTTCCGCTAGTGATCGTCAAGTCCGAGAGGCGATCTCAGCGTGCAGAAGCGCAACGTTGCGAGACAATGCAAACGAAGTCTTGCTAGTACCTGGGAGGCGACAGAACTACGATCGCGTCCACGCCGTCCTGACCGACATCGGTGCGTTGAGGGCCCAGTTGGGGCTGAATTACGGGGCAAACTGGCGTAGTCCCGAATCCGATGATTTCACTAAGGACTCTGCAAATATCTACTCGGCTTATGATTCACTCATCGCTAAGATCAATCAGACAAACACAGGACAGCGATCGCAACCCGTCGAAGAGTCGAGAACGAACGGACCAGCTCGAATGGTCTGGTTTGTTGTTGTGTTTTTGGGTCTGGCTGGTCTAGTTTTGTTCTTTAACTCGACGTCGCTACAATCAGCGCAACCGGTTTCGTCTCATAGTGAAGGAACGGGTTTCTCGGAACTCTCGCTTCCATCCAAGGGGTCTGATTCTCTCGCGGCAGGCAATTCGACGGAGTCTGAATTCAGCGCGCCGGAACTGGTACTTCCGGCTAACGGTGACATAAACTGGCATACCTCGGCGATTAGGTTAGCACCGCTAAACATTCGCACAAGTGTGGGCACCAATTACTTGGTTAAACTCAAGAGGGTGAGTGACGACCAGAGTATTCTGGACGTCTTCATTCGAGGTGGATCGGACTTCTCGGTCGACGTCCCGCTTGGACAGTACTACTTGGAATATGCGGCTGGACAGAAATGGTACGGCCATAACCACTATTTTGGTCCCGAAACCGGCTACAGCAGAGCCGACTCGACATTCAATTTCTATCAGGATGCCTACGGCGTAAGCGGGTATACAGTTACGCTTTATCAGGTAGCGAATGGAAATCTCCGAACTGTGGAGATTCCTCCCGAGTCCTTCTGACGAGGCCACTCCGTGATAGCAAACCTCACATAACGGACTTCTGGTGCAGGGGAGTGCGATGTCCGACAGGGCGAACGTGCGCCATGACGCCGTGGTTGTGGGCGCGGGGTTCTCCGGGCTCTACATGCTCCACCGGTTGCGCGAGTCCGGCTTCAGCGTGCGCGTATTCGAGGCAGGGACCGACGTCGGCGGCACGTGGTACTGGAACCGGTACCCGGGCGCGCGCTGCGATATCGAGAGCATGGAGTACTCCTACAGCTTCGATCCTGCGCTGCAGCAGGAGTGGGAGTGGACCGAACGCTTCGCCGGCCAGCCGGAGATCCTGCGCTACATCGAGCATGTCGCCGACCGGTTTGACCTCAGGCGGGACATCACGTTCGAGACACGGGTCGTCAAGGCGACCTTCGATGAGGCGGCCTGCCGCTGGCGGATAGAGACGGGCGCCGGCGAGATCGTGGAGGCGAAGGCCCTGGTCATGGCGACCGGCTGCCTGTCGTCCGCGAACCTGCCCGAGTTCGAAGGCAGGAACAGTTTCCTCGGAGAGACCTACCACACCGGCCGCTGGCCCCACGGCCACGTCGACTTCGGCGGCAAGCGGGTAGGGATCATCGGTACCGGGTCCTCGGCCATTCAGGCGATCCCGATCATCGCGGTCGAGTCGGAACACCTCACGGTCTTCCAGCGCACGCCCAACTACTCGGTCCCGGCGCGCAACGGACCCCTCGATCCGGGCTACGTGCGCGAAATCAAGGCCGAGTATCCGGAGTTCCGCGTGCGCAACCGGCTGATGCCCGCCGGTTTCGGGTCGAAGGGGTTGGGCCGCAACGATGTTTCGGCGCTGTCGGACGATGCCGCCGCGCGGGGGGCCAGGTTCGCCGAGCGCTGGGAGCATGGCGGCTTCGGTTTCCTCGGCGCCTACAACGATCTCCTGTTCAACCGCGACGCAAACGAGACGGCGGCGGATTTCGTGCGGGGACAGATTCGCGAGACCGTCAAGGATCCGGAGGTCGCGGAGCGCCTGTGCCCGGACAACGTCATCGGCTGCAAACGGATCTGCCTGGACACACGCTACTACGAGACCTACAACCAGCCCAACGTCGAACTCCTGGCCGCCGGCACCCATCCCATCGAGCGCATCACGCCCGCGGGCGTGCTCGTCAACGTGTTGAACCCGGAAACGGGGGAGCAGGAAGGCTGCCGCGAGATCTCGCTCGACTGCATCGTCTTCGCCACGGGTTTCGACGCCATGACGGGCGCCGTGCTCGGCGTGGACATCTCGGGCCGCGGCGGCCGGACCCTGCCCGATGCGTGGTCCGCCGGACCGCGCACCTACCTGGGCCTCGGCACCGCCGGTTTCCCGAACCTGTTCATGATCACGGGCCCCGGCAGCCCGTCGGTGCTGACCAACATGGTGGTCGCGATCGAGCAACACGTGGACTGGATCGGCGACTGCCTGGAATACCTGCGGCGCGAGAAGCTCGCGACCATCGAGGCGACACCGGAGGCCCAGGACGCCTGGGTGGAGCACGTCAACTCTGTCGCGGACAAGACCCTGATGCCAACCTGCAACTCCTGGTACCTGGGCAGGAACATCCCCGGCAAGCCCCAGGTCTTCATGCCGTTGATCGGCTTCCCGCCCTATGCGGAGAAGTGCGCCGAGGTGGCGGCCAACGGCTACGACGGCTTCGAGCTGCGCTGATCGATTCGCACCCGTTTCCGGAATTGGGAATGCAGGGGCAGGCCCGCTTGGCGAAGCCGGTTGACATCAACACATCAGAGTGCTTATGTTTCGATGCATGAGAACCACACTGACACTCGATCCCGATGTGGCTGCGTTGGCCGAGCGAATGCAGAAGGCTCACGGATGCAGTTTCAAGGCACTCATCAACGACGCCTTGCGCCTTGGCCTGCGCGGAATGGAGACGCCATCCAACCGGTCGGTTTCCTACAGGACGCCTTCCGTTGACCTCGGACGGTGTTTGGTCGGCAGCCTCGATGATGTCGCGGAAGCGCTTGCAGTGGCCGAAGGCGACAGGTTCCGGTGATACTCGTAGACGCCAACCTGCTGGTTTATGCGCACGTCAGATCCTTCCCTCAACATGCAACGTCACGCGAGTGGTTGGACGGGCAGATCAACGCGCCGGCACCGGTAGGCCTTCCGTGGCCCAGTCTGCTGGCTTTTGTTCGGCTCGTCAGCAATCCGCGCATATTCGACAGACCCGCTTCGGTATCCGCCGCATGGCGGCAAGTGGAGTCATGGCTCGCCGAGGAGTCCGTCTGGATTCCTCTTCCAACAGAGCGCCACCAGGAGATATTGGCGCCCCTTGTAGCGAGCACTGAAGGGCGGGCGAATCTCGTGCCCGACGCGCATCTTGCAGCACTGGCCATCGAGCATGGACTCGTTTTGTGTTCGGCGGACGGCGACTTTGCCCGCTTCGACGGTTTGGAATGGCGCAACCCCCTCAAGTGAGGCCGTTCCATTGATCCCTGGAATGGATCCCCTGCGCGCGCTGCCGGCCGCCGCGTACCGCGACCCGGCATGGCTGGCAGCCGAGAAGGAGGGCATCTGGCACGGCGACTGGGTGTTCGCGGCGACGGAAGATGCGCTCCCCACGCCCGGCGACCAGCTTCCCACCCTGATCGGCGATCAGCCCGTGCTCCTGTTGCGCAACCAGGCGGGCGAGCTGGTGGCGTTATCCAACCTGTGTGCACATCGGGGCACCCTGCTCGTCGAGGAGCGCACCAACGCGGAGCGGATTCAGTGTCCGTACCATGCCTGGACCTACGACGACGCCGGCCGCCTGATCGGCGTGCCGTTCGGGCCGCGCGAGGCGCTCGACAGGTCATCCCATGGCCTTGTCAAGTACCGGGCTGAGTCCTGGCACGGATTGGTGTTCGTCAGTCTCCGCCACCAGGTGGAGTCGCTCGCGGAGCGTTTTGCGGCCGTCGAACCCCATCTCGCCACACGCGGCATCGACAGGCTGTGCCACCAGTCCGACTGGCAGACGACTGATGTGTGGAATTGCAACTGGAAGGTCGCGATCACGAACGCGATGGAGAGCTACCACCTGTTCAAGGTTCACCCGACGACCCTTGAACCCTATACGCCCACCCGGGATGCGTACTACATCACGGGCTCGGCTCGGGCGACGGCCACGGGCGGCGCCTACAAGGACGAGGACGACTACCTGTTGATCAGCCTGCCACCAGGATTCGTTGGCGTCTTCACGAAGGACAGCCTTGTCTGGCAGGCCGTGCATCCCGTCGGCGTGGACCGTTGCGCCGTCCGCACCGGCGTTGCCTCCCCGAGCGATGGTGGTGTGCTGGGCGGACTCGGCAACTGGTTCAACTGGGCTATCGGAGCCGGCGCCACGCGGCCGGACTTCCTCAAGGAGGACAAGGCAATCTGCGAGCGAATCCAGCGCGGCTTCTCGGGCGACTTCGTCCCCGGACGGCTCTTACCGGTCGAGCGGGTCGTGGCGGATTTCGGCCACTATCTCAACTGGCGGCTCAATGATGTCGAACCGCCCGAAGTGCATTCAGAGCGGCCATGAGCTAGCGAGGCTTCGCCTCAGACCGACAAGGCATGTGCTCAAGACTACAAGATATTGATCTTGCTCGACATTTTTGACTATGCAACCCAACTGTAAACATAAGTCGCGCTCAAGGAATCTAGATCGGGACGGCCCCGATCACTCCTACGCATGACGGGCTACAAGACCGTATTCTTCCGCCGCGTCGGTGATCCACCACACCACTTGGCTTTGGCTGGAACATCCCGGGCAAGTCTAAAGTGGTCATGCCGTTGATCGGTTTTCCGCCTTGTGTGGAGGAAAGCGCCGGGGCTGGGGGCGGACGAGCTGGTCGAATTGCCTCCACCGCTCACACGCGATGTGATGGACGACAAGGAAGTTCCTTGGCTGGGGTCCGACCCATGGATTGGGTCTACGCCATCCGATCATCGTGGTCTTATGTGCGTGCAGATGAAGCCAACGGGTATGCCCCATTTGAGCCATGTGGGGGCTTGTCGGTGCTATGATCCACGGTGGAGTGCACGACCGTGCAAGTAGGGTCCGGCGGGGTGGTCGGCGCTTCGGAACGGAGGCAAGGTGGGTAGGTTCGGAGAGTTCTTTGCTGGGATAGGCTTGGTACGGGAGGCGATCGAACCGCTCGGCTGGAGTTGCAAGTTTGCTAACGACATCGCGCACCAGAAGGCGGACATGTACACCGCCCGATTTGGCAAGGAGCACCTATTGGTGCGCGACATTCACTGTGTCAAGGCAGCGGACCTCCCCGAAAATCTTGATCTCTTGACGGCATCTTTCCCCTGTATCGATCTGTCTCTCGCGGGCAATCGAGCGGGGTTGGCTGGTGATCATTCGGGCACAGTATGGCCGTTCCTCGAACTGGTGGCAGAGTTGTGTCGGCGCAGGTCGCCTCCGAGCGCTTTGCTCCTTGAGAACGTGACGGGATTCCTCTCGTCGCACTCAGGGCACGACCTGAACAACGTCTGTGCGAGAGTTGGAGAGCTCGGTTACTTGGTCGACCTAGTCATAGTCGATGCGCGCTGGTTTACTCCCCAGAGCCGGCCGCGCCTATTCGTCTTGGCGATCCAGAAAGAGACTCTCGCAGATCCCCTGTCTCCGACTGGCCATACGACACGACTTCGTGGTGGGGCGATACGCCGCTTTCAGCTGGCGCATCCAGAGCTTCCTTTTGTTGAACTGCCGCTTCCAGAGCCGCCGTTGAGGTCAACAACAACGCTTGTATCGATCCTTGATGACCTAGTGTACAGTCGCATAAATACCTAGTCATTATTTTGGCATGCCTCCAGCGCCT
>JAPOYI010000180.1 GCA_026706665.1 Gammaproteobacteria bacterium | reverse complement strand
CTGGACGGGGCGCGCCATGGACGCCAGCATGCCACGTCCCGATAGTAATGTCTACCTATTATAGAGACGGTACACTAGCGAACGGTGACAGTGCACGGGCAATCCACGAAGCGTTTCCGCAGCTCTCGGAGTCGCAGATCGAGTTGGCCACGATCTATGCGCGGGCCTATCCCCGCCGCGGCCGGCCCCGCAGGGAGCCCTTCTGGCGTGCGCGCGAGCCGGCCATGACGAGCGAAACTGCCCTCGACGACCTGCCCGCCACGCGTTGAAGTTCCTCATCGACGAATGAATGTCTGAGCCCAGCCTCGCAGCCATCGCCCGCGATTCCCAGAATTCATGCATGTGATCTGGCTTGGCTCCGGGCTCGTCAGGACTCCTTCTGGGGTGCGTGTGCTATGCTCGATCAGCCGAGAGACGAAACGGAGACGCTGTGGCAGAACAGATCACCGTGTCGGTCGACACCGATGTTGCCGACTCCTACCGTTCCGCCTCGACCAGCGACCGGCGCAAGCTCGACGCGCTCGTCAATCTCCGCCTGCGCGAGGCGACGGAGTCCCGAAGGTCACTCCAACAAGTCATGCGCGAAGTCAGCCGGAACGCGCAGCGGCGCGGCCTCACGCCGGAGATAATGAGGTCGATTCTCGATGACGGATGACCCGCTTCGTTCTCGACGCCAACGTGGTCGTAAGCGCGCTGCTTTTCAATGATTCGGTCCCGGGCAAGGCTTTCGAACATGCGCGGCGTAGCGGGACGATACTGGTTTCCGACGCTTCTCTCTCGGAGCTCCGCCGTGTGCTTGGCCGCTCGAAGTTTGACCGTTACCTGACCCGGACGGACCGGGACGACTTCCTCTTGGCCCTGACACGAGAGTGCGAGTTGGTGGAGATTGACGAAGTTGTCCGCGCCTGTCGGGATCCAAAGGACGACCACATCCTGGAAGTCGCGGTCAACGGCCGCGCGACGACCATCATCACGGGAGACGATGACCTTTTGGAACTCAACCCTTTCCGGGGTGTGGAGATCGTTGCGCCCAGGCGACTCATCGAGGCTTGAACCTTCGCTCCGCACGGACCGCTGGCAATTGCGGTCCGGTGCTGCATTCCCACAACGAAGGACGAAGACCGCGATGACGAAACGTTCGTGGTGTACACGACACGAAAATAAAGCCTCCTCAAGCGGGACCAGCCCTGTTGGACATTCGCCTCGTCGCGAGAAACCTTGGCTGCTGTCAGCGACCGGTCGCCAACAGAGCTCTCTTGGCTATGTCGGGCAACTCCACGGGCGCGAACATCGAGGCTGCGTAAAGGTAGCCATCCGGTTCCGACGCATCCTCATCCATGACCCTGAGCAAGCCGCGGTCCTGTGCTTGGTCATCTTCCACAGTGAGGTACGCCTTGCCGACGATCAGACTGGCCGGATTGCTTCGATTGTCAATGCAGATCACGAATTCGCTCATTCCAGAAGCCCCTTGATGGTCTCGAACGACGGATTACGCTCCCCCGAGAGCGCCTTGTGGAGGCTTTCCTCGGACAGCCCGACGTCGCTCGCCGCCTGCGCCATGCCCT
Organism: Gammaproteobacteria bacterium; assembly: GCA_026706665.1. Classification (GTDB taxonomy): domain Bacteria; phylum Pseudomonadota; class Gammaproteobacteria; order Pseudomonadales; family Azotimanducaceae; genus VXNE01. Next base: position 32,845 of record JAPOYI010000180.1, on the reverse strand, counting down.
TCGCACGGGCGATGTCGCCGAGCGCATTGGCCACAAACGTGGCATTGCCGCCTGACTCATCGATGGAGGCTTCCAGGTACGCCGCCATCTCCTCGCGTGTGCGAAGGTGCTTGGCAATGTCGTAGGGGGCAGTAGCGGTCTTGGTCATGTGTTCCTTTCGCCGTCAACTCTTGGTCAGCGCCCCATCGCCGCAGGAGAAAGAAAGACTGGAAACTCCGCCCGCACTCGCGCGTCGACCTCGTCGCTGACGTGCCGGGGCACGTGGGTGGCGAGGATATCCCGCGTCTTCTTGATTGCCTCCTGCAGCAGCACCGGCTTGCCCAGTTCCTCCCAGACGTTGGGGCTGGTGCGGTCGCTGAAGTCCGGATAGAAGTACTCGCTCTGCATCACCTGCAGGGTGTTCGCGGATCCCAGGTAATGGCCTTCTCCGCTGCTGCAGATCTGTTCGATCTCGGCGAAGCTCAACGTGTCGGAGTTAACCTCGATCCCGCGGGTAGCGCGCCCGACAGCGCCAAGCAGGTCGTTGTCCAGCACCAGGCTCTCAGGGCAAGTGCCCAACAGGCTGGCGTACATGCCCGCGGCTTCATAGACGATGTTCGCCCCGGACAGAGCGGCTGCCAGCACCGTTGAACCACGTTCCGCGCCCGCCTGAAAGTCCGGAAACTTGGCATCGCTCATGCCGCAGGCGGTGCCGAAGGGCAGGTCGAGGTGGTTGCCGACCTGGGCGCAGGCGGCGGATAGCAGGCCCTGCTCTGGCGAGCCACCGCTCATCGCCCCGGTGCGCAGGTCCGAGACGAACGGCCAGGCGCCGAGAATCGCCGGCGCGCCGGGTTCGATGGCGTTCACGTAGACCAGTCCGCCGAGGCACTCCGCCCAGGCCTGGGAGACCGTCCCGGCAAGATAGGCGGGCGCCGTCGCGCCGGCCTGGCCCGCCGACAGCAGCAATACCGGCATGCCGCCCTCGACCGCGACGCGCAGGCATTCGAGGGCATCGGTGGCGAACTTGAGCGGCGGCACGACGAAGCAGTTGGACTGGCTAACGAAGGGGCGCGCCCGCCACTCAGCTTCGCCGCCCGCGATCATGTGCAGCATCTCGAGGCTCTTCTCGACGTGCGGACCGATGGTCCAGCTCGAACCGACGTGCTTGCTGGTGCCCATCACGCAGCAGTAGAGCGTATTGATATCCAGCGCGTAGTTGTCGGGAACGTCCCGGGGAACACAGGTCCGCTGAAACATGTGAATGTGCTCGCAGGTGTCCGCGATGCGCGCCATGTCGTAGAGATCCTGCGCCTCGGAGTCCCGGTAAAGGTCGTTGTCCGAGTCCGCCACCATGACCGCGGCGCCGGCGGTGGAGAAGTGCACCTTCGCGCCGCTTAAGCTCAGGTCCCACCGCGGGTCCTGGCCGTGCAGCACCAGGTTCCGGCGGGCAAGCTGCAACGTCCGTTCGACCAGGCTTCGCGGCATGCGCAGACGCCCGTCGTCGCCGAGCACGGCGCCGACCGCGGTGCAGGTTTCGATGCAGCGGGGCGTGGCGTCGGCGAAACCCACACGGTCCAGGATCCTGAACGCGTTTTCCACGATGGCCTCGACGCCGTCCGCGGACAGGGGCTGGAACTGTCCGCCGATGTGTCCCGGCCGGACCGGCTTGGCCGCTTCGGCCAGGGGCGCGGCGCGCTGGGCCTTGCGCGCCCGTCTACCGCCTGATCGTCTTGCCATGGCAGTTCTCCCTAGACGCTGGAGCTATAGCTTATCGAATCCCCACGGGCGGCTCTCGTGCGAGGGGTTCCCCCTCGCGCTCCCCGGCTGAAGGCTCTTTTCATGCGAGGGTTCCCCCTCGCGCTCCCCGGCTGAAGGCTCTTTTCATGCGAGGGTTCCCCCTCGCGCTCCCCGGCTGAAGGCTCTTTTCATGCGAGGGTTCCCCCTCGCGCTCCCCGGCTGAAGGCTCTTTTCATGCGAGGGTTCCCCCTCGCGCTCCCCGGCTGAAGGCTCTTTTCATGCGAGGGGTGCCCCTCGCGCTCCCCGGCTGAAGGCTCTTTTCATGCGAGGGGTGCCCCTCGCGCTCCCCGGCTGAAGGCTCTTTTCATGCGAGGGGTGCCCCTCGCGCTCCCCGGCTGAAGGCTCTTTTCATGCGAGGGGTGCCCCTCGCGCTCCCCGGCTGAAGGCTCTTTTCATGCGAGGGGTGCCCCTCGCGCTCCCCGGCTGAAGGCTCTCACGCGCGCAACCGCGCGTTGTCGGGATCCCAGGGACTTTCCTGCACCACGCGTGCGGGGTATCTCTCGCCGAGAATCTCGATGTCGACCGCGGTGCCGATCTCGGCGAGCTCCGGGCGCACCATCGCCAGCGCGATGGACTGCTCGAGCCGGAAGCCGTAGTTGCCGCTGGTAGCCCTGCCGACCATCCGCCCGTCGACGTAAAGCGGGTTGTTGCCGATGGGATCGGCATCTTCCGGACCGTCCACCGCCAGCGTGACGAAACAGTTGGCGAATCCGCGCTGGTGCCATTCGAGGAGTCCGGCGCGGCCCACGAAGTCGCCCTTGTCGAGGCGAACGAATCGGTCGAGGCCGGATTCCAGGGCCGCGTACTCGATGGACATTTCCGAGCCGATCATGCGGTAGGACTTCTCGACGCGGAGCGAGTCCATGGCGCGGATGCCGAAGGGCCTCAAGCCCAGGTCGGTCCCGGCCTCCATCAGCGCGTCGAAGATGGTGTTCTGGTACTCGATGCCGTGGTGGATCTCCCAGCCGAGTTCGCCGACGAAATTGAGCCGCAGGAGCTTTACGGGCGCGAGGCCGATGGTCGCGTCCTTGCCGGTCAGCCAACGGAACGCGGCGTTCCCGAGGTCGGTGTCGCAGACGCGAGAAAGGAGTTCGCGGGATTTCGGTCCGGCGATGACCAGCACGCCCATGGCGGCCGTGAGGTTCTCGAAAATGACCGATCCATCCGTCGGCATCTGGCGCCGCAGAAAGTCGTGGTCCAGCCGCTGGAAGGCCCCGGCCGAAACCAGGTAGAAGCGATCCGCCGCCTCCCGGTGGATGGTGAACTCGGAGTGCACGCCGCCCAGCGAGTTGAGCGCGTGGCAGAGGCCGATGCGGCCCGTCCTCGGCAGGCGATTGGCGACGAAACCGTCGAGAAACGCCGCGGCGCCCGGACCGCTGACACGGGCCTTGGCAAAGGCGGTCATGTCGAGCAGGCCGACGTTGTCGCGAACGTTGCGGCATTCTTCGCCCACGGGCTCGAACCAGCGCGAGCGGCGGAACGACCAGTGGTCTTCCTGGGCGACGCCCTCCGGCGCGAACCAGTTCGGCCGCTCCCAGCCGAACTTCTGCCCGAACACCGCGCCCAGGTCCCGCATCCGCCCGTAGCACGGAGCCGTGCGCAGCGGTCGCGCGGCGGGCCGCTCCTCGTCGGGATAGTGCACCGTGAACACGTTGGCGTAGGCCTCTTCGTTCTTGGTCTTGAGATAGGCGCCGGTGGCGTAGTCGCCGAAACGGCGCGGGTCGACGCCGAGCATGTCGATGGTGGGCTCGCCTTCGACGATCCACTCGGCAAGCTGCCAGCCTGCGCCGGCGGCGGCGGTGATGCCGAAGCTGTGGCCCTCGTTGAGCCAGAAATTGCGCCTGTCCCAGGCCGGCCCGATGATGGGGCTGCCATCGGGGGTATAGGCGATGGCGCCGTTGTAGACCTGCTTGATGCCCAACTCGGCGAACGCGGGCACGCGGTGAATGGCCGACTCGATGTGCGGCATCAGGCGGTCGATGTCGTCGTTGAAGAGTTCGTACTCGCTCTCTGCGTCCGGGCCGTCCAGGTAGCACGCTGGAGCTCCTTTCTCGTACGGCCCGAGCAGCAGCCCGCCGGCTTCTTCGCGCATGTACCAGGAGCCGTCGGATTCGCGCAAGACGCCCATCTCCGGCCAACCCTCAGCGTGTCGGGCAAGGATATCGGGATGCGTCTCGGTGACGATGTACTGGTGCTGTACCGGCAGCACCGGGATATCGAGGCCGATCATGGCGCCGGTGCGCCGCGCGAAGTTGCCCGTGGCGGAGACGACGTGCTCGGCGATCCAGTCGCTTTTGTCGGTCCGCACGAGCCACTCGCCGCTGGAAGTCTGTTCGATACCCGTCACGCAGGTCTGGCGATGGATTACCGCGCCCCTGGCGCGGGCGCCCCGGGCCAGGGCCTGAGTGAGATCGGCGGGCTGAATGTAACCGTCGTCGGGGTGGCGGATGGCGCCGATGAGGCCGTCGGTGACCGCCAGTGGCCAGATCTCGCAGACCTCGTCGGGGGTGAGGTACTCGACGTTGACGCCGATCGTTTTGGCGACGCCGGCGTACTGGCGGTATTCGTCCATCCGGTCCGGCGTCATGGCGAGGCGTATGTTGCCGACGGTGCGCAGACCCACGTCGTCGCCGGTCTCCTCCGCGAGCCGGCGGTAGAGATTCACCGAGTACTTGTGAATCTGACCCACCGAGTAGCTCATGTTGAACAGCGGCAACAGGCCGGCGGCGTGCCAGGTCGCCCCGGACGTCAGTTCCTTGCGCTCCAGCAGCGCCACGTCCGACCAGCCCTTGGCCGCCAGGTGATAGAGCGTCGCGACGCCGACGACTCCGCCGCCGATGACCACGACTCTGGCATGTTGCGCCATCTACCGTTCCCCGTTGACCCTTGGCGGGCGGAACCAGCGCCACATCTCTTCCCGGGCCGCGCCGTCCACGTTCGGCGCGCCGCGGCCCGCGCTGCGGTCCGGTTCCCACACCGAGCGCGTATCGACGCCGAAGCGGGTCCGCCCCGATGCATCGCTCACACCAGCGTGCAGGTGCGCAGCCGAAAAGCCTAACAGTTGGCCGGGCTCGATGAGCACGGGCGCCCGGGGCTGGACGGGGCGCCTGCAGGCAACCGGAAGCAGCGGATAGCCGTTCTCTCTGCCGTTCCTGAACGCTTCGAAGCTCCACTCACCGCTATTGTTCGCGATGGGATGACGAAAGACGTCCGGCCAGAGCAACATCGTGCTGCTCTCGGCCAGTGGATACAGCGGCAACCACCAGTTGATCTGGGCCATGATGCCGGATCCCCACGTATCCCTGTGCGGGGGCACCGCCTGCAGGCGCTGGTGTTCGATATCGCCCCGTGACGGGACGACGCGCAACCGGATCTGGTCGAGCCAGGTCGCCTCCCGCCGGTAGCCGATCACCGCCAGCGCGTCCCACCAATGCCGGACAACGGCCGCATCGGTGGCGACCGCCTCGCGCGCCTGTATTGCCAGGCGGCGAAATGTCACGGCAGACAGGTGGCGCTCGGCGACGGCGGATTCCTCCGTCTCGAAGGTCTCCGCGAGGATTGCCCGCACGCGGTCCACCAGTCGCGCGACGGGCCTCAGGCCGTCGAATACGATCAATGCGCCGTCGAACAATGTTTCGCTTAAGCGCCGTGGCGTTGTTCCGGGTCTCCAACGTTCGAACGCCACCGCCGTGTTCACGCTGCGAGAACCGGCGGGCTACAGTCCGGTGACCTGCCCCTGCGCGTCAACCCCGACATCGAGGGCGGCGGGGCGGCGCGGCAGGCCGGGCATCGTCATGATGTCTCCGCAGATGACGACGACAAATCCGGCCCCGGCGGCGAGTCGCGCCTCCCTGACCGGGAGCACGTGGCCCTCTGGCGCGCCCCTGGCTTTCGGGTCGGCGGAGAAGCTGTATTGCGTCTTCGCGATGCAGACCGGAAGATGGCCATAGCCGAGCTTTTCGAACGCATCGAGCTGGCCTGCGGCGGTTGAACTCACCGATATCCCGGAAGCGCCGTAGAGACCGGTCGCGATCGCCTCGATCTTGTCCCGCAGGGGAATATCGTCCGGGTAGAGCAGTTCGACCGTCGGGGAGCCCTGTTCGAAGCTGTCGAGCACGGCACGAGCCAGCGTCGTGGCCCCGGCGCCGCCGTCCGCCCAATGGGTAGCTACGACCGCTTCGATGCCGTATTGGTTGGCGATCGCCCGAATGGCGGCAATCTCGTCGTCGGTATCCGTGTCGAAGCGGTTGATCGCGATTACGGGCTTCAAGCCATACCTTTTGAGGTTTGCGACATGACGCCCAAGGTTCGGCGCCCCGGCGCGAACGGCTGCCGCGTCCGGTTTCTCGAGGTCGCGCTGCTCGGCTCCACCGTGCAGCTTGAGTGCCCGGACCGTGCACACCAGCACCGCCGCATCCGGACGCAGGCCGGATTGGCGGCACTTGATGTCGAGGAACTTCTCCGCACCCAGGTCTGCCCCGAAGCCCGCTTCGGTGACCACTACGTCAGAAAGCCCGAGGGCTCTCCGCGTTGCGACAACCGAGTTGCAGCCGTGGGCGATGTTGGCGAAGGGGCCGCCATGAATGAAGGCCACGTTGCCTTCGAGGGTTTGCACGATGTTCGGTTGCAGGGCATCGCTGAGCACGGCGGCCATCGCCCCGTCGACGCCGAGGTCACTGGCCGTGACCGGATCGCCCTTCCGGTCGCGGGCGACGACGATGCGGCCGAGGCGCTGCTGCAGGTCCTCGGTGTCGTTCGCAAGGCAGAGCACGGCCATGACTTCGGACGCGGCGGTGATATCGAAACCGCTGGAGCGGTGGGCGCCGCGGCCGAGGTTGAGTTCCACCTCGCGCAACGCGCGGTCGTTGAGGTCCATGACGCGGCGCCAGGAGATCGTATCCGGGTCGATGTCGAGCGGGTTTTTCCAGTAGAGGTGACTGTCGACAACGGCGGCGAGCAGGTTGTGCGCCGTCGAGATGGCGTGCATGTCGCCGTTGAAATGCAGGTTGATGTCCGTCTCCGGCATGACCCGGGCCCGGCCGCCGCCGGTTGCGCCGCCCTTCATTCCGAAACAGGGGCCGAGCGACGGTTCGCGCAGACAGGCCGCGGCCCGCGCGCCGAGCAGGTTGAGCGCATCGGTGAGCCCGATGCTGGTGGTGGTCTTGCCTTCGCCGGCGGCGGTCGGCGAGATGGCGGTGACCAGCACCAGTTTGCCATCCTTTTTCGGCGCCAGGCCGGTCTCGGCGAGTGACAGCTTTGCCTTGTAGTGCCCGTAGGGTGTCAGCAGATGCGGCCCGATGCCGAGGCGCGCTTCGGCCAGGGGAATGATGGGACGCAGACCGGGAACATTGCGGGCGACTTCCGGGGCGGTTGCGGGGGAAGCGGCAACATTTCGGGTTGTCGCCCCGTTGGCGCGCAGCCAGCGGGACGTGCGGGGCAGCCCGCCGAAGGTAAACAGATGGATACCGGTGAGAGTCGTGCCGGTGGACTCAACCCGGTATTGCGCCAACCCCTGCAGCAGTTCGTCCGGCGACCAGCTCTTCAGCAACCGTATTACGCTGGGTTGCCGGGTCAGCGCCCGCGCGGAGGCGCGTACGCCGCAGTGTGCGGCGTACGCCAACAGGGTGCGCAGCCGGGCAGGCCCCGGCAGGCCGATGTAGACCGGCAGCGGACAGCCCCGATCCCGCATCGCCGCGAGCCAGGCGATGGCGTGTGCCGATGCGAAGGTGAACTGCGTGACGATCCACATATGGGTATCGGTGGCGCTCGCGTAGGCGATCTTTCGAGACAGGGCCGCTTCGAGTTCCCCGCGCGCCGCCAGGGGATGTCCTTCCGGGTAAGCGGTGACGCCGAGGCGGCGGAAGCCGTGCTCGACGAGCTTGCCGGACTCGAGCACGTCGAGCGTATCCCGGTAAGGGCCCGCCGCGCGCTCGTGGTCGCCAGCGACCAGCAACAGTTCGCTGACGTCTGCTTCGGCGAGTTCGCCCAGCCTGTTGTCCAGTTGCGCCTCGCTCTTCATCAATCGTGCGGGCAGGTGGGGCACAGGCAGCATGGCCTCCGCGGTGAGGCGCTGGCAGGCGGCCATGGTTTCCCGCCACGCGGCGCCCGGGATGGATGGGATGTAGACCCGCGTTCCGCGGGACAGGTAGTCCGTGAGCGGGCCCGTCGATACCAGTTGCCGGGGCGAGAGTTCTACCGAGGCGTGCCGGACCAGCTCTCGTTGCGTGTCCAGCATGTCTATCGCATTGAGCGCGGCGACGCTGTCGTACAACGCATCCATGGCTTTCAGTCGACGCTGTCGCGACCGCGGCTTCGCGCCACTTCCCGGATGTTCGGGTTAACCGACGGACGAAACGGCACTTCCACAATCTCGCCGTCCACCGGTTCGCCGGGACGCTCGGCGTATTCGGGTGGAAGATGCACGCGCAGCCCGGTCCCGACATCGCGCATTTCCCACGGGACGTAGGCCAACGCGATGTTGGTCTCGAGTTCCGGGGAGAACCACGGCGAAGTGACGTAGCCCACGTGATCGTCTCCGGCGCTCGAGGAAATGAGCCAGAAGTCGTTGGCGTAGTCGGTCACTGGACGACCGCCGAAGACGATACCGACGAGCACGTTGCGAAAAGGGGGAGCGCTGGCCTCCACGGCGCGCCTTGCCGCTTCGAGCGCCCGCTTGCCAACGTAGTCCGCCTGCTTTCTGCGCGGAACCTGGTAGCCGAGGTTGCACTGGAAGGGCAGGGTTTCCTGGTCCAGGTCCTGGCCCCAGGACAGGATCCCGGCGGCAATGCGACGGTGGTGGGCCGGGGCCGTGACCAAGAGCTGATGTCGCTCACCTGCCTCGAGCACCCCGTACCAGAGGTCTTCCGCGTAGAGGGTCGCGTCCCCGAGATAGATCTCGTAGCCCTTCTCGCCGGTAAACCCGGTTTGCGAGACGATGACGTCGCGACCGTTCACCTGGCCTTCCATGAGGCCGTAGTAGGGAATGTCGCGCACCCGCTCGCCGAAGAGGTCCACCATCAGCGCTTCCGACTTCGGACCCTGGATCTGCACGGGCGCGACATCGATCTCGGCGATTCCGACATTGCAGTGAAGCCCCAGGTTGACGCCCCTGAGCCACATCTCGATATCGCTGTCGGCGAGAGAGAACCAGAACTCGTCATCGGCGACCCGCAGCAGCACGGGGTCGTTCAGTACGCCGCCGTCTTCGTTGCAGAGAATGACGTATTTGCCGCGCATCGGCGCGATGCGGGTGGCGTCGCGCGTGATGACGTGGTTGACGAACTTCTCCGCGTCCGGTCCCTTGACCTGGATCTGCCGCTCCACCGCCACGTTCCATAGGGTCACGTGGTTGACCAGAGCGTCGTATTCCGCCATGGCGCCGCCGTCTTCCGGTCGCACGTAGCCGCGAGGGTGATAAACGCGGTTGTAGACCGTTGCCCGCCAGCAGCCCGCCTCCATGGAGAGATGCCAGTACGGTGACTTGCGCACGCGGGTCGAGATGAGGAGTCCAACCGGGGTGGGGCCCGACTGGCGAAGGTTGATCGGAACTTTTCGGTCCGACTGGTCGACGCTCGCGCATTGGCGCAGGCCGGAATACCGAACGACTCCGTTATCGCCCGTATCAGTGGTCATGTGACTCCCCTTGGACCGAATTGGAGATCGCCTCTTCGGGCCACCCGCCCGTGTCGGCAACCGGCGGCAGATTGCCTGAACTCGCGTGTACCATTGCTGCCAAAGGCGACATCGATTGGTCGCGAGGCGACCCGTGGGCGGCGCTACATCTCCGGCCGATTTTGCGCGAGATCCGCCCCGTGCTCGGATTCCCGCCGGGGCTGGGTCCGGAACCCGCGCCGGGACGCCGATTCAGGCGACACCGAATAGTCGAAAAGCGACATCCGAAAACGCCTCGGATCGCACGTTTTCGGTGTGCTGGTCAGGGTGCTGGACGACGCTCGTCGGTTGGCCGTTTTCCGTACTTTGCGACGTAGGATTTTCCGAACCGCGCGGCGGTCGAGAATCCGCACCGGGAGGCGATTTCGGTGACCGACATGCTGGTCTGCAGCAGCAGCAGGCGGCCCTGGTTCAGCCGCAGGTCCAGGTAGTAGCGGGACGGCGTGCATTCCAGGTACTCGTGAAACAGGCGCTCGAGCTGGCGCGACGAGATATCCGTGTATTCGGCCACCTCGCCGAGGGTCAGCGGTTCCTCGATGTTGGCTTCCATCAGGGCGACGGCATCGACCAGGCTTTGCTGGTTCACGGCGCCGAGCTGATGGTGCAGCGGCGTCCGCTGCATGTCGTTCTCGGTGCGCACTCGCTCGAGGATGATCTGCTCGGTAATGTCCCGCGCCAGTTCCTGTCCATGGGCGGCCTGGACCAGGTTCAGCATCATGTCGATGGAACTGATCCCGCCCGAACACGTGAAACGGTCGCGGTCGATCTCGAACAGCCGGGACGATACATGTACGCGGGGGAACTGCTCGCGCAGGCTGGACAGGTTTTCCCAGTGGATCGCGCAGCGGTAGCCGTCCAGAAGTCCCGCGGCGGCGAGGAAGTGTGAACCGGTGCAAAGCGCGCCCAGGGGCACGCCGCGCTTGGCGAAGCCGTGCAACGTGTCGAGCAACACCCTGCTGCAGTGCCGCTCGCAGTGGTAGCCGCCGCAGACGAACAGCATATCCGGCCGATCGAGGGAACCTGCTTCCCCGTCGGGTACGAGGCGCAAACCGTCGCTGGATGGTACCGGTTTGCCATCGAGGGTCAGGCAGGTCCAGCGATAGAGCTGGCGCTCGCTCAACCGGTTGGCCATGCGCAACACGGCGATCGCGCTGGTGAGCGTCACGATGGTGTAGTCCCGCGTCATCAGGAAGGCGACCCGTGTCGGTTCGTCACCATGTCCGCAAGGAAACCTGCCGTCACTCATGCGTGGTTCGATAGCCGCTTTCGAGAAATGTGCCTGAGTGTCGCGCTTTCGCTGCTCGCGCACAATGATCGGCCATCCAATCACCTTTCTCGAGTTTCTGGTGCCCTGTTTGGACCTTTGGACCGTTGCATTAGGACGCGGCTAGTAATAGGTTGCACCTAGGTTGGGGAGGGAGCTGTCCGATGAAGACGCAACGTATGTATGACAGGAATCGAGGGCGCAACACACCCGGTCCCGCAACATGGAAGAGAAAGCCGTTGGGGATCGCCATTTCGGCCATTGTCGCGGGTGCGGGTGGAGCTTCTGCTGCTGAAGGGACTGGCGTAGAGGTCGAGCCGGAGGCCGACCGGCGCCTCGCTCCCGAGGTGATCGTCGTCACCGCCACCAAGCGGGAGGAGAGCCTGCAGGATGTGCCCATCTCCGTGCAGGCGGTCACCGGGTATACGGTACAGGAACTCGGTATCGAGACGTTCGACGAATACGTCGAGTACCTGCCGAACGTCGTGAGCGCGGGGAATGGTCCTGGCAAGAAGGAGCTTTATATCCGCGGCAGCGCTACCGAGCAGACCGGCCCGACCGTCGCCCCCGCGCAGGGTTCGACGCCGGGAGTGGCGCTCTACGTGGACGAGCTGCCCGTGTCCTTCGGCGCGCGCAACCTCGATGTCTACGCGGTGGACCTGGAACGCATCGAGGTACTGTCCGGGCCGCAGGGCACGTTGTTCGGCGAGAGTTCGCAGTCCGGCACCGTGCGGCTGATCACTCGCAAGCCGCAGCATGGCAAGGTCGCTTCCGGATTCAATGCCAAGTTCGCCACTACCTCGGACGGCGCCGACACGAGCGGGGCCAGCGGCTGGCTGAACCTGCCGATGTCGGATGCGCTGGCGGTTCGCGCCGTCGTTTACAGCGACACCCAGGGAGGCTGGGTGGACAATGTTCCCGCGACGTTCGTACCCAGCGGCGAGGTGGTCGACCGCAACAATGTCGCCGGGTACGGTCCGGATCTCACGGGCGCCGACTCGGTCGCGATTGCGCGCAACGACGCTCTCGTGCAGGACGACTGGAACGAGGCGTCCTATCGCGGCGGCCGCATTGGCGCGGCCTGGGCCTTGAGCGACAACTGGGATGTGCTGATTCAGCACACCTCGCAGACGCTGGAGGCGGAGGGCTCGTTCATCGTCGACCCGAACCTGGATCAGGACAACGCGACGGCGCGGTTTTCCCCCGAGTACAACCGCGACAGTTTCGGCCTGACCACGTGGACGCTCAACGGACGACTCGGCCAACTGGACTTGATCTACACCGGCGGCACGTTGAGCCGCGATATCGACAGCATCATCGACTACACGCACTACAACAATGGTGGCGGCTACATCACCTACTACCTCTGCAGCGGCAACGTCTACGATGCCACGGATGTCAACAACTGTTATGACCCGACCAAGCAGTACACGGAGGAGAGCTCCAACGCCCGCACCACCCACGAGTTTCGGGTCACCACGGACCCCGAAAGGCGGATGAGGTTGCTGGGCGGCCTGTACATCAACGACGTGGAAACCAACCATGTCGGCGATTTCCAGTATGCCTCCTCCAATCCTGCCTTCGCCGAGCACATCAGCAGCTACTACAACGACAATTCCGGCGACGGCTTCCAGCTTGGCAACGTGTCCGTTCCCACCGAGGGAATCAACACGTCCGGGCCGCGCAGCCCGTTCACGACGTTCTTCAACGACTTCACCCGCACCGAGGAACAGGTGGCGCTTTTCGGCGAAGTCGCGATGGACATTTCGGATGCGGTGTCGGTATCGCTGAGCGCCCGTTACTACGACCTCACCACGCAGTTGACCGGCGCGGCCAACTTTTCCTTCGGGTGTCGCTACGGGATCGAACCGCAGGGATTCGGCAACTCCGTGAGGACGGTCGACGGGCGTTGCAACAGCCACGCGTTCAGCAACGACGTGACGGCGCGCCTCGTGACGTTGGGCCAGTACAACGAGAGCGGCAGCGACAGCGTGATACTGAACGCCCGCAGCCCGAACGGGGCCCGGGACATGTTCCGGGGCGGCGGCAGCAACCAGGCGACGCTGGATGCGATCAGGAGCGGGCACCTGGATATCGAAAACCTGCAACCTGATGGCTCCGTAAACGAGACCGACACCATCATGAAGGCGTCGATCAGTTTTCGGCCGACGGAAAACATGATGCTCTTCGCGTCCTACGCCGAGGGATTTCGTCCGGCCACGGCGAACCGAAACGCCGGTCAGCTCTCGACGAATCAGTCGGGCGTCTACCAGAACTACGTCGTGCCCGCAGTGGCGTTGAGCGACGAGCTGTCCAGTTTCGAGATCGGCGCGAAAGGCGAGTTGCTTGACGGGTTCCTCCAGCTGAACGCGACCTATTACCGGAACACGATCAACGAGCTGCAGGTGTCGCGCTTCGACCCGTCCAACGTTGCGTTCCTGTACTTCATCGAGAATGTCGGTGATGCCGAGAGCAGTGGCCTGGACGTGGATTTTCAATGGGCGGTCAGCCACCAGCTGACGGTGTCGGGTTCTTTCAGTCTGCTTGCCACCGAACTGACTCGCCTGAACCCGCAACTGCAGGGCATCGCGGTCCCGGTGGGGAGTGAACTGCCGCTGGCACCAGCCTTCGCCGGCAACGTCAGGGTGCGTTACAGCTTCGATATCAACCCTATGGGAGGCAGCGCCTATCTGCTTGGCAGCCTGAGTTATCGGGCGAAACACGTCTCCGGCATCGTCGGCAACGCGGAGTTCATGGATGACACGATCTTTCAACAGTCTGGCAGCTACTCGGGCCTGGAGTGGCAGGACGAGGGTGGCACCTTCGGCACCGTCGAGATTGACTCCCGATTGCCGAGGAACTCGCGTTTTGTCAATCCCGCCGCAACGACCGTGAACGTGGCCTTCGGCATTGAGCAGGAGCAGTGGGAAGGATGGGGCGCCGAACTGTTCGTCAACAACCTGACCAACGAAGATGGCCAGATCGCCCAGGTCGCGGCCCACTACACGCCGTTTGTGAGTGTACAGAGACCGCGCACCATCGGCTTCAGGATCTTCTATGAGCTCGACTGACCGCTGTTCAGCAGGCGGCGAGGCGTAGCGGGGCGAATCGGCGGGCCGGGCGCCGGACGTCCGGCCCTTCCGCTGCTGTCAACGTGTCCGAAAGCGATCCGATCGTGCGGCAAGCGCAGAGCTTGTTGAGCGATGGCGCGCCGGCTCGGGCGGCGCGCCTGATGGGCCAGGTTCTCGCGAAGGAACCGAACAATATCGAGGCGCTGTACGCGCTGGCGGTCGCCCAGCGCCATCAGCACCAGTGGACTGCCGCGCTCGCCACGCTGGCCGGCATTCTCGACTCCAGGCCCGGCTTCGGTCGCGCGCACCAGGAAACGGGCTACAACTACATCGCCCTTGAGAATCTTCCCCGCGCAGGCGCGGCGTTCGAGCGCGCGATCGCCGCCGACCCGTCACTGGTGAACAGTTGGAAGTGTCTTGCCAAGCTCTACCACGACAGCGGCAACAGCGAGCGCCTGAAGGCTGTCCAGGATCAGCTCACCTTCCTGGAGTCGTTGCCGGCCGAACTTCTCGCCGTCATCAGCTACCTGTCGGATAACCGTCTGGCGGACGCCGAGCGCCTGTGCAAGCACTTCCTGCAATCCAACAGGACCCACGTCGAGGGAATGCGGCTCCTCGCGGAAGTCGCGACACGCAACGGGACGTTCGACGAGGCCGAGTTCCTGCTTGAGAGCTGCGTCGAGTTCCACCCGTCGCACCGCGAGGCGCGCATCCAGTACGCAAACATCCTGATGCGAATGCAGAAGTTCGCGAGAGCTTTCGAGCAGGCGGAGCAACTGCTGGCCGAATACCCCGACGACGAGAACCATGTTCGCGCGTTGTATGCGGCTGCCTGCGCGGGCGTCGGCAGGAATGACGCGGCCATCGAGACCTACGAGCGCCTGATGCGACACCACCCGGATAACCACTTCTTCCCGGTTTCGCTCGCGCATGTGCACAAGTCGGGCGGCCAGATCGACAAGGCCGTGGCGCTTTACCGGGAGGCGTACCGGATCAAGCCGGACCACGGCGACGCCTACTGGAGCCTGGCGAACACGAAGTCACACGAATTCACCGACGATGAACTGGCGCAGATGGAATCCCTGGTGACGGCCGCCGCCACCGGCGAGAGCGACCGCATCCAGGTCTGTTTCGCTCTCGGGGACGCCTATGAGCAAGAGCGGGATTACGAACGGTCGTTCGAGTTCTACCGGCAGGGCAACGACCTGAAGAAGCCGTCCACCTATCACGACCCCAGGCACCTGCAGGTGAGAATCGACAGCCAGATCGAAGTCTGTACCGAAGAACTCTTCGCCCGCAGGGACAGTGTTGGATTCGACGCGCCGGATCCGATCTTCGTGGTGGGGCTGCCACGCGCCGGTTCGACCCTGCTGGAGCAGATTCTGTCGTCGCATTCGGCGGTGGACGGGACTATGGAGCTTCACAACATCCTGAATCTGGCCAAACGCCTGCGAGGCCGGGACGCGCCGAATGCGCCGCCCAGGTATCCCCGAATACTCGGCGAGATCGAGGACGACCTGTTCCTCAGGTTCGGCGAACAGTTCATCGAGGACACGCGGGTCTACCGGGGAACCGCCCCGTTCTTCGTCGACAAGATGCCGAACAACTTCTTCCACGTCGGGCTCATCAGGCTCATCCTGCCCAATGCGAAGGTCATCGACGCGCGCCGGCATCCCATGGCCTGCTGTTTCAGCGGCTACAAGCAACTATTCGGGGAGGGCCAGGAGTTTTCCTACGGCTTGCACGAGATCGGCAACTACTACCGTCAGTACGTCAAGCTGATGGATCACTGGGACGAGGTGCTGCCGGACTTTGTGCTGCGCGTCCAGCATGAATCCGTGGTCGACGACCTGGAAGGACAGGTGCGGCGCATTCTCGACTTCTGCGGCTTGCCGTTCGAGCAGGCCTGCGTCGACTACCACCAGACCGAACGCAGCATCCGCACACCCAGTGCCGAGCAGGTTCGCCAGCCCATCTACCGGACGGGGCTGGAGCAGTGGCGGCATTATGAAGCGTGGCTTGACCCGTTGAAGGAAGCGCTGGGCCCGGAGGCGCGCGGGCGTTACGGGATCGACTAGTGTCCGATATGTGGTCCGGGTATCACTCCATCCGCGCGTCCGGCGCGAGGGCGGCATTCAGGACCCGTTGGGCGAAGATCGCGTTCACGCCGATACGGTTGCTCCTGACCGTGAGCGCGCGCATGTTCGGATGCAGCCGGCGGCGCGTGTTGGCGATCAGCGCGCGGTAGTGCACCAGGCCTTCCGGACGGTGGCCGTACAGGAGCCAGAGCTCGCGCCAATCGCTTGCGAAACCTCGCATCAGTGAGACGTAGGTGGCGACGAGCTGCGGATCGTTTTCCGGGTTCTCGGCGAAGTCTGCGATCAGGTCCTCGATCAGCGCGGTGCATTCTCCCGGCGCCATCACCGGCAGACTGGCGAATCTCTCGGTTCTGAGCGAGACCTCCCTGCCGGGTTCGAAGGCGATGAACGTGGCGTTCCTGGCCGTTTCTGACGGGTCGCTGTCTTCCGCGGCGCGCACCATGTCCCAGAAACGCGACGAGCCGCCGGTGTCGATGACCAGGTGTATGCGGTCCCGCTCGCTCGGGTTGACGACCCGGTGGCGCCGCCATGAATCGAAGATCCAGCACTCGCCCGGGCGCATGTGCAGGCTCGCCGTCCCGCAGTGGAAGATCACCGACGGGTCCGTGACGACGGGGATGTGGATGCGTACGCGGCTGAACCAGTGGTAGTTGAAGTCGACGTGCAGGTTGAGCTCCGAGCGGGCGTCGATCTTCATCAGCCGCGAGCGGGACAGGACTTCCCCGAAACTCGCCATCACCTGGCGCATGTATTCGCATTCGACGAGATGCGGCGTCGGATTCTTCTCGCCCTCGAACGAGTCGTTGTCGCCGCCTTCGCTGGAAATGAGCGCGATCGCGGAGTTGCCGGGCAAGCCGCTCGGATGCGCCATCCATCGGTCCGGCGCGAACCGGGAGGCCTCTTCGGCCAGCCTGCCGGCATCGAAGCTGAACGGCAGGCGGATGAAGGGTCGGCTCAGGCGCATGACATCGTTCTTGCGGTGACGGGCATCTCATAGCCCAGACTATCGAAATCCAGCCGGTAGAAGTCGTTCACCAGGCCGAGCAGCTCGTCGTCGTAGTAGGTCGTGTAATCGCGGTGGTCCGTCGCGTTGCTGCGCGCAAGGTCCCGTTCCGGGATCCCGATCCGCCGGCACGCCTCGCCGAACGACCGCTGCAGGTCCTCGAACCGCCCGATGAAGTCCATGCCGAGTTCGCCGCCGCCGTCGACCAGCATGTCTCGTTGCGGTCGCACCAGCGCGCGCGCCTGAAACCGGGGCGCCTGGATCGCCCGTTTCATGAATCCCGTTTCCCGGCCCCGGTAGTCGGGGTTTCGCCGGTTGAGCATCGCGCATACCGATACGAAACGGTCGTAGGGGTTGCGCACGAAGGCGAACTTGAAGTAGTCGCGGCACATCGCTTGGGGCAGATGGGCAATGATCTGGCGCAACGTGAGGTGGCCATGGCCGACGCGCGCGAGTGCCGGGATGGGTAACCGCACGTGTTCGGTAAGCGACTGCTGCTGCCAGTCTTCGTCTCCCAGGCACCTCCGCAGGGCCTCACGCACCGCGTGGGTGCCGGTTCTCGGCACGGCGAAGAAAATGAAACGGTGCCGGTGGGAGACGATCATGGGCGGCAGGACTTCTCTCCCATGGTTTCGCGGACCTGGCGGTCGAGGTCGCGCTGTCGCGCGATAGCGTTGGGATTCGGGTCCGCCGGCGCGGGGACATCCACTCCGGGGTGGTGGAACCTATCGGGATTGGTAGCGAGTTCCAGTGGCGGGCGGAGGTTGGCGTAGACCTTCGCCTGGTAGTGAAGGTCGCCGCACACGGCCTCGGCGTGTTCCAACTGTTCATGGTGGCTGGCAGCGTCGGCTGCGTCCATGATGGGTACGGGCGCCAGGAATCCGTCGCGCCTGAAGCGCGCCTGCATGGCGTTCGAACAGTATTGCCCGGCCTGATTCACGGTGCGCCGCTCCTGTCGCTCAAGGCGGGGATAATGGCGGCGTTGGTGAGACTGTCAAGCTTCGGTCGCGACCTGGTCGACTCCCGCTCCCGCCCCGACAAGCTTCCAGGCATAGTCCAGGGCGTGCCCCAGCGACTCCGTGAACGCTTCACCCTGCCACGCGATGTCGAAGGCGGTGCCGTGATCGACCGAGGTGCGGACGATGGGGAGCCCGATGGTGACGTTCACGGCGGACTCGAAGCTCGCGAGCTTCATCGGGCCGTGGCCCTGGTCGTGGTACATGCAGACGATCGCGTCGAAGCGGTCGCGGTGGATCGCCTGGTAGAAGACCGTGTCGGCGGGGTGAGGACCGGATGCGTCGATGCCGTCCCGCCGCGCCGCCTCTATGGCGGGCGAGATGATCTCTGATTCCTCCGTGCCGAACAGCCCGTTCTCGCTCGCGTGGGGATTCAGTCCGCACACGGCGATCCGCGGTCGGGGCAGGAAGCGGGACAGCGTTCGGTGCGTGAGTTCGATGACCGAGCGCACCCGCGGGCGGGTGACAGAGCGGATCGCTTCGGACAGTGGTACGTGGGTACTGACATGGGTGACCGCCACGTCCCGGGTCGCAAGCATCGGACAGTGATCGCGCACGCCGCAAAGCGCGGCGATGAGTTCCGTGTGGCCGACGAAGTCGGGATCGCTTTCCCGGGTCGCGTACTTGTTCATCGGCATCGTGACGATTCCGGCCACCCGGCCCGAGAGTGCATCGCGCGCTGCCGCTTCCACGTAGTCCCGGGCGGCGGCGCCTGCCCTGGTGTTGAGCCGGCCTGGTGTCAGGTCCGTGGCGTCGAGGCGTCCGAGATCGACGACATTGAGTTTGCCCGATCGAAGACCGGACGGATGCGCGATGAGGTGCGAGCGGAGGCCGAGGCCCAGCAGGTCCGCGCCGGCGTCGAGGATGGACGCGTCGCCATAGACGACCGTCGCCTCATCCAGCAGCCCATCGGCGAATCGTCTCAGGACGATTTCGGGCCCGACGCCGGAGGCATCGCCCATCGTGATCGCGAGTGGTGGTGACGCTTTGGGTTTCAACCACGCGACTCCTGCGCCGGGGACTTTCGGGGGAGGTTATCAGGTCCCCTCGTGATGTACCGGAATGGATTGATTTGCACCGCACTTGAACCTGTATGCGCATACATATAGGGTTCGTACCCAATGACGCTGAATCGGAAGCAGTTCCACAAGGGGCGCGGCGCCGTGTCCAATCCGGCGGGCCGTTTCGATACCGAGCGTAGCGAGTTGGTGGACGACGGGTGGTCTGCCACGGAGACGGTCGAGTTTCCATCGTCGTCGCCGAAGACGTCTTTCTATCCGGACCTGACGAAGAACCTCATCGCGACGAATACCTCGCCGGACATCCCCTTCGACCGGTCGATCAACGCCTACAAGGGTTGCGAGCACGGTTGCGTCTACTGTTTCGCGAGGCCTACGCATTCCTACCTGGACCTCTCGCCGGGACTCGATTTCGAAACGAAGATCTTCTACAAGACGGATGTCGTGGCGCGCCTCGAGGAAGCACTCGACCATCCACGCTACGCCTGTTCGACCATCGCCATGGGCACGAATACGGACCCGTACCAACCGGCGGAGAAACGTTTCCGCATCACGCGGCAGGTACTCGAGACACTGCTCGCCTACCGGCATCCCGTCAGCATCACGACCAAGGGATCCCTCGTGCTGCGGGATCTCGACCTCCTGAGGCAACTTGCGGAACAGGACCTGGTCTCGGTCATGGTGAGCATCACGACTCTGGACAATGCGCTCAAGACGAAGCTCGAACCAAGAACCGCGTCGCCCGCCGCGCGCCTGCGCGTTGTCGAGGCGATGGCGGAAGCCGGGGTGCCGGTTGCCGTGATGGCGGCGCCGATGATCCCGGTCATCAACGACCACGAACTTGAAGCGATCGTTGAAGCGGCTGCCAACGCCGGTGCGCGAACGGTGCGCTACATCCTCCTGCGGCTGCCTTTCGAGGTGAAGGACCTGTTCAGGGAGTGGCTGGACGAACACTATCCGCTGAAGGCCGAGCACGTGATGAATCGTGTTCGCGACATGCGGGGCGGGCGCGATTACCGGTCAGAGTGGGGGACGCGAATGCGCGGGGAGGGGGCCTTCGCCGAGTTGCTGGCGAAGCGGCACGCCATCGCGACGCGCAAGCACGGCGTGGATGCCGACATGCCGGCACAGAGGACGGACCTTTTTCGCCCGAGAGGGCAGATGGAGTTATTCTAGGGCGCGTCGAGGAAGGTCGAGGAAGAGAGAAAGTCAATGTCACTCACGCCGATGCATTTGGGCCATGTGGTGATGCGGGTCCGCGAACTGGAGCGCTCGGTCGACTTCTACACGCGAATCATGGGCCTTACGATAATGGTGAAGTCGGAACGATCCTGCTTCATGTCGGCCAACACCGACAAGTCTCACGAACTGGCCACCTTCGAGTTGGGGCCCGACGCCCCCGGACCGGATCAGTCGCGGGTCGGCCAGGCGCACATGGCCTGGCAGATGAAGTCATTCGAAGACCTGCAGGAACTCTACAACCGGCTAAGGGAAAACGAGATCCGCATCAAGCACATCGCCGATCACGGGCTCTCCCTCGGCGTCTACCTGCTGGACCCCGACGACAACGAGATCGAGATCTACTACGAGCTGCCGAGGTCCAGGTGGCAATGGACCGAGAAAGGCGGTCCCTTCGGCGGTTCGTTCCCCTTCAAGCTGGAAGAGCAACTCGAAGAGCCCCTGGAAACTGCGGCGGACTGACCGTCGGGAGCGGCATGTCGGCGGCAGGGTCGGTCGATCTCCCGGTCGGACACAAGACCGTCCGCGTGACCCTGACGGCGGACGGTGGGCTTGAGCTATGGCTCAACGGTTGTCTGCGCAAGCGGCGGGAACCGTCCGATCGCGATCCCTTGTACGTGTGGACCAATGTCGAGCTGTACTGGGAGGAACACCGGTATGTCGAAGCCCGCTACTACCGGGATGGCAGGCTCAAGGTTGTAGTGAACGGCAACAGGGTATTCGAGGAGCGCGCTTTCGGGCTTCGCGAGTCCGATACCTGACCGCCGTTCACGCGTGCCATCCGCCTTGATCCGGTGGGTCAGGCGCGTGACGGCTGAAGACCCTCTACGGGTGGCCTCCTTGCATCGGCAACGATGTTGTACACGCACGGCACCAGCACCAGCGTGATGACGGTCGCGAACAGGATGCCGAACGCGAGCGAGACCGCCATCGGAATGACCATCTGCGCCTGCATGGATGTCTCGGCGATCATTGGCGCCAGGCCGAAGAAGGTCGTAAGGGAAGTGAGCAAAATGGGGCGCAGGCGTGCCGCGCCGGACTGAATCGCCGCCTCCATCGGCGACATGCCGCTCGCTGCCGCCCTGTTGACGAAATCGATCATGATGAGGCTGTCGTTGACGACGACGCCGGACAGCGCGATGAATCCGATGATCGATACCGAGTTGAGGGCGAGACCGAGAATCATGTGGCCAACAACGGCGCCGACGATGCCGAACGGGATGGCGCTCATGATGATCAGCGGCTGGATGTAGGAGCGAAGTGGAATCGCCAGCAGCGCGTAGATCCCGAACAGCGCCGCCAGGAAGGCGTAACCGAGCTGTTCGAGCCCCATGCGTTCCGCCATCGAACTGCCGGTGAGTTCCAGCGTGACCCCGGGGTGCCGGTTCAGCAGCCCTGGTATGAAGTCCCGGCGGATGTCGTCGACGATTCGGGTGGGCTCCGCTACGTTCGTGTCGGCGTTCGCCCTCACGGTGACCGAATTGCGTCCGTCCAGCCGCTGCAAGGCGTTGTAGCCGCGCACGATGTCGTATTCGGCGACGGCGTCGAAGGGGAGTTCCCGACCGTTCGGCAGGCGGAACCACATGTTCTCCAGGTTGCCGACCGATCGGCGCTCCGACCGGGGATACCGCACCATCACCCGGATTTCGTGGCTGTCCCGCTGGATGCGTTGCACTTCCGCCCCGTAGAAGGCTTCTCGCACCTGCCGGGCGAGGTCCGCCAGGGTGACGCCCATGGCTTCGGCTTCCGGCTTGACCCTGAGCTTGATTTCCTCCGGTCCGGCCGCGGAAGAGCTGCGGACCTCGAAGACGCCTTCGTAGGTCCGCAGGTGTTCGGCAAGTTCCTCGGCGGCCGCTTCGACCTGCGGATAATTGTTGCCCAAGAGGGCCAGCTCGATATTGGCCCTGCCGCCCATCCGCATGGAGGAGTAGAACCTCAGTTCCTTGGTTCCAGCGATTTCGCCGACCTTTCCCCGCCATCGGTTCTCGACGTCCTTCAGCGTCACCGGACGTTCGCTGCCCTTGGCGAGTTCGACCCGCACGCTCGCCCTTGTTCCTTCGCTCACGTAGGCGAACATGTTCTCCGCGACATCGATGCCGATCCCGGTCTCGGCCCTGACCTCCTCGTTGATCTCGCGCAGGGCGGCATCCATGCGATGCACGATGTCCAGGATGAGGCTGTCGGGCGCGCCTTCCTGCAGTTCCACCTCGGCCCTGACGAAGTCGTTGTCGATTTCCGGAAAGAACACGTAGCGCAGCGTGCCGCTTGCAATCACGCCGAACACCAGGATCAGCAGGCTGACGAAGAAGGCGAGCGTCGCGTAGCGGTAAGCGATGGCCCGGCGGAGGAACGGCTTGTAGACCCTGTCCGCGAAGCGCTTCAGGTTGCGGTCGACCCAGTCGGCAACGCCGGCCTTGGGGCCGTGAGACGACCTCATGATTGCGAGGTGCGACGGCAGGATGAGTTTCGACTCGACGAGCGAGAACAGCAGGCAGAAGATCACCACCCAGGCCAGCGATTCGAACAGCGGCTCCATGCGCGCGCGGACCAGCAGCATGGGTACGAAAGCGACGATCGTCGTCAGCACGCCGAAGGTCGCGGGGATCGCCACGCGCCGCGCGCCGGCGACGATGGCGCGGACGTCATAGCCGCGCTGCTCGGTATACGTGTAGGCGCTCTCGGCAATGATGATGGCATCGTCGACCACGATCCCCAGGACGAGGATGAACGCGAACAGGCTCATGATGTTGATCGTCACGTCCACGAACGGAAGCGGCAGCATCGCCATGGCGCCGAGGAACGCGACGGGCAGGCCGACCACCACCCACGCGGCGATCTTCATGTGCAGGAAAATGCCGAGGATCGCCAATACAAGCAGGCCGCCGAGCGCCATGTTCTTCAGCATGAGATTGAGCCGGCCCTTGAGGTAGTAGGTCCTGTCGGACCACGGGGTCAGCTCCACCCCTTCCGGCAGGGTTGCCTGCCGTTCCTCGATGAATCGATGGACCACCTCGCTGATCTCGATCTCGTTGCTGGTCCGGTCCCCCAGGACATTGATGCCGAAGCTGCGCGCGCCGTTGAAGAACGAATAGCTCTCGACCTCGACAAACCCGTCGCGGATTTCTGCGACGTCGCCGAGCCGGACCCTTGTTCCATCCGGCCGCGTCAGGAGAACGATCTGTTCGAACTCGGTGCCCGTGTATGCCTGGCCCGTGGTCCGCAGCCGGATCTGGCCGGATTCGGACCGGATCGCGCCGCCGGGCAGGTCGATGGACCACTGGCGAATGGTCTGCGCGACCTGGCTCAGGGTCAGCCCGTACTGGCGCAGCGTCTGCTCGGAGATCTCGATGGATATCTCGAACGCGCGGGAACCGGTCACTTCGGCCAGGGGCACCTCCGGGAGGGCCGCGATCTCGTCGCGCAGGTTCTCCGCGAGTTCCTTCATGGAAGCCTCGTCCAGGTTTCCGTGGACCTGGACGCTCAAGATCCCGAAGGTGAATTCCTGCTTGGAGATCACGGGCCTTTCGGTTTCGCCGGGGAATGTCGAAATACCGTCGACGGCCACCTTGATGTCGTTCGCGACCGTGTTGATGTCGTAGCCATGTTCGACTTCCGCGACGACTCGCCCCATGCCTTCCATGGCGGTGGATTGGATCTCGCTGATGCCCTGGATCGACTCGATCGCCTGCTCGATCTTCACGACCACGCCTTCCGCGACTTCTTCGGGGGCTCCTCCCCGATACTGCACGGACACGGTGACATCGTCGGAACCCATGTCCGGGAAGCTCTCTTTCTTGACGGTGAACAGGGACCAGATGCCCACGCCAATGATGCAGAACATAAGCAGGTTCGCCGCCACGTGGTTGCGGGCGAACCATCCGATCAATCCGCGCAACTCCGGCGGTACCGGCGGGGCTTGGGTTTCAGCCATCGAGCCTTACCCGCATTCCGGGCAACGGATGGTCTATGGGCGTGGTGACGTAGACCTCGCCGTCGGCGACGCCGCTTTCGAGGTACGCCGTCTCTTCGTCGCTTCGCACCACTCCCACGATGCGTGGCTGTATCGTGGAGTCCCGATCCACGATCCACAACGTCGTGCCGCGGGACAGGGCGTGCCGCGGCACGGCGATCAGTTCGCCGCCCGGCAGACCGGCAATTGCGGCTGTCACGAACGTGCCCATGCGGAGCGGCTCTCGTCCGCTCCCGCCGAGGCCATAGGGGTCGTCGACTTGCGCGACGACGTACAGTACTCCGCTCCCCGGGTCGAAGACGCCCTCGGAACGCACCACGCGCGCTTCCCACTCGAACAGCCGGCCTCCGAGATCGGCGCTCAGCACCACCGGCAGCTCCCCGCCGGAATCGAGTTTCCTGAGATCGATGAAACGCAGGTCCCGCTGTGTCACGGGCAATCGAACCTCGGCCTGGTCCACCGCGAACGCGCGCACGAGCTGCGCGCCGACATTCACGTACTGGCCGACGTCGGCGAGCTTCTCGCGCACCATGCCGTCGTACGGCGCGCGAATGACAGTCCGGCGCAGATCCTCCCGGGCTTTCTCCAGTTCCGCCTGCTTCGACTCCAGTTCGGCGAGCGCCTGCTGAAGCTGGGGTTTTCGCAACGTGAGTTCCGAAGCGGGTCCGGCCTCGGCGTTGAGTTCACGCAGACGTTCCCAGTCTTCGAATGCGTATCCGGCCAGGGCGTTCTCCGTGGCGACTGCCGTGCGGGCCCTGGCCACCTCGGCGCTGGCACGTTTCAGGAGTGTCTCGTAGTTGCGCGGGTCGATACGGATCAACACGTCCCCGCGTCCGAAGAAGCCGCCGCTGACAAAGGCGGGAGACACTTCCGATATCTGGCCGGACACCTCGGACACCAGGGTTGTCTGCGTACGGGGCGACACCACGCCCCGGGACCTGACTACGAACTCCGTGGCCTCCCGCCTGGCGGTCGCCACGGATACCAGCAACGCCGGCTTTGGCACGGCTTCCTTCGCCGATTCAGGGCGGCCCTGGATCATGGCGAACGACGCGACGACCGCTGCGACGATGAACGCCACCGGCAGGACGATCTTGAGCAAGCGCGTCATGTGGGAGGGTTTGCAGTTACCAGGCGAGAGGCGGGGCGGCAATAATAGCGAAATGGTCCACTGGATTCGCCACTCCGACGTCTTCGACCGGACGGGTGCCGGGCCAACGGCTATTCGACGTCGCGGGAGGACATCCGAAACTCGGCTGTGCTCTCGTCGGTGACGGTTTGGTCTGCGGCTGGTGCGGAATCGAAGCCACCGCGACTGAAAATGGTCAGGCGGTTACCCGTCGCGGGATCGATCAGTCGTTCGTAGGCGAGCGACAATGTTGTCGCATCGAGGACGGCCACGGCGTCGGCAAGTCGTTTCGCAGAATCGAAAGTGAGCACGCGATCATGAAGATCCCCTCGCAGTCGTGAAAACCGGTCCATCAGGTTTTGATCGCGCCGGGTGAGCGCGGCGATGTAGCCGCGCTTGTGGTCTTCGAGCTCCTCCGGCGGAATCTCCCGGAGCCACTCGCGCTGTGCTTCGATGAAGGCCGTCGTCGCCGCCTCGAGGCCAGCCGCGTCGGTGCCCGGCGATTGCACGACAAAAACGATCCCCGGGTGCCTTTCAACACTGTGGCGGTAGGCCTGAACGACGTAGCCTCGTTGCTGCTCGGTGCGCAACGCCTTGAAATAGCGAGGTCCGAGCATACGGCCCAGGAGCCCCAGGCGGGCTCGTTCCCCGAACGTTGGACCGTCTCCCTGCAGGTAAAGCAGGTAGACCGCGTCGTCGTGATCGACCTCGCGTTCGATGCGGCGCGCGCCTTCTAGCACCGTCGCGACGGAAAGATCAGGCGCGGCGTTCGAAACCGCAAGATGACGCGCCGCTATGGCGGCCAAGTTTCGCGCGTCCGGTTCGGTCAGGTTGCCGTGGACGAAGAGAGTAGCTCTGACACCGCGTACCATTTCGCGACGCCAGGCCTCGAGCGACTCGGGCGTGGCGTTTCGGGCCGCCTCCAGCAGCACCTCCCAGTCCCAGATATCAGGGTGCAAAGTCTGGCCGATGGCGTTCGCGACTTGCACGTATGGATGCCTGAAACGCATATTGACGTAGGTCTTGATTTGCTCGGTACGCGCAACAGCGAATAGCTCGGGATCGATGGGAGTATCCGCGAAGGCAGCGAGAATCTCGTCGAACAGGATGTCGAGGTTATCGTGATATCCCCAGGCTGCGAGATCGAATCCGCTCCAGGTCGACCGGAATCGGTAGCCGATGCCAGCCATTTGCGATGCGTATGCTCGCGCATTGAGCGCCTGCCTGACCAGCCGACCGTAGAGCGCGTTGAGGGCGCTGTCGGCCGGACTTTCGAGGGCGCGCGCCGGCCACAGGCGCAGCCCTACGCTGGCACGGGGTGTGCGAAACTCCGTATCGGGCGCGTGCCAGAGTTCGATCTGCGAATCCGTCTGGATGCGGACCGGTGGTGCCAGCGGCCCCGGTTGGATCGCCAACTCCAGGTCTTCCGGCAGGTAGGGATTTGGCTCAGGAAGTACGAATGGCGCCTCGACCTCGACCGGTGCGATGCCGGGACCCACGCGGTAGCGGACATCGAACATGGGCTCTAGCAGATCGCCCTCGACGTCGGGACCGGAGAATGAAACCAGCGAGTTCTCAGGCACAAGGCGGTCGAGGTAGCCGCGAATGAGCGTCTCGTCGAAAGACTCCATCAGGTAACCGGCGCGGAGCAGGTCCTCCGGGGGATAGTGCACCAGGGCCTCGGCGGCCGAGACGACGGTTCCGACGGGCGAACCCCGTTCCTGAAACCGGAAGGCTATGCGGTACATGTAGGCGATCTCCCGATAGCGCCAAGCGGCAATCCCGTCGTCTCTGATCTTGTCGATCCAAGCGTATACGAGGCCTGAGATTTCGTCGGTATGCGGTCTTCCCTTGTCCGTCAACCCGATCGAAATGTCGAACGACGCGTTTTCGCTATCCAGGCTGCTACCCCCGGCGGTCAGCGATTTGATCCAGCCTCGGCGGTGCAACACGTCGTATAGACTGTCCGGCCCCTCGTGGTGGATCAAGTGGCCGAGATAGGCGGTCGGCTTGCTGCGGTAGTGGGGTTCGAGTGGCGGCACGGGGAAGGAGATTTGCAGGCTCTTGGTATTCTCAAGTGTCTGCCAAGCGTAGTTTGCCGGTAGGCTCCCCGGTGTAAAGGAGGGCGGGTTGGCTGGAATCGGCCCGAGGTTCCGATTCGCCATCGCCGAGAACCGCTCGCGCACCAGCACTTCCAGGCTGTCGAGGTCGTCCGCGCCGAGTACGGCGACGGTGGTTGTATCGGCAGAGTAGTTGGTTTCGAAGAAGGACCGCACATCTTTGATGCCAGCGTCCTTTAGTGTGTCGATGCTGCCGATGTCGAATCTCGATCCTGGATGCACGGGATTCATCAGCTGCTGGTAGACCGCGTAGCCTCGCCAACCATCCTGCTTGACCTGCAGCTGGTACTCCGAGTGAACAGCGTTCTTTTCTCTCTCGACGTAGTCGGGGTCGAAGAGCGGCGCGATGAAGAACTGCGCAATCCGGTCCAGCGCTTCCGCGAACCGGTCCGGCTTGATGTCGAAATAGTACGTAGTGTGGTGGCTGTCGGTGTAGCCGTTCCACCAGCCGCCATGCTTTTCGATGAACTCGTGGTAGGCGTTGACCTCGGGGTACTTCTCCGTGGCGATGAACAGCATGTGCTCGACGAAGTGCGCAAGTCCGGGATGGGCGTCGGGGTCGTGGTCGCTGCCCCGTGCCACGCTGACGGCGGCGGCGGACTTGTCGCTGTCGGGGGCGTGGATGAGCAGGGCGCGCAGCTTGTTGGGCAATTCGATGTAGCGGTACTCGCGTTCATCGTTCGGGCTCTTGATCGGCTGCTGCGGATCCTGCCAGAGGGTTTGACAGGCGACGAGACAGGCGACCGCAGCAGAGGCCACCGGAATCCAGACGATCTTCGTGATGCCGCTTCGAAGCCGGTTGTGGATCGCCGTGATATGGGACACGGTCGTCGCCTCCCTTGTCTTCATCAGATTCGGCCCTTGTCCAGGTCAAGCCGCCCCCGGGCAAGGTTCAGTCGCAGGATGTCGTTCGCGCCTTCCGCGAGGCGCAGCGCGCGAACGCGTCGATACAGGGTTTCAAGGGGATGCCCGACCGTCAGCGCCCTGCCGCCCACGAGTTGAATGGCGGTGTCGACGACGTCGCCCACGGCTTCCGTTGCGAAGACCTTGCACGCGATGGCTTCGTTCACCGTGTTCTCGCCGGCATCGGCGAGCCGGGCCGTGCGGTAGACCATGCTGCGCGCGGCATAGGCCTTGATGCGCAGGTCGGCGTAGCGCAGCCGCACGCCTTCCCGGCGCCCGAGCGGAGTTCCGCTGCGGTGCGGCACTTCCAGGTGTGAGGTCAGGTAGTCGAGCACCCAGCGCATGAGGCCGACGGACTCGGCTGCGACGCTGATGCGAATGTCGCCGATCTGTCGAAGGGCCCGGGGCAGGCCTTCGCCCGGCTTGCCCACGATGTGCGCCGCCGGGACGCGGACGTTGTCGAACTCGAACCAGGCGTGTTGCGTGCCGTCGAGGGAACTGAAGACCTCCCTCGTCCTGACGCCGGCCGCGTCTGTGTCGATCACGACCATGGCGGGGCCTCCGCCCTCGACTTCCACCAGCGCGGCGACGAAGTCCGCCTGGGCGCCGCCGGTCACATAGGATTTCTGACCATTGATCGTCAACGTATTGCCCTCGACGCGTCCACTAGTGGGATGGGGGGCGTCGTCGGGTTCGGTGAAGGCGAAGGCACCGCGTTTCTTGCCGGCCATGAGGGGGGCGAGGTGGCTGCTCTTGAGGGGTTCGCCAACGCCCGCCAGCACGCCGGGCCCGGGACCGAAGACGGGCAAATGGGACAGGTTGTGACTTGCCAGCGTGTCCCGTGCCACGGTCATGGCCGGCGTGCTCGCCTCACTGCCGCCGAAGGCCCTTGGCTGGGTCATGAAGAACAGCCCGGCCGCCTTCGAGGCGTCGATGATCCGTTTCCGGCTGGCGGGAAACTCGGTTGCAAGGGGCGCCAGCACGTCCCGCGCGAACGCATCCGTCTCGTCGCGTAGTCGCGACAGTTCCGGCGTCAGCAGTTCCGGCACGTCACGCGGCTAGGGGACTGCGCCGTACAGTCGCCTGCAACCGCCTAGGCACATGTGCACGCAAGCCCACAGAGCGTCAAGAAGTAGTATACCTTTTTGATAATAAATACCTTTTTGGTAATGATCGCGCCGGGACTGCGACTCACAAAGATGCGCAACACATCGCTACCAGCGCGGTTTTTTGTGGGATTCATTGTGTTCATCCTACGCGTGATGTAGGCTCCGCAGACACTCTCACGGAACCTGCCCCGATGCCGCGACTATGCCGCAACGCCCTTTCCGCCGCAATGGTGCGCACCGCCGCTCCCGGCAGCTATGTCGATGGCAACGGCCTCATGCTGCGGGTGACGAAGCGCGGCACGCGCCAGTGGATACAGCGCCTGACCATACACGGCCGCCGCGTCGATCTCGGGCTGGGTAGCGCGGAGCTGGTGCGGCTGGCCGACGCACGACGAACGGCGGCGGACAATAGAGCGATCGCACGAACGGGAGGAGATCCCCGGCGCGTTCGGGCGCCAACCTTCGCCAAGGCGGAGGAAGGGTGCTTCACGGAGAAGCTGGAGACCTGGCGGACGAAGAGCCCGTCGCGCAACTGGCGCATGGCGGTGGACAGGTACGTGCTGCCGAAGCTGGGGGGCATGCCGGTGGACCAGGTGGGCAGCGCGGCGGTGTACGAGGTCCTGCGCCCGATAGCCCTTTCTGGCAAGCACGCGGTGGCGAAGACCGCGGGGGCGGCGATCACGTCGGTGCTGGAGTGGGCGCGGATCAACGAGTACCGGTCGGAGGGCTCGCCGGTGGAGATTGTGCGCCGGAGCCTGACGAAGCGGGCGGCGGGTCCGAAGCATCACGACGCCCTGCACTGGTCGGAGGTGGGCGCTGCGCTGGCGAAGATCGACGCCACGAACTGCGCGTCCTCGACGAAGCGGGCGATCCGGTTCACGGCCCTGACGGCGGCGCGGCAGATCGAGGTGCGGCGGGCGACCTGGGAGCAGTTCGACCTCGAGGCGGCGGTATGGACGAAGCCCGCGGAGTCGATGAAGACGGGCAAGGCGCACCGGGTGCCCCTGTCCACCCAGGCACTGGACCTGCTTCGGGAGGCGCGCGCGGACGTGCGCGGCGGCGGTCTGGCGTTCCCCGGCTCGCGTCCGGGGGCGATGGTGGGCGACAAGGTGATGACGCAGGCGCTGCGCCAGGCGGGGATCGCGGCGTCGGGCCACGGGTTCCGGTCGAGCTTCAAGGACTGGGCGCGAGAACATGACGTGGACGAGCTGCTTTCGGAGTTCGCGCTGGCACACGTCGAGGGCTCGGCAACGGTCGCGGCCTACGCGCGGGATGATCTGCTGGAGAAGCGACGGCTTGTAATGCAGCGGTGGGCTGACTGCATGCCGGGATAGCAGCAGGTAGCAGCACCTGCGTCGTCGCTACCCGAAAATAATGTCAAGCGCGGGATCCGGCGGGGGTCGCATGTGACGAGGATAAGGGAAGGGGTTAGAGTCTACTTTGTCCGCGCAGTAACGACATATGTGGTCGATTAACTCGCGTTAACCGAGCCTAACGCTACCATTTCTCGCTTTGCAAGCGATTTTTGCAAATTTTTGTCCTATTGCCCCGGAGTCGGGCCACGGCGCCTCTGGAGGCTTTCTGCCCGCGCACGTAGCGGCCGGGCATCGCGGGCGATGTCCAGCGACCGATCACCTGCAGCTCCGCCAGCGACACGCCGCGTTCTGCCAGGGACTGCGCGGCGCCAACGCGCAGCGAATGTCCCGACACACGCCGGGCGACTCCCGCCTCGGCCGCCCGGCGTTTGATCGCCGCGCGGACGGCGCCGGTTCCCAGTCGCGCGGCCTGGATGGCGGCGCCCTTGACGGGACGGAACAGCGGACCGGATTCGATGCCGGCCGTCGCCATCCAGCGCTCCAGGCGTCCGGCGGCGTCCCTGCAGACGTGGAGCACCGCTCCCTCGCCATACTGGTCGGTCTTGCTCCGACGAATCTTCAGGAGCGCGGAGCCGTCGGGTTGCGGCGACACGTCGTCGGCGTCCAGGCGGGAGACCTCCGAGACGCGGAGCATCGCGTGGGAGGCGACGCCGACCAGAGCCGCATCGCGCACGCCTCGCAGGCCGCCGAGGGTTTCGGCGCATTCGCTCATCCGGTCGGCGTCCTCCCAGAGAAGGGGAGCTGCCTGTCCGCGCCCTCGGTCGGCGGCTTCTCGACGGTACCGCTCGAGCCGCTCGACCGTGACGGGTCCGACCGGATGCTCGTGGCAAGGGCGACCGGCCCTGTTCAGATCGCGCACCGCCCGCCGGAGGGCGGCGACCACGAGTGCGGCGCTGGCCGGGGCGAGCCCTCGCCGGAACATCTCGTCGAGGTGCCTCGCGAGGAACCTGTCCGTGGGTGGTCGTCCCCCCAGCCAGTCGTCGAAGCGACGCAGCGCGCCCGCGTAAGCCTTTCGGGTGGTGGCCGCCAGGGCCGCGGTGTGGAGCTGCCCGATCGCCAGTCCTATGTCGAGGCACGCCAGGGTTCGCGCCACGCCGCGCGGGTTCCTCTCCAGACGTCTCGCGACGCCGCGAACGAAGACGAGCAGCAAGGGCCGCAAGCCGCCGCGTTCGCGGATTGGGGGAATCGGGTCGCCGGGTCGGGCATGGGGCATTGATCCAAAAGTCATTTCTACATCTCTCCGCATCGGTTAACGCGAGTTAAGCGTAGCTCGCACGGCGGAGACGCTGCGTTCAGTCATCCGAAAGGGGAGTAAACGCCATGGAGGTTAGACCAGGGTTTTCGACCTGGCGGTTATGGGGCTGGCCATGTCCGGTGACACGGGTGCGATACCGTACCTGCTGGACCTGGGCGAGAATCATGCGATGACCAGTCATGCGGTCATCAAATCGCTTGGCAGCTACGGCACCGCTGACCTGGTTGCTCACATGGAGCGGATCAAAGGCTTGGTGGAGGAAAGCGAGAGAGGTCTTCGCGGCGTTCCCACGTCGGCGGGCTTTTTCAAGCTGCGCTCGTTGGTGGAGTCGGTTGAAGACCGGTAGGCTGGCCTCTTTGCCATCCAGCGACCAAGCCGCGAACCTATCAGGTCGGGGCTTCTCTTTTGTGCGAGCCCGCAATAGTCTTGGAGGCACGGGCTGAAAGGAGTTGTCGCGTGTTTCGGGTCGAGTCTAAGGCAGTGACGCTATCGCTGCAGCTTCTGGCTGCCGTTCTCATTCTCGTAGGCGTGTTCTGGCCTACCGTAGAACTGTCCGTCGAGTGGCCGAGCCTTTCGCCAGTGACGGCGAGCTATTCCTGGACAGAGGTTCCCGGGGCGGGGGGATTCACCGCGCTCCTGTCCGCGGTCGCGGCTCTCGGAGCGATACTCCGGCTGCGGCGATCCCCGGACACGCTTTGGCTCGTGAAGGTCGGATGGGCGCTCACGGCGGTGCTCACGCTGTGCGTCCTAGTGTACCGTCTCTATAATAAGTAGACATTACTATCGGGACGTGGCATGCTGGCGTCCATGGCGCGCCCCGTCCAG
>JAPOYI010000247.1 GCA_026706665.1 Gammaproteobacteria bacterium | reverse complement strand
GGCGTCGTCGCGCCTCGCCAGGAACCAAAAATCCCTCGCAGCTACACTCGCATATTTGGGCTTGACGGAACACTAGTCGGGTTAACGCGCCCGGTAGGCGCGCTGGATCCCGATGGGGTCGCGCAGAATCTGTCCCCGAACCTGGTCGATGGTGGTTTCGCCGTCGGCGGGCAGGTCCAACATGGCGTCGAGTACTTCCATCCCGCGTATGACCCGGCCGAAGGTGGCGTATCCGAACCCGTCCCGTCCCGGAGTACCGGTGCCGGTATCCAATTCGGGGTTGTCGCTCAGGTTGAAGAAGAACTCGGACGACGCGGTTCCCGGTTCCAGGCGCGCCAATGCGAGTGTGCCCCGTTCGTTGGGGATGCCGGTGGTCTGGGTGGTCTCGTGGTCGATTGGTGGAAATGGAGGCGTGGCGCGATCCAGGTAAGCGCTCTCGCCCGACATCGCGGTGGCCAGCAGCCCACCTTGTACGATACCGATCGTCCCTGGCGCCGACTTGCGTGCGGCGCGATATAGCGTGGCCCCGTCGTAGTGCCCCCCGTCCACGTAGGCGAGGAAATTTCCGGCCGAGATGGGTGCGCGCGACGGATAGACGGTGATCTCGACGTCTCCAAGGGCGGTCTCGAACACGACCCGGACGGTCACTACTGCTTCCCGCTCAGCTGCATGGGAACCGACGATGAACGAAGTGGCGGCAACGAGCATGAACGCTGCGGCGCGTGCGGTCCGATTGGTACGGCATCGGGCGAGCACTGTTGCCTCAGCTCCGCATGCGTGTCGCGTGCGGGTCGTACGGCGGCTCGGGGAGGATTGCGGCGGGACGCCGCTGATCCACGATGTGCACGGAGAACTCATCGCTTGCGCGTTCGAGGAACGGCGTCTTCAGATACGCGAGGGCAAGGCTCTTGCCGACGGTGTGGCCGTAAGTGCCCGAAGTCACGTAGCCCGCGTACTCGTCCCTGTAGAAGACGGGCTCGTAGCCCCATGCATCGGCATCGACCGAGTCGATCTCCAGGGCGACCAGCCGGTGTGCGTGCACGGCGTCGCGGTCGGCAAGCGCCGCCTCGCGGCCGATGAAATCGGCCTTGTCGTAGGCGACCCATCGGTCCATGCCGCACATTGCCGGCGTATAGTCCGGCGTGAACTCCCTCGACCAGATTCCGAAGCTCTTTTCCATGCCGAGCGAGACCAGGGCACGGATGCCGAACGGCCTGATGCCGAACCTCGCGCCCTCGTGCATGAGGAGGTCGTAAACCTGTCCGGCATAAGGGGGAGGGAGGTAGATCTCGTAACCGAGTTCACCGGTAAAGGAAAGCCGCGCGACCAGGCAGGGGGCAATGCCGACATCCATCTGGCGCACGGACATGAACGGCATGTCTTCGCGTTCCACGTTGCCCGACGCGACCGCCCGCATCAGGTCGCGCGAGTTTGGCCCGGCAATGGCTATGGCGGTCAGTTCGTCCGAGCGGTTGGCGATATGCACACGCTTGTCGCCGACGTGCTGCTCGAACCACAGCATGTGGAATTCCTGCAGGTAGCCGGAACCGACGATCATGAAGCGGTCGGCCGCCAGCCGCATGACCGTCAGGTCGCCCTTCATGTGTCCCGAGGGCAACAGCATCGGCCCCATGCGAATGCGTCCCTTCCGGGGCAGTCTGCTGGCGAGGACATGGTCCAGGTAAGGCTGCGCGTCCGGACCGTAAATCTCGTACTTGGCGAAGGACGATCCGTCCAGGATGCCGACGCCGTCCCTTACGGCGCGGCACTCCTCGCCGACATGCTCGTGGGCGTTGGAGCGCCGAAAGCTCGGCGTCTCGACCGGATCGCTGCCGGCCGGCGCGAACCAGAGAGGAACTTCCAGCCCGTAGGATTCCCCGAACACGGCGTTCGCCCGCTTGAGGCGATCGTGCAGCGCCGACACCTTGCTCGGGCGCGCGGCGGGCCACTCCTCGTTCGGACACAGGATGGTGAACCGGTTCTCGTAAAACTCCCTGGCCTTTTCGGTCGAATAGGCCGCAGTGGCGAACGGACCGAAACGGTTGACGTCCATTGCGAAGATGTCGCCCTCCGGTTCGCCCTCGATCATCCACTGGGACAGCGCCAGCGCGACGCCGCTGCCCTGGCTGAACCCGGCCATGACGCCGCAGCAGGACCAGTAGTTGGGCACCCCGCGCACGGGTCCGACGAGGGGATTGCCGTCGGGCGCGAACGTGAAGGGGCCGTTCACGATGCGGCGGATTCCGGCTTGGGCCACGGGCGGGAACCGCTCGAAGCCTTTCAGCAGGGCGGCTTCGAGATCGTCCAGCCTCGGCACCAGCAGGTCGGTCTCGCCGAAGTCCCAGGGCGTTCCGTTTACGGACCAGGGCGTCGAGTTCTTTTCGTAGACGCCGAGCAGTACGCCCTGTTGCTCCTGGCGGAGGTACATCTCGCCGTCGAGATCCAGCACCAGGGGCAACTCGCTGTCGAATTCCACGAGTTCCTGGATCGGCTCCGTAAGGATGTAGTGGTGCTCCATCGGCATGATGGGCACATGGACGCCAGCCATCGCGCCGACTTCGCGCGCCCACAGGCCAGCCGCGTTGATGACGTGCTCGCACTGGATGCTTCCCTGGTCGGTGACCACCGTCCAGGCCGCATCGGGACCCTGCACCAGGTCCTCGACCTTGGTGTTGAGATAGATCGCAGCACCTGCCTTGCGCGCGGCCATGGCCATCGCCTGCGTCGAGCCGTAGGGGTCGATGTGCCCCTCGTTGCCGTCGAACAGCCCGCCGATGACGTTGCTCGTATCCATGATCGGGCACAGCTTCCGGATGTCCTCGGGTGTCAGGAGCTCGCTTTCGATGCCCAGAACGCGGTGGCGCGCGTGTTCGTAGCGGATGACTTCCCAGCGAGCTTCCGTGGCCGCGACCTGCACCCCGCCGGTCACATGCATGCCGGTGTCCTGTCCGCTGATCTCCTCGACTTCCTTGTAAACGGAGATCCCGTACGCCTGCAGTCTCGCGACGTTGGGATCGGTGTTCATCGCGTGGAATCCGCCGGCGGCATGCCAGGTGGACCCGGCGGTCAGTTGCTTTCTTTCGACCAGGACGACGTCGGTCCAGCCCAGTTTTGTCAGGTGGTACAGCACCGACGTGCCGACGATGCCGCCGCCGATCACGACGACGCGGGCATGTTGCTTCATTTCAGGTCACGCGAGTTCTTTCGGTATGCGCCCGTTGGCGCCTGTTCCGCCGCAAGGGCATTGGTGGGGAGCGACCGGAAACCATAGTGCCGGTCGTAATGACAATCAATACGCTGTTCGATAGAGTCGCAGCGAACTCGCACGTTGCCCCAACGACATGGATATCGGCGTACCGCTTCGCGAACTCGGCGAGATCGATTCAGCCCCGCTGCGAGACGCCGTGCTCGCGCAGGAAGACGCGGCCTGGCTCGAGTCCGAGTACCGCCAGCGGACCTACCATCACCACGACCAGACCCATTCCATCGTCATGGTATTCACCGACGGTTCGGACTGGCCGAACAGCGCCGTGCAGAAGTGTCCGGGCTGGGAACGCCTGTCGGACACCGCCGTGCCCCTCATGCAGGAGATCATCGGCAAGCACTATCCTCAAGGCGGCGAGGTCATCCGCGCGATGGCGGCAAAACTGCTTCCCGGCGGCAGGATCAGGACGCATGCGGACGTGCACCCCTCGTTTCGCTGCGGGCACCGCATCCACGTGCCAATCACGACGAACCGCCGGGTCTGGTTCACCATCGACGGGCGTCCCTACCAGCTGGAAGCGGGGCAGGCCTACGAGGTCAACAACCAGAAGCAGCACAGCGTCGCCAACAGGGGCGCCGAAGAGCGCATCACGTTCATCTTCGACTACATCCCGCCAGGACCCTTGGCATATCCGCCTGGGGGAGCGAGGTGACGGGTGAAGTACTGAGGTGATCTTGGATTAGTTTATCTCGCGGTCGAGTCGAACCGATCCGCCGGGTCTCTGGAACTAGGAGTTCTCACAGCGGGTTCGCTGCGCTGACGCGCAGGGAACCCGTGATTAC
>JAPOYI010000106.1 GCA_026706665.1 Gammaproteobacteria bacterium | reverse complement strand
CCGTCCATCAAGAGGAATCCGGCTATGCAGCACTTGAGTATCGTCGATCGCGAGCGACGCGATGCTCCCCGTCCCGATCACGTTCCAACGGGCGAGGTCTTCACTGTGGGAGATCGTCACCGTCGTCAGGAAGGGTTGGTCGATCGCACTCCAGCGAAGATCGGCCGCCACGGGCGTCGTTTGAAGCTCCCGGGCATCGGCGACGAATGCAACGATCTGCGCCCGATCTTCTGTGGGCACGCCGAATGTCAGGTTGACCCGCTCTTCCGACGCCGCGACAGTCAGCCCATCGATCAGCTCCCCGCTTTGCGTCTGATAAACGGGCGAAACGTCCAACGTGACCAACGATTCCGCCGCAGGCTCCGGTTCCACGACGACCCGGTAGAACGGCATCGGCTCGTCGTTGGCGTCGAGGACGGCCATCTGCTCGACGCTTCTTCCGTGGCGATAGACTTCGGCTCGCAACGCAACGTCGTAGAAGTCACTTTCGGCGCTCAGCTCCAACGGCCAACCGAAGGCGAATTCGTCGGGGTCGACCGCATGCACTGAACCGAAGCAGAATCCGGCAACGAGACTCGCCGCTAACTTGTGACATCGCATGGGTTTCATTCCAGTTCCGATCCCTACCAATGGCCTACGGCAGCTGCCCATCCTTTAGAAATAAGCGTTGCCAAGATATACCGGTCACTTCCCCGCTCACCTGGCCGTTTCGGCTTCCGCGTCGAGACGCGGGGGCACCGGTGAATAATAGCCGACGATGAGCAGCAGCACCCCGACACCCAGGAACGAGACGACGCGCGCGACGGTTCCGGTGTTGTCCAACTCCACCAGGAACAGCTTGATGACCACGACCGTCATCAGCACGGCGCCACCGATCCAAATCTCTCGCCGACGGGTCCGGGCGCCGAGCACCATACCCAGCAGTCCGGTCACACCCCAGGCGATCGAAAGCGACGATTGCAGCACGACGGACTCGGAGAGCGCTTCTAGATCGAACGGGACGCCGACCCAGTGATGGACGGCTCGAGCCACCGCCATCGTGAGCAGATAGAGACCGACGACCGCCACGATGGGGAATCGGTATCCATCGGCGTGCCGCCACCACTCGCCCTCGAGTTGCCAACGCCATACGACAAACAGCGAGAAGAGGCTGGCCAGCGTCAGGGGGTTGAGAATCGGTAGATAGGGCAACGGCGCCGCGTCGCCGGACGAAACCAGATTGCTGGCGAGCACCGCCGCCGTAACGGCAAGCGCGACTCCGCCCGCACACGCGCCGGAGTAGGCAAACCAATGATCGCCCAGGGGCCAGGGCAGAGCCTCGCGCCCCCGGAGTGTGCCGAGAAGGAATCCTGCGACTGCCGCTATCGAAGCCGCCAGCGGCCAGATGCCATTCGTCCATTGATCGACTGACCATTCCGCCTCAAGGGCGATCAGGCCCGCGACGATCCAGTACGCGCCCGTATGCAGGGCCGGGATGAGCCGCGAGAACTGAGCTTCCCTGAACCGCAGGAATGCATAGTGGACAGCGACTGCGATGGGCCACGCCAGCCACCCGTAGTTGGCAAACGGATGTGATCGGTCAGCCATCGAAATCAGCAGTGCGACCACCATTGCAGGCATCAGTACGAGGCCCACCGAGTTGAGATTCGGCCAATTGAGCCGACCGGCGGCGAACGCTGCAGCCCCTGCTGTGAACGCCACAAAGACGAGACCGGCGGCCAATTCTGCCTGGGGAGCGAAGAGACGGTCGATTTCCGCGAAACCCGCCCACAGCCACCATGCCGTCGACCAACCCAGCAACAGCCACTTGACCGGCGCAAGTACCTGTTTCGTCGAGACCGGGCTCTCGCTGCGGTCAAGCCACCAACCGGAGGACCAACCGGCAAGCGCGATCAGGCCTGCGCCGAGGAACAAGCTGTTGAGCAGTGGAAGCGTGTCCGCGGAGTATGTGCCGGGCTGGACGACGAAGGTGGCTCCCGCAAGAAGCTGCAGCACGAGTCCACCCAAGAGCGCCAACCGTCGCTGCTGCCGGCAGCTCAGCCAGATCATGGCGGCCCCCTGAAGCGCCCAGGCAACGGACGTCCATTGCGCGTCAAGCGCGAGGGGCACGGCGATCGCCAGGAACACGATCCCAAGTCCGAGAAACGCCTCCATCATGACCCGGAGGTCCTTCGCCCTGTGATGAATGAAGGTAGCGATGGACACGTACAGACCCGCGAGCGCGATGGCGGAAATTGCAAGCCCGTATTCGATGTCGCCGACCAGGCTCGTTTGCAGGCCGAAGCCGATGATGGGGGTACCGAATACCAGCGTTCCGTCCACAAGACCCCGCAGATTCGGCGCGTCCTGGCGATGGGAGAAGAACACTGGAATCAGCGTATACATCACGACAAAGAGAATGAGAAACGGCTCGGTTGTCGCGAAGTGTTCGGGTTGATACCCCTGGTAACCCCACAGGCTGCCGATACCGAAGGTGAAGAAGAACCCCAGTAAGTTCAATGATCGCCAGGCCTTGAGGCA
Organism: Gammaproteobacteria bacterium; assembly: GCA_026706665.1. Taxonomy (GTDB): domain Bacteria; phylum Pseudomonadota; class Gammaproteobacteria; order Pseudomonadales; family Azotimanducaceae; genus VXNE01. The sequence continues at coordinate 1,543 of JAPOYI010000106.1, read as the reverse complement.
GGCGACGCGGAGAACGGCAACGTTCAGTATCGCGTAGTAGCTGAAGAGCAGAACGTGATCGGAGGATCCCGAGGAGGCGAGGACCGGCGCCATGAAACCGCCAACGATGCCGAGTACGGCCAGGGCGCGGGAATCCTGTAGCACGGCAAGCGCGCCGCCCGCGACCGTCACGATGAGCAGAAAGGCAAACGCCGCGGCCGCTGGTAGCAACCCGTACATCGCAAACGCGGTGTATGCGGTGAGATAGAGAACGGCAATGCCGCCGCCCTGTAGACTGAGCGCGTAGCCCCGGCGGCGCTCGCGCAAACGCCAACCCATGACAAGAAGGCCGAGACCGAATACCGCTACGGCCCCGAGTCGAAACTCGATGGGCAGACTAAAGAGTTGCCGGTCGATGGCTTCGCGAATGAAAAACGCCATTCCGAACAGACAAAGTACAACGCCGACCTTGACGGGTACGTTGCCGCTCGTAAACCAGGCCCTCATGGTCTCGGTGACCCGCATTGCTGGGGACGATGTTTGATCGGCCGCGCCGGTGTCCCTTCGCTTCTCGCCTTGAATGGCATCTACAGGCGCTTCGTGCGGCGGGCGTGGCGGTTCCGGCAGTTTCTCCGGCTCAGGCGGCTCGGGGGCTCCCGTCGCCTCCTCTTGCTGGCTGATCGGCTCAGCAACCGGCGGCGTCCGATCGGACACTGCGATGCGTCCGGTCGTTGCTTCACCCTTCTCCAGTGCTGCCAGACGGCCGCCCAATTGGTTGACCCAACCGATCAGAAAACCTATCGATGCGCCAAAAACAAACCCGGAGAATCCCGCAAGCGTGCCGCCGATAATCCCACCGATCAGTCCGAAAACAAACAACACGTTATTTCTCCCAAGATCGCCTGCCGACCAGCGGTGTACGAAGGGTTGAAGGCAAGGGGGCAGTCACCGTGAGTCTCGGCAAGTTTGGTTTTGCCGCTCAAACCGAGGAACGAGAAGGCGTCGCTTGTCCCTCCCGATCCGGAAAATCAGCGCGCCGCATTCGGCAGCAGATAGCGCAATCGCATGATTGGGCGTGATCGAGATCGGCATCGACTTCGAATCGAAGGTGATCCCGTGCCGTGAGGACGGCTCCAGCCGCCACGCACTCGGGCATCTGCCCAAGCGACGCCGTCTCAAGAAAATACGCATTCCAGTTGTCGCAAGCTGTTGGATTCGAGCCAGAGCGTGCTCGCCCGTATCCGGCGCTGAGAAAAACCGAAAGCAACAGCGTAGCTACCACCCTGAGAGCCGATCTTGAAGTCAATTGATGTGTTCTGAGAAACATGTTTTCACCCCTGAATCGAAAACCAATGGACGGCTATAGGGCATCAAGGGGATCCCTTGCCCAGAGCAATAGGGACCCGGTGAGATACGCAAGGCGACGCATTGACAACTGTTCTGAAGAGATGCATTTCATCGCGTTACTTTGCCTCCAGGCTGGCACAGAAACCGCTTAGGTAGTTCACAACGAGGGATTCCATGAGATCGACTGCCGACCGGGTGGTGACATTGGCCAGCTTGC
>JAPOYI010000166.1 GCA_026706665.1 Gammaproteobacteria bacterium | reverse complement strand
CTGGACGGGGCGCGCCATGGACGCCAGCATGCCACGTCCCGATAGTAATGTCTACCTATTATAGAGACGGTACACTAGGTGGGGATGAGGAGTTGTGGTGGCCGACGGAACGCGTCGCCGCCGCTCTGGAGTCTATGGCGCCGACGCACAGAGAGCGCGTAGAGAACCTCGCCCTCGGAGCTCAAGACGGGATTGCGACGATGTATCGGCGAGTCCGCCGTGGTCGAACCGTATGCGAAGTTCGTGCCGATCGTATTGCCGGTTGTCTCCGGACTCCTCAGGGAGGTAGCAGTGTGCAGTTCCTCATCGACTGTCGCGGGCCGCTTCCCAGAATCCGACCGCTCACTGGGCGAGAATATGCTCGCCTGCAAGGAGCTTCCGATTTCCCCATCCGCGTTGGTCGGCGGCAAGCGCAATTGGGGTTCGGGGATGCGGTGTGTGTGCCGGCCGTTCGCTGGTTGGTCGATCACGCATTTGGCTTTCTCATTGGCAACGAGCGTTGCGGGGTCGGAGTTCAGCTTCACTTGGCTCAGCCTCTAGCTGCTACGGTGTAGGTGGTTGACCTCGATGGTCTATGCTCGCCGCGACCCTTGACCAAAGAAGCGCGTTCGAAGGTCATACGCCGGATCCACCGACGGAATACGAAACCCGAATTGGCGCTCCGAAGGAACTGACGCGGCGAGGTTTACGGTACCGAGTCGACTATGGGCGACTACCAGGCAGACCGGACGTGGTGTTTGTAGGGGGAGATATTTGCCTCGATCCTTGTCCGTAATGCAGGGGCGGGCACCGCGTCGGGCCTTGACCTTGCGGACTACGAAGTAAAGTCGGCAAAAGAAGGGAATTCCTTTGAATACCAATACCACAAGAATTCGTGGCAGACCAAGCTTGCTGCCGATCGGAAAGCCGGTCACATCTTCATATCGCATCGAGACGAACTACGTTATGTTGAAGTGCGGTATTCCGACGGTAGCGATCTGGTAGGCTCAGCGCGCGCCCTTCGCCACTCTTTGGTACATACCCACGTCACTGATTTCTCTTGCCGCAAACTCCAGAAGATTGGTCTTTTCGCTTGAAGCGGGCCGAATGTCAAACTGAGAGAGTAGCTTTAGGATTTCCGTTCTGGAGACCTTTCTGCTCTTGAGGTAGTTGCTAAGGTCATCACAGTTCATCGCAAGCAATTCGTCTGTTGTTTTATCAATCCTAACGGAATTTCTATTTACAAGATCCACGATTATGTCGCCTCGCTTTATTCTTTTCTCCACCCTAAGGCCACAACGGCTCGCAATCTCGTAAAGCTCCGACACCGTGACATCGCTACTTTCCAATCCGGCGCCCCGTCGCGTCCGAGCCACTCGACTAACTTCTCGATATTGATTTCCTTCATGGGCATTTCTCCAGGAACTCGCCAGTTAAGCTGAGGAATTGGTCTGCTTGCTTGTCTGCGTTATTGCCGGTGACGTCATACACAAAGTTCTTGAAATTTGTGGAACATGGTTGTACCGGTCATCTTGCCAGAGCCAAATGGTGGGGTCGCTACTGCCACTCGTGTTGGGACGGGGCGGGGCACGGCATCCTCGGGACAAACTGATGGGTTGGCGTGTGACGTTTGCCGACGAGGGATGGTCACCTCGAAGGTCATGCATTTGAGGGTTCGCCACGCTCGGTGCTTGTGCGCTCGTCCGTGGGAGAGTCCGCCTTCGGTTGGCGGCACGTGGCCATGGCTGACCTTCGGCAGGAAAATAGTCAAGTCCCAAGCACCACCAAGCCATATTCCTCCGCCGCGTCGGTGATCCAATTCACCAGGTAGTCCGCGTAACTGCGGCGAAACACGAGGTCAAAACTGCCGTCTTCAGCGGCGGCCACCATCGCGCCGGCCTGCGCGAACACCGTCTGCACGCAACGACCCGGCGGAAAACTGCGCGGGTGGAAGTCATAGGGACTCGACTTCTGCAGCACGCTGCCGGCGTCCACGCCCGCGAGATTGACGTGGACGAAGCCGCCGCCCACGTCCACGACGGATAGTGGGGCACTTACCGCCTCGCGCAATCTCCGCTCGACGCTCGGCTGCTCGCCGTCCGGCACGACCAGGAGCCATTCGTCCGGCCCGAGCCAATAGGCGCTGGACCCGAACCCGGAGTTCCAGCTGCACGGTTCGGTCGGCAGGGCCACGCTCGCCGCTGTCGAGACCGCGTCGAGAAAAGTCTGGTCGTCCGCGTCGCCGCGCAGATTCAGGCACCCTCGCGATCGGAGTTCCAGAATCTTGATGCCGGCTGCTTCAGACATTCTGGCGCGCTCCCTCGGGGTCGTAGAAAACGGGGCTGACGACGGTGGCGGACACGATCCGCCCGTTCGCCAGCGGGGCGTAGAGGATCTGTCCCGTACGCTTGCTGCCGCGCTTCACCATCGCCAGCGCGATGGAACGCGCAAGCCGTGCGCTGTAGTAGCTGGACGTGACGTGTCCCTCCATGGCTACCGGCGGACGGTGTCCGGGATCTTCGACCAGTTGCGCGCCCTCGGGCAGCACCGTCCGGGGATCCGCAGTGGCGAGGCCCACGAGCTGGAACCGGTCCTGGCGCAGGTGATCGGCCAGGGTCAGTGAGCGGTCGCCGAGGAAGCCGTACGCCTTATTGCGGCGCACCGCCCAATCCATGCCGACATCCGCCGGCGTCACGGAGCCGTCGGTGTCCTGCCCGACGATGATGAACCCCTTTTCGGCGCGCAGCACGTGCATGGCCTCGGTGCCGTAAGGGGTGATGTCGAACTCCGTCCCAGCCTCGATCAGCGCATCCCAGACCCGGCGGCCGTGGTTGGCGGGGACGTTCACCTCGAACGAGAGTTCGCCGCTGAAGCTGATCCTGAATACCCGCGCCGGGATGTCTGCGACATGGCCCTCGCGCACATCCATGAAGCGGAAGGCGTCGCCGTCGAAGTCGATGTCCGTACACAGCTTTCGCAGCACGTCCCGCGCCTTCGGGCCGACCACCGCCGCGGTGGCCCAGTGGTCGGTCACCGATGTGAGATGGACGTCGAGTTCGGGCCACTCGGTCTGCCGCCAGAACTCCAGCCACGCGTATACCACCTCCGCGTTGCCGGTAGTGGTGTGCATCAGGTAGCGGTTGTCCGCCATGCGCGCGGTCACGCCGTCGTCGAAGATGTACCCGTTCTCGTGCAGCATGAGGCCGTATCGACACCTGCCGATACCGAGTCTCCGGAAACCGGTGGTGTAGACGCGGTCGAGGAATTCAGCCGCGTCCGGTCCCTGGATGTCGATCTTGCCGAGGGTCGATGCATCGAAGATCGCCACGCCGTCGCGGACCGCGAGGCACTCGCGGTTGACCGCCTGCTGCATGGTCTCCCCGGATCGGGGATAGTAGTGCGGGCGTTTCCACCGGCCTACGTCCTCCCACACGGCGCCCTGCGCCTCGTGCCACCGGTGCATTGGAGTTTGGCGTTCGGGGTCGAACATCTCGCCGGTGTCCCTTCCGGCGGCCGCGCCGAAGGTCATCGGCGTGTAGGCGGGGCGAAACATGGTCGTGCCCGTGGCGTCGATGTCCTGTCCCAGTGCTCGGGCCAGGATGGCGACGCCGTTGACATTGCCGAGCTTGCCCTGGTCGGTGCCGAAACCCAGCGCGGTATAGCGTTTCACGTGCTCCACGGAGGTGTAGCCTTCGCGGGCCGCAAGCTGGATGTCCGCGGCGGTGACGTCTGTTTGAAGGTCGACAAACTGCTTCGGGGCCCGGCTCACCGGCTTGCCGTGGGGTACGAGGTACATTGCCCGGGGCGACGACTCGGGTGACTCCCCCGTATCCGGTGTCGCAAGCGTGGTGTCGCCATCGCCGAAGCCGGTCCGCGATGCGGCAAGCGCACCTGCCGACGCGCCTTCCTCGATGCATCCGCGCAGCGACCGCCGGCCTGTGACGGCGCCGGCGCATACGGCGTGCTCTCCCAGGTCTCCGGGCAGGAACGCGCCCGCCGTATCGCTCCATCGGGGCCGGACGCCCGTCTGGGAGCCGAGATGCAGGGTTGGGCTCCAGCCGCCTGATACGGCGATGAGGTCGCATGCCAGTCGGCGTGACGGGCCGGTCAGCGCTACTCCCCCGTCGTTCAGTGGCGCGATGACAGCGCCGCTGACCCGGCCGCGTCCTGAGGCTTCGATAACCCCGTGGCCGGGGATCACGTCGATGCCAGCATCCATCGCAGCCCGCACCTGCGCGCTCTCGGGGTTTTGGCGCGCATCGATGACTGCGACCACTTCGCGTCCCACCCCTTGCCAGTCCATGGCCGTTCGATAGGCGCCATCGTTCGTGGTGAATAGCACGAGCCTGTCGCCGGGTGCCACGGCATAGCGATTGACATAGGTCGCGACAGACGATGCCAGCATGACGCCGGGAAGATCGTTGTTGGCGAACACCAGGGGGCGTTCGATGGCGCCTGTCGCGAGTACGGCCTGTCGCGCCCGGACGCGATGCAGGCGTTGGCGGGAACCGCCGCCGTTCACGGGTCCGAGGTGATCGGTGCGCCGCTCGAGGATGGTGAAGAAGTTGTGGTCGTAGTAGCCGCTCACGGTGGCGCGGGGCAGGAGGGTCACGTCGGGGCAGGAGGAAAGTTCGGCGACGGCGTCTTCCACCCAGTCGGCTCCGCTACCGCCGGCGACGGTGAGTGTCTCGGCCAGGAGGCTGCCCCCGAACTCCTGGCCCTCGTCGCCGACGAGAACGCGGGCACCGGAGCGGGCGGCTTCGAGCGCTGCGGCGAGACCAGCGGGGCCCGCGCCGACGACCAGCACGTCGCAGTGGTGATTCATCTTGTCGTAGGTGTCGGGGTCGCGCCCGTCCGGTGCTTCGCCAAATCCGGCCGCCCGGCGCAGCAGGCGTTCCCACGTCATCCACAGACGCGGCGGCTGCATGAAGGTCTTGTAGTAGAAGCCGGCAGGCAGGAACCTGCCGAAAGGGCCGAACAGGCGCTGCAGACCGGAACGGGTGGACCGTGCCTCGAGTCCGTCGAAAAGCTCCACCTCCGTGGCCCGCAGGTTCGGGATGCTGCCGGGCCCGCGTCCGAGATGCAGGATGGCGTTGGGTTCTTCCGGGCCATGTCCAACGATGCCGCGCGGCCGCCCGTACTTGAAGCTGCGCGCCACGGTGTCGACGCCGTTGGCGAGCAGTGCCGATGCCAGGGTGTCGCCGGCATAGCCCTGCAGGGCGCGGCCATCGAACGAGAAGTCGAGCGCGCGGCTGCGATCGATGCGGCCCCCCTCGGCCAGGCGTTTTGGTTGGGCGGCCATCAGGGCGTCGGTTCGCCTGGCGCGTCGGGATCGGGTACGCCTGCTGGATAGACCTCGAGAATCTCGTAGCTGACGGTGTCGCGCAGGACGTTGAAGTAGCGACGGCAGCCCGCCGTGTGCACCCAGATCTCGCGGTGGGGCCCGCGCGGGTTCTTGCGGAAATGCAGGTAGTCTCCCCACTCGGCGTCGGACAGCGCGGCGGGGTCCGGCGGGCGGCGGATATGCGCCTCGCCGGCGTTGCTGAACTCCTCTTCGCTGCGCAGCTCCTGGCAGTAGGGACAGCGTATGTGCAGCATCAGTGAGCCACTCCGGCGGCGCCGTGCTCGTCGATCAGTGCGCCGCTCGCGAACCGGTCCAGCGCAAAAGGTTCGGCGAGCGGATGCGGTCGCTCGTTGGCGAGGGTGTCAGCAAACACGTAGCCGGACCCCGGCGTCGCCTTGAAGCCGCCGGTACCCCAGCCGCAATTGAAGTAGAGCCCCTCGACGGGCGTCTTGCCGATGACGGGACAGGCGTCCGGACAGATGTCGACAATGCCTCCCCACTGGCGGTTCATGCGCACGCGGCTGAAGGCCGGGAACAGTTCGCAGACCGCGGACAGTGTGTGCTCGATGATGCGGAACGAACCGCGCTGGCCGTAGCCGTTATAGCCGTCCGCGCCGGCGCCGATGACGAGGTCGCCCTTGTCGGCCTGGCTGATGTAGCAGTGGACGGCGTTGGACATCACCACGGTGTCGAGGCACGGTTTCAGCGGCTCGGACACGAGGGCCTGCAGGGGACGCGACTCGATCGGCAGGCGCAACCCGGCCATCCGCGCCAGGACGCCGGAATTGCCCGCGGTGACGCAGGCCACGTTGCGCGCACCGATAAAGCCCCGACTGGTCTCAATGCCGGTGACGGCACCGTTGCGCCGCCGAATGCCAGTGACTTCCGTTTGCTGCAGCAGGTCGACGCCGTAGGCGTCCGCCGCGCGGGCGTAGCCCCAGGCCACCGCGTCGTGACGGGCGATGCCGCCGCGCGGTTGCCAGGACGCGCCCATTACGGGATAGCGTGACTTCGGGGAGCAGTTGAGCAGGGGTACCCGCTTCTGTACCTGGGCAGTCGTGAGGATCTCGCCGTCGATGCCGTTCAGCCGGTTGGCGTTCACCCGCCGCTCGATGTCGCGCATCTCCTGCAGGGTGTGGCCGAGGTTCATCGCCCCGCGCGGGCTGAACATGACGTTGAAGTTGAGTTCTTGGCTCAGGCCCTCCCACAGGCCGAGCGAGAAGTCATAGAGATGCGCCGCTTCGTCGCGCAGGTAGTTGGAGCGCACGATGGTAGTGTTGCGGCCGGTGTTGCCGCCGCCCAGGTATCCCTTTTCGACCACGGCGACATCGGTGACGCCGTGCTTGCTGGCGAGATAGTAGGCCGTCGCCAGGCCGTGCCCGCCGCCGCCGACGATCACCGTGTCATAGGCCTCTTTGGGAGCGGGGTCGCGCCAGGCTCGCGGCCAGTCTTCATGGTGGCGGCTGGCGTGCCTGAAGAGGCTCGGGAGAGAGTACTTTTCCATGGGTTCAGCGTCTTGAACGCGGGGCGTATTGGACCATAATTCGGCAAATCCAAGACGGGCTTAAGGAGTGCTCCGATGAAGGCCCGAACTCCCCTTAGCGCGCCCGGCCGCGGCAACGCAAGCGCACCGTCGCATGCGGATTCTGAAGCGTCGCCAATCGTTACCTTCACCCGCATGGATCAGGGCACGGCGGAGGACTACGCGCTGCTGGACGAGCTTGCGAAGCCATATATCGTAAAGACCGGCAAGCGCGTGCTCGCTTATCTGGAGAACATCGCGGACGGCTTTCCCGGGTATCCCATCGACCGCTGCCAGCACTCGCTGCAGACGGCGACGCGGGCTTTGCGGGCGGGAGAGTGCGAGGAGTACGTGGTGGCCGCCCTGCTGCACGACATCGGCGACGACCTGTCGCCGGAGAACCACGCCGAGTTGGGCGCTTCGGTGTTGCGACCCTACGTGGCGCGGCACACGCACTGGATGGTGCAGCAGCATGGCCTGTTCCAGGGCTACTACTATTTCGACAAGATCGGGCTGGACGCCAATGCGCGCCTGCGCCATCGCAGCCATCCCGCCTTCGACATGACCGTGGACTTCTGTGACGCGTACGATCAGAAGTCGTTCGATCCCGACTACGACACGCTGCCGATTGACCACTTCGTGCCCATGGTCGAGCGCATCTTCGCGCGCAAGCCGTGGGGCGAGCACACGACCCGCGACTGGCCGGTCCGGGACTGACTGGTAGCCTCATCAGCAGCGCCGGCCCAAGCGACGGAAGCTGATGGAAGTAGGTGAATACCTCAACATTGGCGGGGCGTAGAACGACTCTTCTGAAACGACCTAAAATATTCGCCTGCAAACTGGCAGGCGAATAGTGCCAACCCAACGAAAGTGCGCTACACTGACCGCATGTGGTCCAAAGACGCATGGAATCTCGAAGGCGAAATGGGTGGGCCAGGTGCCGTCCAGGCGACGGGAATGGGATATCGATCAGGGGAGCGCGGCACCCACAGTAGTCGCACACTGATGCTCGCGGAGCTTTCGCTGTTGCTGGAGTCCGTTCCGGGCGAAGCCGTCCTGACCGATTACCGGGATGCGGTGTTGATCGAGAACTGTCTGGGAAAGCACACGGTCGCGACTCGCGCGATCTCGTTCCAGCGCCTCAAGGAACTCTACGCACTTGACGAAGGGGTGCCGATGTTCCGGGTGCTGAGACAGCTATGGTGCGAAAGCCACCCGAGCCGCCCGCTTCTCGCATTGCTCATGGGGTTGGCGCGCGACCCTCTGCTAAGGGCGACTGCGGCGCCGATCATCCAAGTGCCCGCAGGGGTTGAGGTAATGCGTCAGTCCGTTCAAGAAGCGCTCGCGAATTCGGTGGGAACCCGTTTCAACGAGGCGACGCTGGACACGGTCGTGCGAAACACCATGTCTTCGTGGACCCAATCCGGGCATCTGCGAGGACGGAGTCGTAAGGTCAGGGAGCGGGTAGAGGCAACGCCGGCGGCCACGGCATTCGCGCTCCTACTCGGATACCTGCCTGGGAAACGCGGCTATCGGCTGTTCGAGACGCCCTGGGCTGCTGTGCTGGACTCGGACCCCGGCAGATTGCTCGATCTCGCCGGGGACGCGAGGCGGCTGGGCTTGCTGGATCTCAAACAGTCAGGTTCCATGCTCGATGTGTCGTTTCCACGGCTGAAGGCAATGGAGAGGGAGTTGACCGTTGGGACGAATTGAGACTCTAGCCGAGCGTTATCGCAGCCACATAGCGCTGCCATGGAGGCGCGATCTGGCGGGTCCCGAGCGGGCCATCTTCGTCGTGTACGACAAGACCGACGAACGACGACTGCGTCTTCGTTTGCCGCTTTTCCAAACCATTACGGAGGAGGCGGGCCACACTTGGCTCGCGTGTGACCTCACCCGTGCGTTCGCTGAATGGATGGCGCAGCTGGACTATCGCGATAGCTACTTCGAGGTTCCGGAGGATCTCGAACTGCAGTTGGAGAGCGGCTTCCTGCAGTACCTGACATCTCGGCTTCGGGACGTGCTACGCGCGCCCAAGGCCGACGAAGATGCGGTAGTCGCTATATACGGCGTCGCCTCGCTTTTCGGGCTCATCCGCCTGTCGGCGCTGCTAAGGGAAGTCGAGGCGGACGTGCATGGAAGGATCGTCGTGTTCTTCCCCGGCGAGCACGAGAACAACAATTACAGGCTGCTCGACGCTCGGGATGGCTGGAACTACCTGGCGGTACCGATCACGGTTCACGAGGATAGGGGAGTGTACGAGGTATGACCGACCGATGAAGAACCGCGATTTATACCAGCGAAACCCCGACACTGCAGCGCTGCTCAACAACGGCGTTGCAGCGATGACGGATGCGCGAACGGACGACGAACGGCAGACGCTCAGATTCGAGCTCGAGCACTTCGTTTGCGAAGGCGAGTATCAGCGCGGAATGGTCCGGATTCTCGAGTCGTACGTCAACAACCAGGGGCAGCCGGAACAGCCGGCAGCCTGGATCAGCGGTTTCTTCGGCAGCGGAAAGTCCCACCTGGCCAAGATGCTGCGCTTCCTCTGGGTCGACCAGGAGTTTCCGGAAGACGGTGCCCGAGCCCGGGGCCTCGCCCGGCTGCCGACAGAAGTCAACGACTTGCTGCGGGAAATAACGACGCTCGGCAGGCGCTCGGGCGGCCTTCACGCCGCGGCCGGCACGCTTGGGTCCGCGGCGGGGGACAGCGTTCGGCTGGCGTTGCTCGGGGTGGTGCTCCGATCGGCCGGGCTTCCCGACAGCTACGCGCAGGCGCGTTTCGCCCTGTGGCTCAAGCGGAACGGGATTTACGAGCGGGTCAGCGCCGGCGTGGAATCCGAGGGGCGGAAGTTCCGACGCGAACTGAACGACATGTACGTGAGCCCGCTCATCGCAAAGGAACTGCTGAGGGCCGACCCGGATTTCGCGGCGAACGAACGAGACGCCCGCACAGCTATCCGCAACCAGTTCCCCAACGAGAAGGACATCTCCAACGACGCACTCGTCTCGATGCTGCGGGATGTCCTGGCGCCGGAAGGCGAGATGCCGTGTACCGTGGTTGTACTCGACGAGGTGCAGCAGTATATCGGTGAGGACGCCAATCGTTCGTACGTCGTCCAGGAGGTCGTCGAGGCGTGTAGCAAGCAGTTCCAGGGCCGGCTGCTGTTCGTGGGAACGGGGCAAACAGCGCTGTCCGGAACGCATGCGCTCCAACGCCTGCAAGGCCGGTTCACGGTTAATGTCGAACTCTCGGACACCGACGTAGAGACGGTGACGAGAAGGGTCGTGCTGGCAAAACGAGCAGACCGCGTCAATGACGTGCGCGATACGCTGGACGCAAACGCAGGCGAAATCGACCGGCATCTGGTCGGGACTGCGATCGGCCCGCGCGCCGAGGACAGCGCGGTGCTGGTGGACGACTACCCTCTTCTTCCCGTACGCCGCCGGTTTTGGGAGCAGGCGCTAAGGGCGGTCGACCGAGCCGGAACGGCGGGTCAGTTGCGCACGCAGTTGCGTATCGTCTACGACGCGATTCGGCACACGGCCGATAGTCCCTTGGGTACTGCAGTGCCGGCGGACTTTCTATTCGAGGAAATCTCCGCGAGCCTGCTCCAGTCAGGGGTTCTACTGCGCGAGATCAACGAGACGATCACGAAATTGGAAGACGGAACGCCGGACGGCACGCTCAAGTCACGGGCCTGTGCGCTGATTTTTCTGATCCGCAAGCTCCCGGTCGATGCCTCGGCAGATATCGGCGTGCGCGCGACCGCCTCGACACTTGCGGACCTCCTCGTCTCAGACCTCGCCCGGGATGGGGCCGCGCTTCGAGGTCGAATTCCCCACCTGCTCGATGAACTCGTCGAAGCGGGGACGCTGATAAAGCTCGATGAGGAATACAGTCTTCAGACGCGCGAGAGCAGCGAGTGGGAGGCGGAGTTTCGCGCGCGCCAGAACCGGCTGATGAACAATCCAATGCGTATCGGACCCATACGGGCGCAGGTATTGAATGACGCCGTGCAGCGTGCAATCGGTCCGCCGAGACTGACGCAAGGTGCCAGCAGGGAACCGCGCAAGCTCTCGCTGAACTTCGGTTCGGAGCCGCCGACCTCCGGCAGCGGCGAAGTGGCGATCTGGGTGCGGGACGGCTGGGGCGCGTCCGCGAAGAACGTGGTTGACGATGCACGCGCCGCGGGAGCCGACGACGCCACGATCCACGTTTTCGTGCCGAGGGCGCGGGCGGATGCGCTGCAACGCGCCATCGCCATGCGAGATGGTGCGAAGGGGACTCTCGACTACAAGGGCGTTCCGTCGCTTGCGGAAGGAATCGAAGCCCGCCAGGGCATGGAAACTCGACTTGCCGAAGCGGAGAACAGCTTGAGGGCGCTGGTCGGGGAGGTCGTCGCCGGAGCCAGGGCATACCAGGGCGGAGGCACGGAACTGCCTCAGGCGAGCCTGGCCGACAAGATTGAGGCGGGGGCCAATGCGTCGCTCGACCGCCTGTTCCACGAATTCAGGCAAGCCGACGACACGCGCTGGCGCACGGTGATCGAGCGCGCGCGCAGAGGTGCGGCAAACCCGCTCGAAGCGGTGGATCACCAAGGCAAGACCGAGGACCATGCAGTATGCGCCGCCGTTCTGTTGTTCGTCGGCAGCGGGCGAAGAGGCCGCGACGTCCGCACGCATTTCGCGAGCCCGCCCTACGGCTGGCCGCGTGACGCGGTTGACGCTGCGCTCGTCAGTCTGTTCGCGTCCGGCCACCTTCGAGCGACGTTGAACGGGACGCCGCTGGCACCCGGACAGCTGGATCAGGGGAAGGTCTCGACAACGGACTTTCGGGTGGAAAGCGCGACTATAGAGACCCACGAACGGTTAAAACTGCGTCAACTCCTCAGCAAGGCGGGCGTGCCGGTCCAGCCGAACGAAGAAGCGGCCGCCGCCAAGTTGTTCCTGGGCCAACTGGCCGAGCTGGCGGCCCGCGCTGGCGGCGCTCCGCCGCTTCCCTCAAAGCCGGACACGAGCGGTGTCGAGGATATCCAGTCGCTCGTCGGCAACGAGCAACTGCGGGGCATTCTCGACCGGCATGATGAGCTTCTGGCAAAGCTGAACGATTGGACGGCAGCGTCAGAGATCGCTACGGCTCGCTTGCCTTCCTACGAGCGAGTCTTGTTGCTTGCCGAGCACGCGGATGGCGTGGCCGGTACGGAGGATCTTCGATTGCAGCTTGACGCGATCGCCCAGAACCGCAGCTTGCTGGACGCCACCGATCCCCTGCCGGATCTGGCGCGCGGCCTTGTGGATGTCCTACGTGGCGCCTTGGTGGCCGCCGAGCGCCGACACCTGGAAGTGTTCAAGGCGCAATCCGAGGCTATTGAGGAGGTTGCAAGCTGGCAGACGATCGAGCCGTCGGAGCGCGCCGGGATTCTCAGGGAACGAGGTGCCGTTGCCAGTACCAAGGGACCTACGGGGACCGAACAGGAAGTGATCGAATCGCTTTCCCGAACGTCCTTGAAGACCTGGCGCACGCGCACGGCGGCGCTGCCGCAACTGTTCGCCGAGGCGCGGATGGAAGCGGACAGACTGGTCGAGCCGAAGGTGCGCCACATCAAGCTCGACAGCGGGCCACTGCGCTCGCCCGAGGAGGCAAAGGAGTGGCTGGCCGAGACCGAAAGGCGGCTGCTGGAGGAACTGGAGAAGGGGCCGATCGCGGTTTCATAGACGACGATGAAGACGCTTTCGACAGAGCACCGGCGGCAACTCGAACGCGCGATCGTCAACGCGCGCGACATGGCGGAAACGGGCGCAAGGGCGGCCCTGAAGTCACTTGCGGTCGATGAACGCGAGCCGTTCGAGCACATGTCGGAGGAGCAGCGTGCGTTGCGGCGCCGGCTCCGGGCGCATGCGCGGCACCTGGGCGACAGGATGGACGGGCGATCCGGCGCGCATGGGATCGACCACCTGACGCACGAGTGCGCCTACGAACACTGGCACGCCATGCTGTTCGCCCGTTTTCTGGCGGAGAACCACCTGCTGATCGAGCCGGATTTTGGGGTGCCGGTCACGCTCGACGAGTGCGAGGACCTCGCGAAGGGCGAAGGAACGGACCGATGGATGTTGGCGGCGCAGTTTGCGCAGCGCATGCTGCCGCAGGTGTTCCGACCGGACCATCCCGTGTTCGGAGTTCGGCTTGCGCGCGAGCATCGCGTGAGACTTGAGGAGCTGGTTGAAGGGCTCGCGACGGAGATCTTCATGGCGAGCGACGCCCTGGGCTGGGTGTACCAGTTCTGGCAGGCGAGGAAGAAGGACGAGGTCAACCGCTCGGAGGCGAAGATCGGGGCGGAGGAGCTGCCCGCGGTGACGCAACTCTTCACCGAACCCTACATGGTGCAGTTCCTGTTGCACAACTCGCTCGGGGCGTGGTGGGCGAGCCGGCATCCCGGCAAGACGTGCCCGGCAGACCTGACCTACCTGCGCCATGCCGAGGACGGCCATCCTGCGGCAGGGACTTTCGCCGGCTGGCCGGACGACCTCTCGGAGTTCCGGCTCCTCGACCCTTGCTGCGGTTCTGGACACTTCCTTGTCGCTGCGCTGCTGATGCTGGCGCCGATGCGCATGGCGTTGGAGGGGCTCGACTCCTCGGCGGCGGTGAAAGCGGTTCTGCGCGAGAACCTCCACGGCCTCGAGATCGACCAGCGGTGCGTGGCCATCGCGGCGTTCGCGCTGGCGCTGGAGGCATGGCGCTATCCGGATGCCGGGGGCTATAGAGGGCTTCCGAGACTCAACCTCGCGTGGTGTGGGCAGCCGGTGGCGGCGAGAAAAGAGGAGTGGCTCAGCCTGGCCGAGGGCGATTCGAAGGTTGAGGCTGGGATGGCGGCGCTGCACGACGCGTTTCGGGATGCGCCGACGCTGGGGAGCCTGGTAGACCCGGTGCGCTCGGCGCCGGAGGACATGCTCACGGCGGGCTTCGATCAATTGCGGCCTCTACTGGAGCGGGCGCTTGCCGGGCATACCGGGGACGCGGAACGCGAGGAGACGGCCATCGCCGCCCTTGGTATAACGGAAGCGGCCGAGATGCTGACGGGGCGGTTTCACCTCGTGGCAACCAACGTCCCATACCTTGGTCGCGAGAAGCAGAGCCCGCTACTGCGTAAATACTGTGAGAAGCACTTCCCTCGATCCCAGCAGGATCTCGCGACTGTGTTCCTCGAGCGGCTCCTGAAACTGTGTGTGGACGCGGGAACAACCGTCCTGGTGGTGCCTCAGTATTGGTTGTTTCTTGCCCGTTACCGAAACTTACGCCGCCGGCTACTTGCCGAACGCACTTGGCACATGCTGGCGACGCTGGGACCAAGAGCTTTCGAATCCATTGGCGGCGAAGTGGTGAATGCGTGCCTGATCATTGTTGGTGAATCTCAAGATCAGCTTGGTCGCGCGTTCTCGTGGATTGATGCGACGAAGGGCAAGACTCCGGAACTGAAAGCCCGGTGGCTACGGGAAGAGCCCGTTCGCGCACTCAGTCAAGCAGCCCAGGCCGCCAACCCAGATTCGGTAATCGGCTATGACGCGGATGAGGATGCACTCCTACTCAGTAGCGTGGCGTACGCCCACCAAGGACTTGCAACCAGTGACAACGCCCAGTTCGTCTTCAACTTCTGGGAACTGCCGCGGCTGGCCAACGGTTGGGAACCGTTTCAGTTTGCGCCGTCGTCCACTGCGCGTATCAGCGGCTGTAGCCATGCCTTATTTTGGGAGGGTGGCTGCGGCAGGTACGCTCGCCACGCCCAAGCCCTCAAGCAGGAAGGCCGTCTGGGTGGCTGGAAGTCCGGTCATGCCGCGTGGGGCAAACGCGGTGTTGTGATCAACCGCATGGGCGAATTACCCGCATCGCTCTATCTGGGAACGAAGTTTGACTGCAACGTCGCCGTGGTCGTGCCCCACGATGATGACGAACTTGCGGCGATTTGGGCGTATTGCAGCTCGCCCGATTATCGAGAGCGCGTACGCAGACTGAACCCAAAGCTGTCAGTGACGAACGCCACCTTGACGAAGGTCCCATACGACGCCTCGCACTGGCGCAACTCCCGGACCAACGGCGCCGAGAGACCTCTTGCACGGGAGACGAGCGATCCCACCCAATGGGCTTTCCACGGCCACCCGCGTTACGCACGGCACGCATTGCAGGTTGCCGTGGCTCGGTTGCTGGGCTACAGGTGGCCGATGCAGACCGGTCTTCGTCTGGATGTCGCCGACACCGCCAAGCGGCGCATGCTCCAAGGAAGAGCGCTCGATGCATTGGCCGCCAAGGACGGTATCGTTTGCATTCCGGCTGTGCGCGGACATCACGCAGCTGAGCACCGACTGCAGCGGCTGCTTGAACGAGCGTGGGGAACGGGTTGGCGGGACGACCGGTTGGCGAGCCTGCTGGCCGAAGTGAAAAGCCGATCTCTCGACGACTGGTTACGGAATGCTTTCTTCGAACAGCATTGCCAACTATTCCACAGCCGCCCATTCGTCTGGCATGTGTGGGACGGTCGTAGAAACGATGGATTCCACGCACTCGTCAACTATCACCGATTGACTGCTCCCGATGGGGCCGGACGACGCCTGTTGGAATCGCTGACGTACAGCTACCTTGGCGAGTGGATTTCACGCTGCCAAGATGACGTTAGGCGTGGTGCAGCCGGGGCAGACGCTCGTCTCACGGCGGCGCTGGAACTGCAGAAACGCCTCGTCGCGATTCTTGAAGGTAAACCGCCGTTTGACATCTTCGTACGCTGGAAGCCGATTCAAGATCAGCCAATGAGCTGGGCCCCGGACGTCAACGATGGTGTCCGCCTGAACATCCGACCGTTCATGGCTCAGGATCTGCCCGGCGGCCACCGAGGCGCCGGCGTGCTACGCACGAAGCCAAACATTAGCTGGCGCAAGGATCGGGGCCGGGAGCCTGTGCGCGGCAAGGAGGACTACCCGTGGTTTTGGGTCGATGGAGTATTCAGCGGCGACCGGGTCAATGACGTTCACGTTCCCGCAACTAAGAAGATGAGGTAGTAGTGCCAAATGTGAAGTTCCTGAGCACCGAGGCGGACGACGGCAGCTATATTGAAGGGGTCGCGGCAGCCTACGCGAGGATTCGTCCGACCCAGATGATCGCTGCTGTTGCCTATTCAACGCACAGCGGGGTTGCCGAGTTGCTTGATCGTCTGGAAGCCAACGGCTCTTGGGAAAGCGTCCGCAAACGGTGGCTGGTCGGCATTGACTTCTGCCGCTCGGATCCGGTCGCGTTGGCCGAACTCAACACGCTACCCAAGTCCCGCGTGCGCATCCATGACGGGATCTTCGTCGCTGGTCGCAACGGTTGCTGCCCGAGAGCCTCCTTCCACCCCAAGGTTTACGCCTTCCGACGCAATACCGAGAAGGTCGTCGTGGTTGGTTCTGGAAACTTGTCCCGAACCGGGCTATGCGCCGGCATTGAGGCGGGTGCGGTCGTGGCGGATCCGTCCGTCTCGGCGTTTCGCCAAGTCGGGAGGTGGTTTGACAGGCATTGGCAACTGGCGACGCCGCTCAGCGAGATCGCCGACAACTACGAGGCCCGGTATCGGGCGGCGGACAACCGCAGGCACCCGACGCCAACCGACGACGATGCGGCGCCAACATCGGTCGGAACCGGCCGGCAGCTGACCCCCATACAATTGCGCAAGCTCAATGTCTGCAAGCACTTGTGGATCGAGGCTGGCAACCTGCATTTGAATCGGGGCGCCGACCGTCCGGGAAATCAGCTCATGCTCAAGCGCAACAGTCGGGTTTTCTTTGGGTTTCCGGCGCGGGATCTGAGTAAAGACACGACCGTCGGAAACGTTGCGATTGACTACGGGGGAATTGTCCGAAGCGATTGCTCGTTGCGGTTCAGCAACAACGGCATGGATGTACTGACACTGCCGTTGCCAGGGTCGCATGGTCCCGCCAAATACGATCAGGAAACCCTCTGCTTTGAACAGGTCGGGCTTCGTCGGTTTCGCCTGACCGTTGGACGGCGCCGTGACGTAGCTTCATGGAAGCGGCGCTCAAAGGCCGTTGACGGTCATTTCCGCATGAGCAGTGGTGGTCGCCAATGGGGCGTGTTTTAGAGCAGGGCCGATCATAGTTTCATAGACGACGATGAAGACGCTTTCGACAGAGCACCGGCGGCAACTCGAACGCGCGATCGTCAACGCGCGCGACATGGCGGAAACGGGCGCAAGGGCGGCCCTGAAGTCACTTGCGGTCGATGAACGCGAGCCGTTCGAGCACATGTCGGAGGAGCAGCGTGCGTTGCGGCGCCGGCTCCGGGCGCATGCGCGGCACCTGGGCGACAGGATGGACGGGCGATCCGGCGCGCATGGGATCGACCACCTGACGCACGAGTGCGCCTACGAACACTGGCACGCCATGCTGTTCGCCCGTTTTCTGGCGGAGAACCACCTGCTGATCGAGCCGGATTTTGGGGTGCCGGTCACGCTCGACGAGTGCGAGGACCTCGCGAAGGGCGAAGGAACGGACCGATGGATGTTGGCGGCGCAGTTTGCGCAGCGCATGCTGCCGCAGGTGTTCCGACCGGACCATCCCGTGTTCGGAGTTCGGCTTGCGCGCGAGCATCGCGTGAGACTTGAGGAGCTGGTTGAAGGGCTCGCGACGGAGATCTTCATGGCGAGCGACGCCCTGGGCTGGGTGTACCAGTTCTGGCAGGCGAGGAAGAAGGACGAGGTCAACCGCTCGGAGGCGAAGATCGGGGCGGAGGAGCTGCCCGCGGTGACGCAACTCTTCACCGAACCCTACATGGTGCAGTTCCTGTTGCACAACTCGCTCGGGGCGTGGTGGGCGAGCCGGCATCCCGGCAAGACGTGCCCGGCAGACCTGACCTACCTGCGCCATGCCGAGGACGGCCATCCTGCGGCAGGGACTTTCGCCGGCTGGCCGGACGACCTCTCGGAGTTCCGGCTCCTCGACCCTTGCTGCGGTTCTGGACACTTCCTTGTCGCTGCGCTGCTGATGCTGGCGCCGATGCGCATGGCGTTGGAGGGGCTCGACTCCTCGGCGGCGGTGAAAGCGGTTCTGCGCGAGAACCTCCACGGCCTCGAGATCGACCAGCGGTGCGTGGCCATCGCGGCGTTCGCGCTGGCGCTGGAGGCATGGCGCTATCCGGATGCCGGGGGCTATAGAGGGCTTCCGAGACTCAACCTCGCGTGGTGTGGGCAGCCGGTGGCGGCGAGAAAAGAGGAGTGGCTCAGCCTGGCCGAGGGCGATTCGAAGGTTGAGGCTGGGATGGCGGCGCTGCACGACGCGTTTCGGGATGCGCCGACGCTGGGGAGCCTGGTAGACCCGGTGCGCTCGGCGCCGGAGGACATGCTCACGGCGGGCTTCGATCAATTGCGGCCTCTACTGGAGCGGGCGCTTGACGGGCATACCGGGGACGCGGAACGCGAGGAGACGGCCATGGCGGCTCTTGGCATAGCCGAAGCGGCCGAAATGCTGAGGGGGCGGTTTCACCTCGTGGCAACCAACGTCCCCTATCTCGCTCGCGGTAAGCAGGGCGAGAGACTTCAGCGATTCTGCGCGTCGCGCTACAAGCGTGCGCGAAGCGATCTCGCAAACGTGTTTCTCGAGCGCTGCATGGAACTGACGACGGAGGGTGGTGCGGCACAGGTCGTCATGCCGCAGAACTGGCTATTCCTGAAAGCGTATTCGCTACAGCGCAAAGAACTGCTTCACGAGGCGCGGTGGAAGCTCTTGGCTAGGTTGGGTGAAGGCGGATTCGCCAGCGCTCAGGCTGCTGGTGCGTTCACGATTCTCCTAACGCTGAACGCAACGCATCCGTCTCGCGACGAGCGACTGACGGGCGTTGATGCCAGTCAGCCGCGTGGCGCACTCGAGAAGGCAGAAGCGTTGAGGCGTGGAGAACTGGTCGTCACGAGCCAACAAGCGCAACTCGGGAATCCGGACGCCATCGTAACGCTAACTGGCGGAAGTGCCGAGACGTCGCTGCTGTCGCGATTCGCGTATTGCTACCAAGGGACCTCGACAGGAGATAACGCACGGTTCGTGAGGTCGTTCTGGGAAGTCCCGTCGCCGTCCAAGGAGTTCTCCTATTTTCAGGGGCCGTCCGACGTAACAAAGTTGCAGGGGGGGAAGCATCACATCGTTCGTTGGAGTGATGTGTTGGGTTCGAATAGTGCGGCGATACGCGGGGAGCAGGCATGGGGAAGTAGAGGTATCGCCGTAGGGCAGATGCGTTCTCTCCCAGCTACGCTCTTCGAGGGGTCCAAATTCTCCAACGCGACGCCGGTAGTCGTACCTAGCGATCCAGGGGATCTTGCTGCGCTCTGGTGCTATTGCTCGAGCCCTGCGTTTGTCGAAGCGTTACGCGAAATTAACCAGAAGCTAAGCGTCGACAATGGGTATGTGTCGAAAATCTCGGTGGACTTCCAGCACTGGCGTCGGGAAGCGAGGGACAGATTCCCAGATGGGCCGCCTCCCCCCTATTCGAGCAGCGCAAGCCAGTGGATCTTTCATGGCCATCCCACTGGCTCCGTAGTTTGGGATGGTGCGGGGAAACAGGCTACTGAAGGGCCGTTACGCACGGACGGGACTGTCCTTCAGGCGGCGGTTGTCCGACTCCTCGGCTACCGCTGGCCTGCAGAGTGGGACGCGGAGATGGCCCTAGCGGACGCGCAGCGCGAGTGGGTAGCGCGGTGCGACACTCTCCACCGGTTCGAAGACGAAGACGGTATCGTCTGCCTCCCGTCCGTTCGCGGTGAACGACCTGCGAGTGAGCGGCTTCTCGATCTGATCCGCGCGTGCTACGCGGACAATTGGACCGATGACATGCTGGCTAAGCTGCTAAAGCGGGGGCGTGGCACCCTCGACGATTGGCTGCGCAACCGATTCTTCGATGAGCATTGCAAGCTGTTCCACCACAGGCCCTTCATCTGGCACGTCTGGGACGGACGCAAGCGCGACGGCTTCCACGCGCTTGTGAATTACCACCGGCTCGCGGAGGAAAGCGGGGCGGGGCGTCAGTTGCTGGAGTCGCTCGCGTATAGCTATCTCGGCGACTGGATCGCGCGGCAACGGGATGGTGTGGTTCGTGGAGAGGCTGGGAGCGACGACCGTCTCGCGGCAGCGTTGCACCTCCAGAGACGCCTGGCCGCAATCATCGAGGGAGAGCCGCCGTTCGACATCTTCGTCCGATGGAAGCCTCTGGGCGAACAGGCGATCGCGTGGAATCCCGACCTGAACGATGGTGTCCGGGTCAACATCAGGCCATTCCTGGCGGACGACATCCCAGGCGGCAAGAAGGGTGCGGGCATTTTGCGCTCCAGACCGAACGTCCACTGGCGCAAGGACCGCGGGAAAGAGCCCCTGCGGGACGAGCCCGACTTCCCTTGGTTCTGGGCGGACGGCCGCTTCACCGGAGAGCGCGTCAACGATCTGCATTTCAGCAACGACGAGAAGCGTGCGGCGCGCAAGGAGGCACAGCGATGACCCGCGATCACCAAGTCGATTGGCCGTACCCGGGTTCGCGCTGGTGGAAGTTCGACTTCCACACCCACACGCCAGCTTCGGTCGATACCAAGACATGGCGAGAGGCAACGGGCACTGAGGATGAGGTGACCCCGGAAGTCTGGCTGCGCCAGTTCATGGGCGCCGGCATCGACTGCGTGGCGGTGACCGACCACAACAGCGGCGACTGGATCGACAAGCTGAAGGACGCGTATGCCGCGATGGGGCAGCGGGCCGAGGATGGGTCGCCGCCAGAGGGCTTCCGGAAGCTGACCCTGTTCCCCGGTGTCGAGATCTCCGTGAGCGGGGGCTTTCATCTACTCGCCATCCTCGACGTCGACGCCACGAGCAGCGACATCGACACCCTGTTGGGCAAGGTGGACTTCCGAGGCACGAAGGGGGCAAGTGACGCCGTGACCCGCGCGAGCCCGCCGCAAGTCGTTCAAGCCGTGCTGGATGCCGGCGGCATTCCCATTCCCGCCCACGCGGACCAGAAGAAGGGGCTTCTACGGGTAAACACCGGAACTCGGGAAGCCGCGATGGATGCGAACACGGTACGCGAAGTGATGGCGAATGATCGTCTACTGGCGGTCGAGTGGGTCGACCCGGCGTTGCCGATGCCCGAATGTGTCGGCAAGGGCTCCCGGCGCGTGACCAAGGTCCTTGGCAGCGACTGCCACAGCTTCCATGGGAACGGAGCACCCGGCTCGGTTTTCACTTGGATCAAGATGGCCGACCCTACGCTTGACGGCTTGCGGCTTGCGCTTCTGGACGGGGCTGGCGTCTCGGTACGTCGGAGCGACGAAGGAGAGTTCGATCCCTTCAAGACCCCGAGACACTTTGTTACAAACGTCGAAATCGACTCGGCGCGCTACATGGGCAGAGACGCGCCGGAGCGCCTCTGCCTGACTCCCTACTACAACGCCCTGATTGGCGGGCGCGGCACCGGGAAGTCCACCTTCGTTCACAGTTTGCGGTTGGTGTATCGGCGAGCCGAAGAGTTGAATGCCCGGGGCGGAGACACCGAGCCGCGCCGCCGGTTCGACAGCTTCGCCACTATCGCCAAGAGTCGCGACGATGACGGCGCGCTTCGTGACGTTACTGAGATAAGGGTCGAACTGTGTCGGGAAGGCGTGGCGCATCGGTTGCGTTGGCGGCAGGACGGTGGCGGCGCAATGATCGAAGAGCAGAACAACGACGGCCACTGGCAACCGTCGCCCAGCCAGGCTTTGACAGCGGAGCGATTTCCGATTCGGCTTTTCTCCCAAGGCCAGATCGCGACCATGGCGGGTGAGGGCCGCGAGGCCCTGCTTGGTATCATCGACGAGGCAGCGGGAATTGACAGTCTTCATCGTGACCTTGACGACGCGAAGCGGACTTGGGCCACACAACGGGCACGGCTGCGTGAGCTGGACGGGCTCTTGTCGCGCCGACCAGAGGAACAACGGAAACTCCACGAAGTCAGGCGGAAGTTGGATGTCCTTGCCGAGGCCCAGCACGCCGATACCTTGAATGCTCAACAGCGGGCAGTAAGGCAACGGCGTGAAGTTGATACGTCTCTCGCTCAACTGGCGTCGCCAGCCGAGCGCATAGAGGCGTTGGCGCGGGGCTTGTTGCTCGACGACTTGCCCGACGGTGTCTTTGAGCCGGATTCGGATCAGGACTTGCTCGAATGGCGACGCGACGCTGAAGAGACGTTGGGAGCGACCCGTAATGCGCTGGTCAAGGCTGCCGGAGATCTGGCGGACAAGGCGGGCGCCCTTGGCAACGATGATCGCCTCGCGGCATGGCGTCGACGAGCTGACAAGGCGCAGACGGACTATTCGGAGTTGCAGGAGACGCTGGCCAGTCAAGGCGTCTCTGATCCCCAGGCGTTCGGGCGCCTCCTTCAGGAGCGAGAGCAGCTGGAACGCGATCTGAAGACGCTAATAGATGTGGCCGAGGACCGATCCCGCCTGGAGGAGACGGCCGGACAGCAGTGGAATGTCGTCCTAAACACGCGCAAACGCATCACCCAAGCTCGTCGGATGTTCGTTCAGGAGACACTGGGCGACAACCGGTTCGTTCGAATGGAGGTAGTCGGGTTCGGATTCGATGCACGTAGCGTGGAACACAGCTTGCGGGAAGTTCTGGAGTGCCAGGATGATCGTTTCGAGCGAGACATTCTGCGATACCGTGCTGCGGAGCCGAACGGCGGTCTGGCGTTCGATCTGGCGAACTCCAAGGACGACGATAAAGAGGACTTGCTGGCGGACGTCAAGCAGCGGCTGGTCAGCGGCGACGCAACGCTCGGAGGACATCTCCGGAACTATCTGGAGCGTAAACTGGAACGCCCCGGATTTGCAGACCACGTTCTTTGCTGGTTCCCGGAGGACGACCTGCGCATCGAATACAGCCGCAGTGGGGATGGCCAAGCGTGGACTGCCATCAAACAGGGCTCCCAAGGACAACGCTCCGCAGCCCTATTGGCGTTCCTACTCGCATTCGGCGACGAACCGCTCGTCCTTGACCAACCCGAGGACGATCTGGACAACCACCTGATCTACGACCTGATTGTTCGTCAGATTCGGGAAAACAAACTGCGCCGCCAACTCATTGTCGTGACCCACAATCCCAATGTCGTCGTCAACGGCGACGCGGAGTTGGTGCATGTGCTCGACTTCACGAACGACCAGTGCCGGGTCGTGCAAGCGGGCGCATTGCAGCAGAAGTCAGTCCGTGAGGAAGTGTGCCGCGTGATGGAAGGCGGCCGCGAGGCGTTCTCGCGACGCTGGGCCCGCTTGGGTCGCGAGGTCTGAGATGTTCGGGACGCGCACCGAATTACTGGAGAAGGTCCGGCTCGGCGAAGACGGTTTCCTGGAACTGAAGGAAGTGCGTTTCGCCGGTGGCAAGGTTCGAGGGCCGACACAGAACGACCTGGCAGACGAACTGGCTGCCTTCGCGAACACGCGCGGAGGCGTATTGCTCCTCGGCGTCGATGACGCGACGCGTCAGGTGCTCGGGATCCCCGTGGAACGGTTGGACGCGGTGGAAGCGCTGGTCCGGCAGGCGTCCGAAGACTCCGTAACGCCTCCCGCCGCGCCGTTGATAGAGCGCATGACCTTGCCCGACAGCGCGGGCGTCCCGCAGCCCGTCCTGCGCGTGGAGGTGTACCAGAGCGTTTTCGCCCACCGAAGCCCGGGAGGTTACTTTCATCGCGTGGGGTCGTCCAAACGGCCCGTCGCCTCCGAACTGCTAGCGCGCCTCTACCAGCAGCGGAGCCAGTCCCGCCTGTTCGCGTTCGACGAGACGGCTGTGCTCGCCGCAGCGATGGAGTACTTGGACGACGGGCTGTGGCGGCGTTTCTGGACTGCCAGGAGCACGGATCCGGACCGCGAAGTGCTCGGCAAGCTGGGACTGGCGGCACTGGATGACTCTGGATCATGGCATCCGACCGTTGCCGGCATCCTGCTGGCATCGCGAGAGCCGCGAGAGGTCCTGCCGAACGCGTACATACAAGCCGTGGCCTATCGCGGAACGTCCATAACTTCCGAACGGCGCCTGCCCTACCAGCGCGACGCGCGCGACATCGTGGGACCGCTTGACGAGCAGATATTCGACGCCTGCGATTTCGTGGAGAAGAACATGCGGGTGCAGGCCAGGAAGATGCCCAGTGGCGGACGCGAGGACTTGCCGCAGTACGACATGATCGCGGTATTCGAAGCCGTGACCAACGCCGTAGCGCATCGGGACTATGCTGCGAGCGGCAGCAAAGTCAGGCTTCGGCTGTTCGACGATCGCCTTGAGTTGTACACCCCGGGGATGCTGGCGAACCAGATGACTCCAGAGTTGCTGCCGCATCGGCAGGTGGCGAGGAATCAGATCGTGACGGGTCTGCTGGCACGCTGCCCCGTCCCGCAGCACAGGTTCAACCACCGAACGCACATCATGGACCGGCGCGGCGAAGGAGTTCCGATGATCCTTGATCGCAGCGAGGACCTGTCCGGAAACCGGCCCGTGTACCGCCTGCTGGGCGATTCCGAGCTGCTCTTGACCATCCATGCCGCAAGCTTCCAAGGGCGAGTGGACCAGCCGTGAAAATCCCCTTGGCCACGGCCGGCGCTACCGTCCTCGAAACGCTCGTCGAGTCGTTGGCAGGCGCCGAGCGATACAACCCAAATGACGCCGTTGCCCCCGCGGCGATACTGTGGACGGATCGCGATGCCCAGTGGCGTTCGCTCGTGCCGCGACTCCGCGAGATGCTCCCGCAACTCCTTGTCTTCGACGTCTACGCACCGATGGACCGAACGGGTCCCGCGATTTGGCTGCGAACCGTGGTGGACGGGACGCTGCCGGATGCCGGCGTGCCCGAAGGCGTCACGCCGCTTCTATACCTGCCGGGCGTTGATCGTATGGAACTCCGCGCCGAAACCGAGTGCCGCGAAGAGCTCAGGCCGCTGATCGAACTTCAGTATCGCGGCACGTGCTGGACGCAGAGGAATGGCCGAGACTGGACCGTTGAGGCCTTTCTCGTTTCCTCGGACGGCGGCTTGGGGCTGGACCTCCGGCGCGACGCTGCGACGCGAACGTCGATGCTGGGTGCGCTGGGGGAGTTGGCGGACACTCCGGTCCACAGGCTCCGGGGCAAGCACTTGGAGCGGGAGGACTTCGACCGACTTCTGTTGGACGACCTGCCGCGGGATTTGTTGCGGTGGATGAACGAACCGTCCGACCTGAAGCCAGCCTGGAATCCGGGCCGATGGGCGGCCTTCGGGTCCAGGTGTCGGGAAGAATTGGGGCTCGATCCAGAGAAGGAAGGGGTGCTCGTTGCCGCCGAACGGCTCGGGAAGCGGTTGGAGCCCTGGGATGCGGTCTGGTCACGGTTCGCGGAGTCGCCGTCGTCCTATCCGCAGGTCATTGAGCTTCTTCGCCGGGCGAAGCCCCCGGATCTCTTCGAGAACCAGTCGCCGTCCTGGCCGCAGAACAACGAAGCCAAGGAAAGCGAACTCCGCAAGAGTCTTGTGAGGCTTGGTGCGAAAGCCCCGGCGGACGCAACTGCCGAGATACGTGAACTGGAGAAGATTCATGGGCCAAGACGCGACTGGGTCTGGGCGAAGCTGGGTCAGGCTCATCTTGCGCAGGCGTTAGGTCACCTCAACCGGCTAGCCGAGGCGGCATCGACCAACCTGGGTGGCGGGTCTCTGGCGGAACTGGCCGACCAATACACCGCTGGCGGTTACGAGATCGACGATGCGGCGCTGGCCGCAGCCGCCGCCGTCAAGGGCGCTGCGGACTTCGACGCGGTCACCAAGGCGTTGGACGCAGTCTATCGGCCCTGGCTGGAGAGTGCTGCCCGGCAGCTTCAAGCACTCGCGGAAGAGGAGCAGATGCCCCTCGCCGAGGATGCGGAAGCCGGCGATCTCGCGGTGGACGCCGGAGGCGTGATCCTGTTCGCGGACGGCTTGCGTTTCGATGTGTCGCGGCGTCTCGTCGTCCGGATGCTTGAGGCGGGCCTGGAACCGCGCTTGTCCTGGCGGTGGGCCGGCCTGCCGACCGTGACGGCGACGGCCAAGCCAGCGGTGTCGCCGGTGATTGGTGCGATTGCCGGAATGTCGCCGGGAGACGCTTTCTTGCCGGTAACGGCTGACGGCGGCCAGCCCCTGACAACGGATCGCTTCCGCAAGCTGCTCTCATCGTCCGGCTACGAGGTGCTGTCTCCAGGCGAGACCGGCGATCCGGCAGGCCTCGGCTGGACCGAGGACGGCAACCTCGACAAGCTGGGCCACGATCTCAAGGGGCGGCTTGCCGGCCAGGTCGAGGGGCAGGTCGAACTACTCCTGGAACGCGTCCAAACCCTGCTTGCAGCAGGCTGGCGGATGGTCCGCATCGTGACGGACCACGGCTGGCTGTGGTTGCCGGGCGGCCTGCCGAAGGTGGACCTGCCGTACTATTTGGCCGAGAGCCGGTGGGCGCGTTGCGCGGCCGTCAAGGGCGATTCCACAGTGGATGTCCCAACGACCCCCTGGTACTGGAACGGCGATGAACGGGTAGCCCTGGCTCCGGGGACCGCGTGCTTCAAGGCCGGACATGAGTACGCTCATGGGGGACTGAGCCCGCAGGAGAGCATCGTTCCCGTGGTTACGGTAGCGGCAAGTCCCGCAGGCGGCCGACCCGTTACCATCGAGGCGATCTCTTGGGCGGGAATGCGCTGCCGGGTTCACGTCGATGGGGACGGCACCGGGCTGCGGATCGAGTTGCGGACCAGGGTGAACGACGACGCCACGGCATTAGGTGAGGCGCGCGTAGTTGACTCTGTCGGGAACGCCAGTCTGCTGGTCGAAGACGAGGACCGGGAAGGGACGTCTGCGGTGGTGGTCGCCCTGGATGTCGATGGGCAACCCGTGACGCAGATGCCGACGATCGTGGGTGGCCAATGACGATCATGCTCGACGATCTCGACCGACGCGCTGCGACGGTCTTCGAAGGCTATCTCGTCCGGAAGGACCTGGTACGCAAGTACAGTCGGCAGTACCCCGTGCCGACTTACGTGGTCGAGTTCCTGCTTGGGCGCTATTGCGCGAGCATCGACGAGCGGGAGATCGAAGAGGGCCTCGCCATCGTGGAGCGCCAGCTCGCCGATCGCACCGTGAGGACGGGCGAGGAAGAGCTGTTCAAGGCACGGGCTCGCGAGAAGGGCTCGGTCAAGCTCATCGACATCGTGCGCGCGCGCCTGGATGCCAGGACCGACTCGTTCATCGCCGAGCTTCCGAGCGTCGCGCTGCGGGACGCAAGGATCGACGATGGCCTCGTTAAACAGCACGAGCGGATGTTGACGGACGGATTCTATGCCGAGGTGACGCTCGGTTACGACGCATCGATCGCGCAGGAAAAAGGCGGGCGCCCGTTCGCGATCAACAGCCTCAGGGCGATCCAGCTCTCGAAGGCCGACGTGCTCGACGTGCTACGGCGCGCCCGGCGCGAGTTCGACACCGCGGACTGGCAGCGGTTCCTGCTGCGCAGCGTCGGACTGGAACCGGACGGGCTCGCGGGGCGCGCCCCAATGGTCGGCCTCGTACGCATGGTCCCCTTCGTCGAGCGGAACTACAACATGGTGGAACTCGGGCCACGCGGGACCGGGAAGAGCCACCTGTTCCAGCAGATTTCGCCGTATGCGCATCTGATCTCGGGTGGCAAGGCCACGGTCGCCAAGATGTTCGTCAACAACGCGAACGGGCAACGCGGCCTCGTGTGTCAATACGACGTGGTCTGTTTCGACGAGATATCCGGCGTCTCGTTCGACCAGAAAGACGGCGTCAACATCCTGAAGGGATACATGGAGTCTGGCGAGTTCTCCAGGGGTAGGGAGAGTATCCGCGCGGAAGGTGGGATCGTGATGGTGGGGAATCTCGACGTGGAGGTCGAGCATCAGCAACATGTCGGTCACCTCCTCAGTCCGCTACCGCCGGAGATGCGCGACGACACGGCCTTCATGGATCGCATCCACGCTTACGTTCCGGGATGGGACTTCCCGAAGCTCAATCCGTCCGAGCACTTCACCGACCACTTCGGGCTGGTGAGCGACTTCCTGTCCGAGTGCTGGAGCCGGCTCCGGACGGGCAGCAGGCTTCAAGTCCTGCAGGGTCGAGTCAACTACGGGGGCGCGTTGAGCGGGCGGGATCTGACCGCCGTAAACAAGACGGTGAGCGGGCTGCTGAAACTGGTGTACCCGGATCCGGAGATGCCCGTGCCGGACGACGATCTGGAAGAGATGGTCCGAGTGGCGTTGGAAGTCCGGCGGCGCGTCAAGGAGCAGCAGAAGCGGGTGTTCCGGAGCGAGTTCCGCAACACCCACTTCAGCTATGCGGTCGGCGAGGACGGTGTCGAGAAGTTCGTCGCGACGCCAGAGTTGCACAGCGACGAGGCGATCGAACATGACCCGTTGCCACCAGGCCAGGTCTGGGGGATGAGTCCCGGTGGCGCCGAGACGGGACCCAGCTTGTATCGCATCGAAGTCACCGTCGGGCGGGGCGCCGGCGTCAAGATACTCAACGCGCCTGTACCGCCCGCTTTCCGTGAGAGCGCCAGGTACGCGGAGCAGAATCTCTATACGCGGGCGAAGGTGCTCGTCGGAGACCGGGAACCACGCGATCACGAGTTCTCGGTGCAATTGCGGGCCATGGACAACGAGCGGACGGGGGCTTCGCTGGGCGTTCCGGCTTTGATGGCTCTTTGTAGCGGGCTACTCGAGAAGAGTACGAGAGGCGGGCTGATCGTCGTTGGTGCGTTGAATCTGGGCGGGTCGACAGAGCCTCTGGGAAATGCCGTCGGGGTTGTCGAGGCAGCGGTCGAGAAATCCGCCGATACCGTGCTGATGCCTGTTTCGGCGCGCAAGCAGCTATTCGACCTCTCTGACGATATGGCAACCCGGATCAACGTGCAGTTCTACTCAGACACGACGGACGCGTTACTGAAGTCACTCCTCTTGTAGCTCCGCTTCGAGGTGCGGCTACTACTGAAAACGGGAGAAAGAACATGACGCGCGAACCGATTCATCCGGGCGAGACGCTGCGGGAAGACCTGGATGCGCTCGGAATGAGTGCGGCGGAGTTGGCGCGGCGGATCGAAGTGCCAGTGAACCGAATCACGCAGATCCTGAACGGCCAGCGTGCCGTTACGGGCGACACCGCCTTGCGTTTGGGTCGATTCTTCGGGACGTCTGGCGAGTTCTGGCTCAACCTGCAGAAGCTGTACGAATTGAGGCGTGCTGAACGCGAGCACGGTGCGGAGATCGGGCGCCTGCCGTCCTTGGCGGGCCGATAGCCGGTTGTCGGCGTCGGGTTAAGTTGGAGGCCGTCTCGGCGTGCGAAGCGGCGATCGCGGAAGACCGTGATTAGTTGGATTTTCTGGTGGGTGTCCGCCTTGAACGCCGCCGCTGCGCGCGGGCGGGCCGATCTGACGCGGCACGGACCCGATCAGGGAACGCGTGTGTCCCGCCCGGTATCCCCATCGCATCGACGAAGTACGCCTGGAAGTTTGGCTCGATGGCCGTCTCGACTTTCTCCACGCGCCTGACCACCGACTCGATCTCGCCCCGGGAGGCCAGGTTCAACAAGGCGATCCTGGCGCCGTGGCCAGCCGCGTTGCCTGCCGCCGAAACCGCATCAAGCGGGCAGTCCGGAATCATGCCGAGGGCCATGGCGTAGCGCACGTCGATGTGGCTGCCGAAGGCGCCGGCCAGGCGAATTCGGTCCACCGAGGTCACGTCAAGCCGGTCCATCAGCAGCCTGATGCCGGCGAACAGGGCCGCCTTGGCGAGTTGAATCTGACGCACATCGGTCTGCGTGACCGTGACCTGCTTGCCGTCCTCAACGCCGTGGATGACGAAGGAGAAGGTGCGGCCGTTCCGAACCAGGCGGCCCGAGCGGCTCGACTCTCTGCCGTCGATCACTCCGTCGCTGGTGAGGATGCCTGCCAGCCACATCTCCACCACCGCTTCGATGATCCCGGAACCGCAGATGCCGGTGACGCCCTGCGCCGGCAGTGCGTCGGTGAATCCCGGCTCGTCGGACCAGAGATCCGAGCCGATCACGCGAATCCGGGACTCCCGGGTCACCGGATCGATCCGTACCCGTTCTATAGCGCCCGGCGCGGCGCGCTGGCCGGCGCTGACCTGGGCGCCTTCAAACGCCGGTCCGGTCGGGCTGGAACAGGCCAGCAACCGCTGGTCGTTGCCGAGCACGATTTCCGCATTGGTGCCGATATCCACCAGCAGGCTCACGGCCCCGCCCCCGTGGGGTTGCTCGCTTAGCACCATTCCGGCGGTATCGGCGCCGACATGCCCGGCGATACAGGGCAGCACATAGGCTACGGCGCCTGGATTGATCTCAAGGCCAAGATCGCGGGCCGCCACGCGGACCGACTCGTCCACCGCCAGCGCGAACGGCGCCTCGCCCAGCTTCACCGGGCTGATGCCGAGCAGCAGGTGATGCATGATCGGGTTGCACACGAACGTCAGGCCGAGGATGTCCTGCGGGTCGACACCGCCGTCCTCCGCAGTTCCGGCCACCAGTTCGTTGACCGCCCTGCGCACCTCCCGGGTCAGTTCGTCGCGGCCGTCGGGATGCATCATGACGTAGGAGACCCGGCTCATCAGGTCCTCGCCGAAGCGGATCTGGGGATTCATCATGCCGTTCGAACTGAGCACGTCGCCGCTTCCAAGGTCGCACAGGTGGCCGGCAATGGTGGTTGATCCGACGTCTATCGCCACACCGTAAACCGACTCCTTGAAGCCTGGCCAGATGGCGAGGATTTCCGCGTCCTGGTGGACCGCTACCGTGACCGACCACTCTCCAGCCCGGAGTACGCCTTGCAGGTCGGGCAGCAACACAGCGGGAAACGCGGGGCGCAGATTCCATTGCGTCTCCAATGCGTCGAGCAGGCGCGTCAGGTCGCTGCCCGAGCCCTCAAGATCCGCAGGCGTTACTTGTACAAGGTAAAGACGAACTACCGGATCCAGGCGGATAGGCCGCGAGTCCGCTTCCTTGCGGACCACCTGGCGGTGAACCTGGCTTTCCTGCGGGACATCGATCAGCAGATCGCCCTGAATTGCGGCCTGGCAGCTCAGACGGTGGCCTGGTGCCAGAGGCTGGTTGCGTTCACCAAAGCGGGTCTCGACGGTGCCTGCGGGGGACAGGTGATCGGGCTTCGAGACGATGCCGTGCTTGGGAAATTCGCCCTCGCTGCAAACGACCCGGCAACGTCCGCAGAGCCCGCGGCCGCCGCAGATGGAGGCGATGTCCACGCCGAGTTCCCACGCCGCCTGCAGCACCGGTGTGCCGAGCGCAAACTGGCCACGCCGGCCGGCCGGCGTGAAAACCACGCGGGCCTGGCGTTCGGTTTCCTCTTCAGTGCCCTGGGCAGTCACCGGCGTCAGCTTTCTCGCGAGGGACCCCTTCGGGGGCCCGGCCGGCGACGGCGGGGCCGGTCCCGCCGGTTGCCGCGCGCCCCCGCGGGCGCGCCGGGTTCGCGGTATTTGCCGATCCAACGCATGCAATCGGGATCGTTGCCCATCATGACGTCGGCGCCGAGCACGGCCTGCATGACCTCGTCATGCAGCGGGTTGGTGATCGCGGACGTCATGCCGGCGCCGATCGCCATGGTGAGGAAAGCGCTGTTGATGCCGTTCCGGTTGGGCAGCCCGAAACTCACGTTGGACGCGCCGCAGGTGGTATTGACCTTCAGTTCACTGCGCAGGCGGCTGACCAGTTGCATGACCTGCCGGCCGGCGGAGTTGATCGCACCGATCGGCATGACCAACGGATCGACGACCACGTCGCTGTGGGGAATGCCGTGGTCGTGCGCCCGTTCGACAATCTTCCTGGCTACCTCGAAGCGCACGTCCGGATCCTCCGAGATCCCGGTTTCGTCGTTGGAGATGGCCACCACCGCGGCGCCATGCCGGGCTACCAGCGGCAACACCGACTCCAGCCTGTCCTCTTCGCCGGTGACCGAGTTCACTAGCGGCTTGCCCTTGTAGACCACGAGGCCGGACTCCAGCGCGGCCACGATGGAGGAATCGATGGACAGGGGCACGTCGGTAACCGACTGCACCAGCCTGATGGCTTCGGCCAGAATGGCGGGTTCGTCCGCAAGCGGAATGCCGGCGTTGACGTCCAGCATGTGGGCGCCGGCCGCAACCTGCGCGAGGGCGTCGTCGACCACGCGGTGGTAGTCGCCCGCTTTCATTTCCGCGGCGAGGACCTTGCGCCCAGTGGGATTGATGCGCTCGCCTATGACCACGAAGGGCCGTTCGAAACCGATCACCACCTCCTGGTTCGCGGAAGCGATAACCGTGTCCGTCATGTTTTGGTCGCCGACTGGCGATTGCCGGTCGCAGAGTCCTGCAACCCATGATTGCGGATCAGTGCGAGCAGCCGTTCATCGGAATAGTCCGTTTCGATCCGGTCCGCCAGCCGGTCGGCGACTGCCTGCAGATCGGTCGCCCTATCGTCCGCGTCCGGACTGATCGGGTCGCGCGCCCACTCGCTGATATAGGCGTCGGCGCTGCGCTTCTTCGCCCGCATGGCGGCGCGGTCGATGGCGTTCTGAAAACGCGGGCTCAGCAACACCTTGGCGCGCCTCCGGCCCTGCCTGACGATGATCTGCGAGGGAATATCGCGCCATCTCATGAGGATCGCGTCCACCAGTCACGCCTCGGCAATTCGGACCACGGCGGGTTCCAGTGCGCCGTAGCCGGTATGGACGTGGGTGAATTCGAGCCCCAGCCGGTCGGCCGCCGCTCTGGCGCCGGCGAGGAGCTCCGGGTCCCGGGTCTGCGAAAGGTAGGTCAGGCGCCGGTAGTTGCCGAAGAAGGCGTCGGCCAGTTCCGGATGGTTGTCGAGCTGCAGGGTTTCGACGACGAGCCGATCGAAGAAGCGCACCAGGAAATCGGTGAGGTAGAACGTGCCCGGCTCGTCGTCGGCCAGGCGTTCAAAGCGTTCGGCGCCGGCGAAAAACTCGTAGCAATGCAGCCCCGGCAGGCGCTCCACGCCCGGATAGTCGTCAAGCACCTGGTCGATCCCGCCATAGGTGCCGCAATCCGCATAGCCGACGAAGATGCGGCGGTACTGCCCCCGGGCCCGGTCGATCTCGGCCCGCAGCCGGGGCGGTATCTCTGCGGGACGGAGGTGCAGTTCCGGATCGAGGCAACGGATGCGCAGGTGGTCCCAGCCGTTGGCGCGCCGAATCGCGTGCAGTTCCCTGCCGAGGGCGCCGCAGGCGATCACGAGCACGGGGTCCCGTTGCACCTGCAATTGCCCCTCGCTCGTGTCGCCGCAGACCAGATCGGGGTTCATCATCAGTAGTTGTGCCTGGCGCGCATCAGGTTCATGGCGGTATCCACTGCGGTGGCGGCATCGCGGCAATAGGCGTCCGCGCCCACCGCCTTGCCGAACTCCTCGTTCAGCGGCGCACCGCCGACCAGCACGATGTAGTCGTCGCGGATGGACTGGGCCAGCAGTTCGTCGATGACCACTTTCATGTACGGCATGGTGGTGGTGAGCAGGGCCGACATGCCGAGAATGTCCGGATTGTGCTCCTGCAGCGCCTCCAGGAAGTCCTCGACGCTGTTGTTGATGCCGATGTCGACGACCTCGAAGCCGGCGCCTTCCATCATCATTCCCACCAGGTTCTTGCCGATGTCGTGGATGTCGCCCTTGACCGTGCCGATCACCATCTTGCCCACGGGTTTGGCGCCCGTCTCGGCCAGCAACGGCCGCAGGACGGCCATTCCGCCCTTCATGGCGTTGGCGGCCAGCAGCACCTCGGGCACGAACAGGATGCCGTCGCGAAAGTCGATGCCGACGATGGTCATGCCGCCGACCAGGGCGTCGTTCAGGACCCTGTCCGCCGCCCAGCCCCGCGCAAGCAGGATCTCCGTGCCTTCGATGATTTCATCCCTGAGGCCGTCGTACAGGTCGTCGTGCATCTGCTCGACCAGTTCTTCGTCGTCGAGTTCCGAAAGGACGAGATCGTCATCCTGCTCTCCGTCGTGAACTTCGTCGCTCATGGAAACCGCCTCAAACCATCAAATATCCTGAAGCGAAAGGTTGCCGTGCCATGCCGAAGACTCGCCTCTGACCGAACGGCAGGGCGAATGGCAATACCGGGCCGTGTAGCGGTGTCGACTGCCTGCCCGCATTCTTCCTGCGTTGGGGGTATGGGTCAATCCCACCGTGACAGTCTGGGGCCCGCTCGTGTCGTTTCACGACTAAGACCTGCCGCGTAGACCCGCAGTTGCCGGGAGACTTCCGACCGCTGTCGTGTGCATATTGCATGTCCACCCTGAATGCCGTGAGAATTCCGGCGGTGGCCTCCCGCGGCCGGAGCATGCTATGGACAACCAGGCGCGCATTGTCATCGTCGGCGGCGGCATCATGGGCGTCGGCCTGCTGTACCACCTGGCGGAAGAGGGCTGCCGAGATGTCCTGCTGATCGAGAAGGGCGAGTTGACATCCGGCTCGACCTGGCACGCGGCCGGCCAATGTCCCAACCTGGTCGGCAACTACAACCTCGCCAAGATTCACGAATACAGCGTCTCCC
>JAPOYI010000029.1 GCA_026706665.1 Gammaproteobacteria bacterium | reverse complement strand
GGCTGGTCGACGTCTACCGCTCCGACCACAAGTCGAACTACCGCGGGATCGGACACCTCATGCGACGGCTCCTGGAAGGAACCCCGGGTTCCGAACGCGTCGCCATGGTCGACACACTACTGCAGTTTCCGATCTCGACTGACCTCCATCCTCTGGAAGAGCGGGAGTACATAAACCCGTTCAGTGTTCTCGAACTTCCCAAAGAATCGTTAGACGCGGGCAGGTCGATAGCCGGCACTTCGCTCAACGTCATGCTCGACGCGACGTTCTCCGACAAGCCAAACGCACGATGCTGGTCCGTCGCGACGCTGGGAAAACTGTATCAGGCACGGCTGTTGGACGAAGCGACAGAGGCAGGGTTTGCCGAAGGCTTGTGGAGCGACGTTGACGCGTTCGGTCTTCCTCGTGGCACCGACTACTATCAGTTTGTTTTCCTGTCTCTACCGCACCCGGCCGGAACGGATCCCGTTGCGTGTTTCATGCGGTACATTCGCGGCGCGCGATTCCCGGCGCAGGAGAGCGAGACGAGTACGAGGATCGAAATGGGCGGCGGACAAACGGTGGGCCTTTGCCACAACATTCTCGCAGCGACAGATGTCCGATGGTCGAAGAAGGATGCGCGCGCTCTCGTGCACCGACTCGTTCAGTGGTGGGATACTGACAAACTGCATTGGCGCAAGTGGCGTAGGGCGCCCGACAAGAACCCGGCCGGCATTCGACGCGCCCTCGGCGAACGACTGGCGGATCTGGTAATGACACTTGCGGCGATGGTCGTCAGACATCCCGGGTTGCTTGCTGACGACGACACACGGATTGCCGTCACCCGCGTCGCAGCCGAGTGCGCGGCGGACAACGTACCGGCGCTACTTTTGGACGTGGCACGCACCTACGCGCTGGAGTCATCACTTGATTCCGTGCTTCATCAGGTGGAAACGGCGATGGCGTCGCCGCGGAGGGAATCCGTGATCGATGCGCTCAGGGCCATGGATTTGGTTTCGCGTCACGTGGCGACGGAATCGGACGACGAACACCTCACGCGGCTGTTGCGCACGGCAGGTCAGATGATCCGCTGGCAACGCGAGACACTTCTGGGAGTTGCGCTCGGAGCGGTGGGGGATGCCGTCGGTCGGCACCCATGGGCTTTCGTGGATGATGTGGAGCGCTGGGTACTGACGAGACTCGGTCATCTGGTCGCGGAGACCGCGGTGAAGCAGAGCGACGACGATCGCGCTAGGAACGGAAGCGAGTGGGACGTGTCGACGAGGCTGGTTCTGCGGCGGGCATCGGCGAGACTGGCGTACAGACTCTTCAAGCACTACCGGGCGCGCGGTGGGGAAATCCCCGAGTCCATCAACGTCTGGCAGACCGTCTGTCGGTCAGACGACGAGTTCCTGGACATCAGGAACCAATGGCTCGCCTTTGAGCCGTGAACGCTCACAGGCGACCGTCGGACGGTCGCTTGCACCGATGATCCGCGCGAATCGCGTGCCCCGCAGGAGCCGCTGACGCCATCGGCCGCGACGCGACCGCGTCGAGGGCGGAAGTAGCGCCGCAACGTCACCGTGCCTGAGCCGCGAGCTCCTTGCTGAAGGCGAGCTGCTGCTCTACGCCCGCGCGTCGCCCTCCGCCGTTCAGCCTGGACGAGTGATGCGGGACGTTGCCGAGAGCGACAGCGATCAAGCAGCGCTCTCTGCGACCGAGCAGGCGGCCGCCGACGCCAGTTGCTCGATGATCTCCTCCAGCCGCTCCCATAGCGACGGGCAGAGGGGTCCAACCGCCCGCTCCGCTCGAGACCGCCGCCGCGAAGCTCCGGGGTGATCGGCTCCACGGGGGCGCGCCAGCCGGCCCGCAGCAGCCGCGCCGGTTCCGAACGGAGCTCGTCTCCTGGATTCAGCGCCACGCCGCGACCGCCCGCCGAGGCGTCGCGGCTGGAGCCGCGCGCCGGCGTGCCGAGGGGTGGATTGGCGTGGTAGTCCGGATCGCCCTACGCGTCCTCGAGCCAGGCGGGGGGAGGCCACGCCGGGATGCCGTGACCCATGGCTCGAACCAAGCTCGCGAACGAATCGGTCAGCTTGCGGAATGACCTGCACCCTCGGTAGGCGGACGACAGAGAGAA
Organism: Gammaproteobacteria bacterium; assembly: GCA_026706665.1. Taxonomy (GTDB): domain Bacteria; phylum Pseudomonadota; class Gammaproteobacteria; order Pseudomonadales; family Azotimanducaceae; genus VXNE01. The sequence goes on along the minus strand of JAPOYI010000029.1, from coordinate 1,953 downwards.
CTCCGAGCTGAACGCCGGCTGGTCCACCGTTGGCAGGTAGCTCGCGCCGGGCTGCATCCGCGCGCTCAGTTGCTCCTTGGCTCCCCGCGGACCCTCCGGGTCAGGATGAGGCTGCGCGTTCCTCGTGACTCCGCGGAAGCCGCGCAGCGATTCGATGGAGGCCAGAAACCAGGCTTCGTACTCCCGGTGCGCGAGGACGACGCGGCAGGGCGTGCCGTCCGCCGCCGCGGTCGCCCACGCCTGTACGGTCGGCCCCAACTCGGCTGGGCAGTCCGAGTTTCCGTCCAGGAGCACGAGCACCGCCCCGCACTCGGGCTGCTCGAGCGCGAGCCGGACGGCCTGCCTCACGCCATCCTCCTGCACGAGCCTGTTACGCGGACGCCGGATCGGTTGCCCGACTCCTACGGTCCATACCTGGGCTGCGTCGATGAAGCGGCGCAGCAGGACGGGCAGCGCCTCCACCTCCCCGTGGCCTTCAACGATCGGCTGGATCATCACGCCGGATCGACCGCCTCTTCGGCGGTCAGAGCGTTCGAGCGGAGAAGCTCGCCGGCCCCCATCAAGTGCTTCTCCAACGCCGCTCGCACAGACTGCGAGACGCGGTCGATCCGGGTCTCTCCGTGCCTCCAGCTCAGGACGCGCAGGTGTCGATCCTCGATCCACTTGGCGTCGAGAATGTCCGGGCTGTGCGTCGTGACGACGACCTGCATGGATTGGCTCGCAAGTTGCATAACGTCCAGGATCGAGCCGAGCGCGCCCGGATGCATCGACGCCTCCGGTTCCTCAATGACGAGGACCGACGGCGCGGGACGCTGGAACACCGCCATGATCAGCCCGAGCACGCGCAGGGTGCCGTCGGACATGCTGAAGGCCTCGAACTTCACGGGCTCCGCCCCGCCCCGATCCTGGGTAAACTCCAGTGCCAGCTTGTTGCCGTGCCTCTTCGGTCGAACATCAACCGTGCCAGGCACGACGCTCTCCAGCAGTTGGCGGATACGCACGCGATGCTCCGGTGACGAGCGCTGGATCCGGCGCAGCACGCTGGCGGCGTTCCCGCCGTCGGACCGCAGCTCTGCACCGCCGTCCGGCTCCTGCATCGCTCCCACCGAGGCCGGCTCGATCCGGTACGTGCGCATGCGCGACAGAAACCGGAACACTGATCGAAAGCGCCTGTAGCCGCCTATCAGCGGCAAGGCCAGCGCGTTCGGTTCGATAGCGGGCGCGATGGACTCGATGCTCTTGTCCCAGACGGTAGCGCCCCTGCTGGTTCGGCGCTCGAACAAGTGTCGCGACCCATCGACCGTCGTCACGTCGCACCATTCACGCGCAACCTCGAAGTCGAAGCCTCTACGAGGACGCAAGTCGATGTAATAGTGGGCGGCGCCCGTATCGCTGTCGGGGTTGCTCAACCGCACCGAGAGGGTCAGATTCGTTGGTCGGCCCCGCGGCGAGCTGCGGTGCGAGACCGCGGAGAACCCGCCCCGCTGCGCGATAACGGCCTCCAGCGGCGAGACCATGGCCTCCGACAGAAACGCGAGCGCGTCTGCTAGATTGCTCTTGCCCGAACCGTTTCGCCCGACGAAGAAGGTGGGGTTATCGAAGTCGACGTCCTGAGCCGAAAAGCTGCGGAAGCCGAGCAGGTCCATCCGGCTGAGCGTGGCATCGACCATATGTCACCTCGGCCAGTCGCGCGAGGCGGCGTCCGGCGAACCTGTCTGTTCCATGTATCAGCGTACAGTGCGGGGCGGAATGCCGCCAACGGCCAGCGGGTGACCACCCTCGCTCGCTGATGCGCAGGACCCGTTCTCTGCCGGCTGACGCGGATCGCCCGTCGCCTGTCTCACCGCTCGCCGAGGACACGAGAATCGGCGGGAGGCGAGTACCGGTAGCGACGGCAGTGCGATACTGACGGGCATGCGGATCGCCACCTGGAACGTCAACGGCCTGCGGGCG
>JAPOYI010000248.1 GCA_026706665.1 Gammaproteobacteria bacterium | reverse complement strand
CCAGCAGCGTTGTTTCGAGCTCTTGGGGGTCACGCCGAACGTGTAGCCAGTACCGCAACCACCCGAAATCGCGTAACCATATGAGGAAAAAGAACTTCCACGCGATCCGCTCCGAAACTTCGGCTTAGAGGGTCGGCATGTCCCGGGCTCGACGTTCGGCCGCGAGCGGGGCCCCCCGCCGAACCGCGCGAGCTTACACTTGGCGAGCGGGACTCGCGCGACGGGCCGAGCCCCAGCGTGCGCGACTGACCCCGGTTGACACGCCACTGCACCCAGCAGTGGCCGGCGGGCGGTCGACCTCGAGGTACAGGTCCCTTGCCGTCGCGGTAGCGGCCGACCTCGACGTCACCGCGGCAGAAGGCTGAGTCCAAAACTCTGTCGGGGTGGTGGCGCACCCGCAGGGCCGGAGCGCAGCGGAGGAGCCGCGAAGCGGGTTGACGGCCGTGGCCGACCCGTGCGTGATCAACGCGAACGAAGCGAGCGTCCCCGCCGACGTCTCGCCGGTCACGGACGTCTCTGCCCAACATCCCCCAAGTCCAACCTTGACACACGGTGGGGAGTCCCCCCCACCGCACGTGCCTCGCTCACCGCCGTCCAGGTGACCGGTTCGGTCGCGCCCCGCGCGAGCAACGTCACCTGCAAGACCCGCCCTCTGCACATCACAGCGAGGTGTTAACACGCGAATCCTAGAAGGCCTCGGCCACCTTGTTGCGTGCTCGCGCACGACGACGGCACGATTGCGAGCCGCTCCTTCCATATCGTCTCGGACTCTCATCGGAACACGCGCACCACGTCCGATGTCGCAGGGGCCGCACCTTTGGCAAAAGCAGTGAAGGTGCAATCCCTCCAGAACCGACACCGCAGACGCACGATCATCAAGACGGCGAAGCCGATTCCGTCGCCGTTCTCGACGAGATCAGTCATGGTCACGATGTCGTCCAGGCTTGGATGCGCCGAGAACGACGGGTGCGAGTGCCATTCGCCAAGGTAGTTGAATCGCCCGAAATCGTTGCCCGTGCGGCAGAAGAAGTCATCAAGCGCTTGGCGATGCGATTCCGGATCGCGTCTAAACGTTGCGTCGGAGCCGGATTGCGTACTCAGCGAAAAGTCCACGACGCGAAAACCGGCAGGCGCTAGCTGTTCCGCGAACAGCATGCCGCCGACTTCCCTGCGGCCAGCCTGCCGAAGCGCAACCCGCAGTCTAGATCGAACGTCAGGTTCCAGTTCGATCTCTAGCCGAACTCCGTTGGAGAATAGAGACAATGCGCTCAATTGCCTTGTCCGCTTGCACTTGCGTAATCTCGGAATCCCACGTGCCTTCGCTAGTAAAGTCGAAGGGGCGTACATCGAACGGCGCAGAAAAGATCCATGCCTGTGCGAGGCCGATCACATACGCTGAATGCGGAAACTCTGATGCTACAGGTCGCATCAGCGTGTCCAACGCCAAGCGGCTTGCGTGCCCCGCGATGACAGACACATCGGCGTCGGCAGCAACTAGAGTCGGCCCATTCGGCGATTGCGAATCATAGCCTCGATCGTCGCCAATCCATGGGACCTCCTGATCCCGGCACCATGCAGAATACTGCAGTCGGGCCGTATGGGGGGGAGGATCGATTCCCGGCCGAACGCGGCCGACAAACCCGCCAATGCCGCCCGCATAAACTTCCGTCCACACCATCGGTTTACTAGCGCCGCGCGCGGCCGCTGCTGCGAAGTTGAAAGCCTGTGGGTTGGTAGTGGCCTCGATCACGAGGTCGCATGAGCCAAGGTCGTTGAGGACCGACGACGTCGTTGCCGAAGACTCCTGTCCACCGAGAGCCACACGCCAGCCCTTCACTTCAGCTCGCGGCGCGACCGCCCTTATGCGTTCCTCCAGACCCTGGACCTTATGGGCGCCAAGCGCACGAGCATCGAGTTCGTGACGGACGAGGTTACCCGGCTGCAGGATGTCGCCATCGACGAGGACGAAGGACTGGACGCCGCTTCTAGCAAGCGTGACCGCGACCTTAGATCCGAGCGAGCCAGCTCCGAGGATGCCCACCTTCTTGGTTGCGACGTTCACATAGATCCGGGCAAGACGCTGCGGCTGGAGTTCAAGATCGACAGTCCGGTACTGGAACACCTTCCAGTGGCCCTCGTATCGAAACGTATAGAACATCCTGGCTGACTTCTCGTCGGCCACAACAACGAACTGGGCACTATCATCTTCCTTCGTCGGCAGTGAATCCGAACCGCCCGACACACGGATAAGCTCTTCGATATGCTCATACTTGTTGATCGCGACTTCATCCAGTGCCGACACACGGACTAGTACAGCGGGGCCGGGTTTCACCCGCACCGCTGGGATCTCTGTTTCGGTCCACTTCGGTTGGGTGAGCGGGCCGATCGCGGCTATGTATGCTACCCAGACTTCGCCAGGTGCCACGTGCTCGATGGCGGTTCCCGGTGCGCATGTGCCCGCCGCCATCTCCTCCACGAACGCGCGAAAGCCCGGTGTCGCCAGGAATCGTCCTTTGGCATCGCGGAGTCGCTGCCCGAGAGTGGCACGGTGCGCATCCGGGACGATGGCTCGTGCATCCTGCGCCGGCTGCTCCCCTGACAGCAGGCGGTAGGTACTTGTGATCATCAGCGCACCGGTAACGGAGGGATCCCAGTTGTCGGACCGGTACTCGAGACACATTTCGCCGCCCGTTCCGTATTGGTGACCGGAGTGGCGCCGGCCATCGCGGGGAAACACCGCGGGTGGCGCGTCGGGAAAGAGGTTCGGATACTTGAGGATAAAGGGCACCGCCTCGCCGTTGAGGTTGATGTCGAACTCCACAGCGAAAGTGAGCCCTTCCGGCAGAGTCTCCCTGGTTCGAACAAGCCACGGTTCATTCGCCTGAAGGTCCTCAACGGCCTGTAGTTCCACGGCGAGCCGCTCAGGGCGTTTGATCCACCACATCATGCGAACCCACGGGGCCTGTCGTCTCGACGCGGCGCGTTGGGGAAGGTGAACGCGCCAGCCGCTGGCGCCACGGTCGCCGCCTTCAGCAATCCCGCGGCTGCGTCATCCTTGGGCACGTCGCGGTCGCTGAAAAAGGTGGTAGAGAAGACCTTGTCCCAACACCCCAGGGCCTTCTTGCGCGAGCAATTCGGATCGAACAGCGGATCGAGCGCGGCCATGGCTTCAGTCAGGCGCTCGCGGAGGAACCTCGCCCTCGCGTCGTCGTCCCCTTTCGTGATGGTGTCTCCTGGTGTCACGGGATGCTTGACCGTAAGGTTCGCCTTCAACCGGTTCCGGATTCCCGCCATTGTGTCGTAGAGCGCAACATCCTCCCGGTTGAGGTTGGCACGATAACACTCCACGACGAGAGCGGTGATGCCGAAACCGCTGAGAATCTGCGCCGTCCAGCTCTGGCGGCTGCGCGCGTACTTCTTGATCTGCCGGACGATCCGGCGAAGCTGGCGGCCGTTTATCGTGTCGGGGCTCTGCCGTTGGTTCTCTCGGTCGAACCAATCGGTCACGTCTCGGGCGTCGGACCGCTTCCATTCGCTGGAGGCAAGTTCGTGCCGATACGTTTCGTGACCCCAGTCGTTGACGGTGACGCGTCGGTAAGCCGGCAGGTCGACGTGATAGCCGGCCGCATAGTAGACACGGACGCAGTTCGAGCGAACCTCCGGAGCCCTCTTGAATGAACCGTCATCCAGAGCGTCGCGAACCATCTGGCGGACCTTCAAGGCTGACATTTCGGCGCCGCGATCACCGACGAGCTCCTCCTTGTTGAAGTACACGCCGTCGTCGATGTCGTAATCGTTGTCGGGATGCTGGACCATTGTCTTCATGGCGTAGCTGCCCTGTTTCACGAATTCACGTGGCTTCGGCTGCTTGTTGTTCTTCAATCCCGTCTTCAACCGGTCACGGTTCGCGTCACGGCGGTCGCGCATGTTTGTGCGTTTCGCCTGCGGCAGCGTCACCTGTTCGTCATGATAGGCCAGAATGTCGTCGGAGCAGTTGCACATCGTTACCTCGATTTCGGCGTAAGCACTAGTGTGCCGTACTGAAAGTACTTGTACTGATTAGGGAGGTCCTGGTACTGTTT
>JAPOYI010000172.1 GCA_026706665.1 Gammaproteobacteria bacterium | reverse complement strand
GCGGCCTATGGTGGCGGGGCGCATCCGGAAATTCCCTTGCCGCGGGACCTCTTCGGTGAGACACGCAGAAACTCGGTGGGGCTCGATCTCGGGGACCGCTGCGAGGTTCAGGCGTTGGTCGCCGCGGCCCGGAACTGCGACGAGGTTTCGATTGTCGAGAGCAGCGAGAGCGTGGGCGCCCTGGTGGCGCGGGCTGCCGGCGGATTCCAGGGGTGGGAGGAGACTCCGGCCACGCAGCGGCGGGCACACCTCGACCGGCTCGCGGACCTGATCGAAGAAAACCGCGCCCGATTCGTCGCCGTACTCGCGCAGGAAGCCGGCAAGACCCTGCGGGATGCCATGGCGGAGGTCAGGGAGGCAGCCGACTTCTGCCGCTACTACGGCCGCGAATGCGAACGCCTGTTCGGTACCGGAACACTGCTGGACGGGGCCACCGGAGAAACGAACACGCTGACGCTCCATGGGCGGGGCGTATTCGCCTGCATCTCCCCATGGAATTTTCCGCTTGCCATCTTCACCGGCCAGATCGTCGCCGCCCTGGCTGCCGGCAATACCGTCATCGCCAAGCCCGCGCCGCAGACGCCGAGCATCGCGGCGCTTGCGACCGCATTGATGCACGAGGCCGGAATCCCGCGGAACGCCGTCTGCCTCGCGACTGGCGGAGACGGAATCGGCGCCGAGATCGTGGCGAACGATGCCATCGCCGGCGTTGCGTTTACCGGGTCAACCGCGGCGGCGAAAGAGATTCAACGCGCTCTCGCGGCAAAGGACGGTCCCATCGTGCCCCTTATCGCCGAAACGGGCGGTCAGAACGCCATGATCGTGGACTCGACGGCACTGCTCGAACAGGTCGTGGACGACGTCATCGCCTCGGCTTTCCGGTCTGCCGGACAAAGATGCTCGTCCCTGCGTGTGCTGTACGCACAGGAGGACATCGCAGAGCGGCTGCTCGCAATGACCGCGCACGCCATGCAGACCCTTGTCATCGGCGACCCGGCGGACCCCGCGACGGACATCGGGCCGGTCATCGACGGAACTGCGTTCGAGCAACTTACCGCACACATCGAAGCGAATCGCGAACACGTCGTGTACCAATGCGAGTTGCCCGGTGATCTGAAGGGCTGGCACATCGGCCCGGCGCTGATCGAAGTCCCCTCTATCGGCCATCTCGACGCCGAGCACTTCGGCCCTGTCCTGCACGTCGCCCGATTTTCCCCCAACGGCTTTGAAGATGCGCTGTCGGAAATCCAGGGCGCAGGATTCGGCCTTACGCTCGGCATCCACTCACGCATCCACCAGCATGCCGAAAAGGTCATGGCAACGGTGAAGGTGGGCAACAGCTACGTCAATCGGGACATGATCGGGGCCGTCCCGGGCGTGCAACCGTTCGGCGGGGAGCGACTGTCCGGCACCGGGCCGAAGGCCGGCGGACCCTACTACCTGACGAGATTCGGCGTAGAACGGACGGTGACCCGGAATACTGCAGCCATAGGGGGCAACGCGGAACTGCTACGCCTGTCCAGTTGAGCGGACGGCATTCGCGTTAACGAAAGTGGGGAACGTCCGGGGGCGTTACTCCTTCAGGAATCGTACCCTGCCGGCGTAGTCCCGCTTGCCGATCTGCACGCCCCTCATGCGCAGCATGTCGTAGGCGGTCGTCGCGTGAAAGTAGAAGTTCATCAACGAAAACGACAGCAGGAAGTCCGCGCCCCGGTACGGCAGGCTGAAACTGCCGGACCTGAACTCAACCCGGTTGTCGGCGAGGCCGTTTATGGCATCGGCCGAGTAAGCGCTGATTGCTTCGCGCGTGTCGGAAACGAGTCGCTGAAGGGCGCCATAGTCTTGATCCGTATCTGACGCCGGGGGGCTGAAGGTTCCCGCTTCCACGGCGCGGATCGCACCCAGCGAATGGTGAGTCATGGCAACGACCTGGTACCGAAACGGATGCATGTCCTCGATCAATCGCATCCCGACGATGTCGTCGAGGTCGATGTCATTCTCTTCGCAGTGCGCGCGGCCCTTCTCCAGAACCCGCTCGGCGCCGCCGAGAATCTGGAGAAAGGTGAGAGCGGTGGCATCGTAGAGGGTGATAGACATGAAGGGGCCTTCCTGTGGAACTTTGCGTGTCGTCAAGCGAAGCGGAAAGTATCGCACAGAGCGGATCGCCGGCGTGCCTGGTTCGGTTTGACCTCAGGGGGAGAGAAACCAACCGAGTGACCGGCCAGGAGGATGACCTGTATAGTCTCAAGCCGATGTCATCCTTTTCCTTTCCGCTTTCGCGCGTCAATCGCCTCCGGCGATCCGCGGCGAGGGCTAGAGGCCTTCCTCCGCCATTTGAACGCCCAGGCCAACCCTCCGGCTGGGTTGCCAGCCCCTACGACGCCAACAAGCTGGTCGGTGTATTCGACACGCTCCGGCTCAAGGCGGGATTTGCCCTGCACGCCTATGAGTACAGATCAGGTGGCGATGGAAACGGCATCATCTGGGCGGTACCGGCGGACGCCCCACTGATCCTGCCGGAAGACTGTCCCAAGCTGGAAGGCATGTTCTTGAGTCCTCCGAGGCCGCTGGAAGCCGTCCCGCTGATGCAAGCCATCGAAGGCGACGGGAGTCCCTGGTCCTACCTGTCCGCGTCCATCCTGTGCCGTGAGGCGGGGGAGTTCGCGGCATCGTGGCACGGGGCCAGATGGACTAGCCAGACGATCTTCTCCAAGGCCCCACGGCAGGGTGAAACCCGGAGTCGGTTGGACGATCCCTGGGAACTGGGCGAGGACGCGCCTCTCGGCGACTGGACGTGGGAACACACGGCTCCGAGCAGCTGGGAGCCAAGCTTCGTCGAGAGCGGAGCGACCAGGAAAGTCGTACTGCACATCCACGATATGCTCGGCGGGGAAGTAGTCTACCGCGCCACTGACACTTACGCGTCAGGCAGCTATGACTGCGAGACGACAACTACGGTTCTATGCACGGGGAGGCGTGCTTTCGTCTACTGACCGGGCCAACGTGCGACGGGCCGGCCCATCAATCAGCAGTTCACGCCCCCTTTCGCGGCGAACCCCGCGCGTAGCTACCAATCACCATGACAATAGTCGCAAGCACCAGGTGGAAGATCGTCGGTATTGGTGACGCGAACCATTTGATGTCTGCCATTGTGGTGAGTCCAAGCACCAGCCGGACGGCCATCACGCTGAAGTAGATGGCCCCGAGCACGATTACCGCCACGGCGAATCTTGGCGGCATGACGCTGCGACCGGCAGTCATCCGCGCGTATACCCAGGCGATCAGCAGCAGAATTCCGATCTGGGCAGCGAACAGTGCTGGGTAGGGCAGATTGCTGCCCTGCCACATTTCCAGCGGCGGGAAAAACTCCACCGGCGCAACGACCTGGATGAACTGACCGGCGACACGGGCCAGGAAGGCGACTCCGAGAATCAGGATGGCGAGCGCGAAGCGGCGATTCACGCATGCTCCAGGGGGGTCAGTTCCTCGCAGCAGACGCCGAGTCCAAGACCGGGGTTGTCCGAGACGTCACCGACCGCCAGCCGACCGGCGTCGCCAAACGTCAGGGAAGGAGAGGTCAGATCGCGTTGCAGCAGCCATGTGCCGAACGCGCCTTCCGCGGCAACGAGGTTCGTGCCCAGGGAACGCATGACCGGCAACGCGGCCCGGGTGAGGATGCTGGTTTCCCCGACCTGGCAACCGACGATCATGTCGATGCCCAGGCTGGCAGCGCGTTTCGCGACGTCGATCGATCGCAGGATGCCGCCCATCTTGGACACGCGCAGGTTGACGATCCAGCGTTCCGGGTCCGGCAGCGATTCGAGTTGCTCTGCGCGGAGCAGACTTTCATCGAGTATGACGCGCATGGCCAACGCCTCGCCAACCGTACGGAATCCATCCAGATCGCCAACGCCTAGCGGTTCCTCGATGGCGAATGGCTGCCCCGGCAGACCAGCCAGGTCGCCGATACAGTCATCCGCCGAGGTCCACAGGTTATTGGCATCCAGGCGAATGGAGGACGCGGTGCCGGCGAGGGCTTGCATCTTTCGCCGGTCACGGGCCGGGTGGCCCGAGAGCTTCACCTTGAAGTCGGAAAAGCCGCGCCTGCGATAGCGATGAAGCTGCCAGCGATAGGCGGGATGGGGCGCGTCGCCGAGTACGGCCGAATACCGGAAGGACCCGTGGAGCGGTGGCAATCCGAGCAGTGCTTCAACGGATTTGCGACAAGCGCGTCCGAACAGGTCAAGCGTGGCGATTTCCATCGCGCAGAAGGCCGCCGGGTTTCGGTCGATGGCGTCCCGGTGCGCAAGCATCCAGGCGCGCAGGCTATCGAGGTCGTGCACCTCGGCAACGAACGAGTCGGCATGGGCGCGGATGAACGCCAATCCCCCGGGTACGGTTTCGCCGGTGACGTAGTGCCTCGGGCATCCCTCGCCATAGCCCACGTCGCCATTGTCGCCGTGGACCGCGACGATCAGGTTCTCGGCGCGGCCACGGCTCGCCGAAGCATGCCGGAACACCACCTTGAAGGGCACTGGGAAAGCAAAGACCGAAAGTCCGCTGATTCTCATCCGTTCACCCCGCCCGGGCATGTGCATCGAAATCGAAGCCACACTCGCCCGCATACTGGAGGTGCAGGTACTTGAACTGGGCGTCGCGTTGACCCTCGGAAACGCGGCGCGCCCGGTACGCTTCGCCCGTGCCGGGCGCGAGCCATACAACGCGCATCGGCGCCAGGCGCGCGCTGGTGCGCTTGCCCTGGTATTCGATATTGGCAGACGCCAGCCTCGCATCGACCAACCCGGCGAAACCGGCATCCGACGTGCCTTCCCCCCGCGTCTCCACGTAGAGCGTGTAGGTGGCGGTCTCCGGATCGGCCAACGCGATAAAGAAGGTCGACTCGATCTCCCGCTCCTCGAGCGCCGAGCATACGGCATCCAATACCTGCGACTCGTGCACCTTTTCTCCGGTGATGCTGGTGACGCCCTTGCCCTTTTGCACGAAGGCGAGTGTGGGCGTGTCGTGCAGCCACCCCGTGACGCGCACGATGTCGTTCATGTCGTACCGGTAGAGGCCATCGGCCGTGGTCACGATCACGTAGTAATCCTCGCCCTCCTCGAGTTCGGCAAGGCCGACCGCTTCGGTCGGATCGCCGGTCTCCCAACGCTCTCGCGGCACGAACTCGAAGATCGTCTGGTCAAGGGTCGGCAGGCAGGCGTTGCGGTGCGGATCGACGTTGACGGTGCCGTGGACTTCGCTCGCAACGTAGCCCAACTCGATGATTCCGCAACCGGCGGGAAGCATGGGCTGGAGCGCCCGGATGGCCACACCGCAGCTACCACCTGTCCACGTCACGACGCCGGCAAGATCCGGCCAGATGTCCGCATAGGTGAGCCTGCCGGCGGCATCCAGCTTGGCCTGAAGCCGGGCTGCCCTATCGGGATGACGACCCGGCGTCGCCTCGCTGCGAACGCCATCGGGCAGACGTCCGTCCGCCACCATGCGCAGAACATCGTCGGGGCGCTGGTTGACAAGGTCGAGCAGCCGGACCAGCGTCGAGGAATTCGGTATCGCGGTACACGTGACCCGGGGCTCGGCGACGCCGAATACCGCCATCGCGAGATACCGCTGCTCGTAGTCTTCGATGGCGGACAGCTCCGCCGGCAACACGTATCGGGCGCGGAGAAGCCGCGGCTGCTTCTCGTACAGCAGGCCGGATGCCGAGCCGTACGGCGTACCGCCCGCCATGTGGCCTTCCACCGCGGCACCGGACACCGCGAATACCTTGCCGCCGAACAGCCCCGGCCAGCGTGAGAACGCATAAGCGCCAAGCTGCTGGTTGCGCTGGATTCGCGTCAGGCCCGCTGCCGTCACCGGTATGTTCTTCGGTGCCGCCACGGTGCCGCTCGTGCGGTTGTAGTACACGGGACGGTCCGCGGTGAGCCTCGGCTCACCGGTGAACTCCTGCGCTTCGATGTCATCGCGCAGATCCTCGTAGCTTTGCACCGGCACCGCGTGGCGCAAGTCGGCGAGGCTGCGCACCGCTGCAAACCCGTGGCGCTTGCCGAAGGCCGTACCGGCGCCGTCCTCCACTATGCGCTCGAGAACTCTCTGCTGCGTTTCGCCGGGCGACTTCGTGGCCGCGATCCGCCGCGCATATCTGCGTCCATGCCGGACGGACAGACCTGTCCTGGCGAGCAGATCGCCTATCTGCGGAGACATCAGCGCTTGTCCAGGCCCGGTACGAACGGCGTTCTCATCTGGGCGAGGAATCCGGTCGGGTAGTTCCGGTTGACAAGCCCGAGTCGTCCGACCACCCGGTTGGCAGGCAGGAAACGGGTGCCGAAGAGGATATCCCAGATGATCAGGTTGTTGCCGAAGTTGGTGTCCGATTCTTCGCTGAACTCCGAGTGATGCCAGCGGTGCAGTTCAGGACCACTGACGATGTAGTTGAGCGGTCCCAGGCGCACGTCGCAGTTCGAATGCTGGAAGAACCCGTTGATGGCGTAGAAGACGAAATAGGCGGCCAGTACCTCGGTCGAGACGCCCACCAGCGCAAAGGGAAGGGTGTCGACAGCAAACTGGACCGCCTTCTCCAGCGGATGGAACCGGCCCACATTCAACCAGTACAGGCGGTGAGGTGAGTGGTGGACGGCGTGATAACGCCACATGAACTCGTAGGTGTGGAACGAGCGGTGCAGCCAGTACCGAAAGAAGTCGGCTGCGGCCAGCATCAGGGCCGCCTGGGCGGCCACCGGCCACTCGTGGGGCCAGAGTCCCGACACCGTCAATCCACCGTCGCGCAGCTGTTCCGCGAGGAAGATCACCAGGGTGATCGACAGGAGATAGGGCAACGCCACCTGCACAAAGAGCATGAACAGCATGTCCGCTCCGACTTCCCCCAGGCCGGGCCGCCACTCGGTCCGGCACGGCCACTTCAACTCGTGCAGGGTGACGATTGCGGCGCCGGCCAGCACGGCGATGTAGGCGGCGAGCGTGACATGCAGGTCTTGCGCCGCCAGCACGGCGTACAGGCCGAGGCCGAAAGCGATGACCGCCGGGTAGGACACGACGACGATCACCCTGCCTGCGACGGTAGAACCCGGCATGCTCATCCTTCCCGTGCTTCGGGGAAAAGGATAGCGTCCAATCGGCCCGCCGTGTCGGTCTCGGCGATCCCTCCGAATCAGGAAAGCCGTTAGAATGTCGCCCGCACCCCCGCCGCCAGCGAGCGGTCCTTGTTCGGGCGGGCGCCGTACGGATGCCGGCCGAGAATGCCCGTCGAGCGGGTCAGGTTCTCGATTCGGGCGAACAGCGTGATGCGGGTATTCAGCCGCCATGACGCGGCCGCATCGACGGTCAGGGCGGAATCGGTTTTCGAAAACTCGCCGCAGGAAGCGCGCACGCAGACTTCGTCGACATATTGCAGGGCGATGTTGGCCTCGGCCCGGCCGCGCAACACCCCGAGCGCGGCATGCGCCTGTTGCTTCGGAAGGTATGGCAGCGGGTCGCCGCGCCGCACGTCACCGAAAAAATCCGTATCCGCCACGTCCGAGTCGAACCTGGCATCCATGTGCGTGAACGTCAGCGTCAACGGCAACCGGAAGCCCGGCCCGGTCAAGAGATCGGTGCTGAATGACGCCTCGATGCCGCGCACTGTCGCCGCATCGCCGTTGAAGGCATCCCCAATCTCGCAGTCAGCTCCCGAGGAGGCCGTGCATTCGCCAAGAAGGTTGTCGTAGTCGCTGAAGAAAGCCGTTAGCTCACCGCTCCAACGTTGGCCGTAGATCCGTGCGCCTGCCTCGTAGTTGAACGCGGTCTCTTCCTCGACGCCGGGCGCATTGCCGGGAGCCGTGAAGCCCTTGTGCGCGCCAATGAAAAACTGTGCACTTTCGGCGGCATCGAAGCTCGCGCCAACGCCGGGCAACAGCACCCGCGTGGAATTCTCGCGGCGATCACGCAGGTTGTCGGCGGAACGAGCGGCGGGGTCGGCGGTGCGGCCGGAACGCGTTTCATAGCGCGTTCGTTTCTGTTCGATGTCCTCGTAGCGCAATCCGGCCGACACCGACCAGCGGTCGATTTCGATGCGATCCTGCGCGAAGACGGAAACGGCGCGGGCTTCCTGTATGCGGTTGCCGGCGTTGCCGAGCAGGCCGGCGTCGTCGAGCATGAGCGCGCCGCGACGCTGGCTATAGGCACTGTTGCGCTGCAATCGATCCTCTTCGTCGGCGTGCAGCCGGACCCCGATGTCGATCGCGTGTTCGGTTTCCCCGAAAGCGGGGTTCCACGCCAGCCCCAGTTGCAGGCCGCGCGAGAAGTACTCCCGGGCATTCGAACGTATCTGGATGCTTCCAGCGGGGGTGTCGGCGCTACCGTGCAGAATCGCCAGCAACCCGCTCTGGTCCAATCCTGACAGCATCGCGCCCGTGTTTGCCGCCCGAATCACGTTCGACCAACTGGTGCGGGACAACCTCTGCGCGTTCTCGCTGCCGTCGAAGTCGATGCCTTCGGTCTTGAACCAGTTGCGCGCATGGGTGTTGTTGTACGCAACGGCAGAGAACTCGGCCGAGGTGCCAAGCGCGTATGTATACCGGAGGATCAGTTGCTCATGATCGGTATCAATCTCATCCAGCGCCGAAAGCCCATAGCGCCGGAATGGGTCGCTGGCGAAGTCCGCATCGGTCAATCCCAGGTAGCTCTGGTCGGAAACCTGGTCCGCGAACTGCAGCTTCGCGTCGAATCCATGGCGGGAGTCGGGCGGCGCGAAGCGCGCTTTCAGGGTGTAGTCGGAAAGCACGAGACCGCTGTCGCCGCCGCGATCCACCGCCTGGTATCCGTCCGACACCCATTGGTGGGTCTCGATCAGGAATCCGAGTCCGCGGTCCATCGAACCGCCGTAGGTTGCGTGCAGCCGCCAGGTGTCGTACTGGCCACCTTCGGCAACCACCGATCCGGTCATTTCCGAGGGGATGGGCGTCGATACGAGATTCAATGCGCCTCCGATGGTATACGGTCCCTGCGTGATGGCCGCAGGACCCTTGAGCACCTCGAGAGAGTGCATTCGCCCTGCCGTGGGGAAGTAGTACGCCGATGGTGCGGAGTAGGGCGCCGGGGCGATCAGGACATTGTCTTCAAGCAACGTGATACGGCCGCTGCGTTCGCTCGCCACGCCGCGGATGCTGATGTTGGGCCGCAGGCCGTATCCGTCCTCGACCTGTATGGAGACCCCCGGCACCTGCCGCGCCATGCGCTGGATATCGGTATAGGCAAATCGCGCCAGATCATCGGGCCCGACGACATGGGCTGCGCCCGGCATGTTCCTGGCATCGTCGCGGCTGCCGACGATGGTGACTTCTTCGAGGAACGGCGGCGGTTCTTCCTTCGCGAGGACATGGGATCCCATTGCCGCGGCGAGCACTGGGAAAGCGCACACGCGAGCCAGTCGGATCCTCTTGGCGATGTGTTCTCGCTCCATTGACGTGTCCTTTCAGGGGATCAGACACATACGCTAATCTAAATGAGAAGGATTCGCAATAAGAATCTTGTTTTATGGCACGCGACGGCGGAACATACCGGGGACGAAGCCCACTGCGGAACACAGATGACCGAGGAATCCCGGCACAGAAACGACATGTACGGCGCCGCCGGACCTCATGGCAAGGACGCCGTACGCCCCGCCGTGCCGGCCGCCACCGTCGTGCTGCTGCGGGACACCGGCGACGGGCCACAGGTACTGATGCTGCGCAAGAATTCGCGTATCGACTTCGGCGGCATGTGGGTCTTTCCCGGCGGACGCATCGACCCGGACGACTATCCGGGGGAGGGCGACCCGCAATCCCGTGACTACAGGCACGCCGGCGCCCGAAACGCCGCGGCACGCGAAGCGCGGGAGGAAGCGGGTCTCGATCTCGATGCGGGGGAGTTCGTCTGGTTCTCCCATTGGACGCCGCCGCCCGACGTGCCGGCGCGTTTCGCCACCTGGTTCTTCGCCGCCCGCAGCCGGGAGCAGGCGATCAACGTCGACGGAGGCGAAATAGAAGCGCACCGGTGGATACGTCCGACCGATGCATTGGCAAAGCACACGGCCGGGGAGATCGATCTCGTCGCGCCAACTTGGGTCACGCTGTACCAGATGGCGCAACATGCGACCGTATCGGCCTTGCTTGGGAGACTGCGAGCCAATCCCGCGCGCTTCTACGTGACACGAATCGCCCGGTCCGGCGACAACGTGCGCGTGGCGATGTGGCGGGAAGACGCCGGTTACGACGATTGGAACCTGGACGCCGAAGGCAGACGACACCGGCTATGGATGCCGGCAGACGGTTTCACCTTCGAACATGGCGCTGTCGAGTATTGACGACGCAAGTGCCCCACGGTCGCCGCCTTCGCCGCCGGGCGCTTTCTTGCGAGGGTGGTGCCCCTCGCGCTCCCCGGGCCCGGCCCAACTCGTCGCCCATGGAACAACCGCCCCCGGTCGCTGACGCTCCCGGAGACGTTTGTTCCATGCGAGGCAAGCGGCTGTCGCATAAGGGCGTTATGATCCGTTGATCATTCCGCCGACTGTAGCCAGGCAGATGCAGGAACCACCCGAAGTCGCCAGACGCTTGCCGTTCGCGTTCGCGAGACGGTTCGGCGTCGCCATTACGGACAGTCCGGGATCGAACGGGCGCATCACCCTCGTCTGCAGGGAGATGCCCGCCTTGACTACCCTGGCGGAGGTCAGGCGGTTTGCCGGAAGCGGGTTCGCCCTTCGCAAGGTTTCGAACGGAGAATTCGAGCGCCTCCTCACCGAGGTCTACGCCAGGGACGCTTCCGAGGCGAAGCAGATGGTGGAAGACCTCGGCGACGACATGGACCTCGCGCGCCTCGCGGAGTCGGTACCCGAGGTTGGAGACCTGCTGGAACAGGAGGACGACGCTCCCATCATTCGCCTGATCAACGCGCTCCTCGCCGAGGCGATCCGGGAAGACGCTTCGGATGTGCACATCGAGACCTTCGAGAAGGACCTCTCCGTGCGTTTCCGCATCGATGGCGTCATGCGCGAGATCGTTCGGCCGAAACGCGCCCTCGCACCGCTCCTGGTGTCGCGGATCAAGGTGATGGCGAAACTCGATATCGCCGAGAAGCGAATTCCCCAGGACGGCAGGATCACGTTGCGCATCGGGGGCCGCGAAGTGGACGTCCGCGTCTCGACGCTGCCTTCGGCGAACGGGGAGCGGGTGGTACTGCGCATCCTGGACAAGCAGGCGGAACGGCTCACACTGCCTTATCTCGGCATGAGCCAGGAAGTCCTGGAACTGCTGCGCGAGGTGGTCCATCGGCCTCACGGCATCTTTCTCGTGACCGGGCCCACCGGCTCAGGAAAGACGACGACCCTGTACGCGTCGTTGACCGAACTCAGCACGCATACCATGAACATCCTCACGATAGAGGACCCGGTCGAATACAACCTGACCGGAATAGGGCAGACGCAGGTCAACGAAAAGGCGGACATGACCTTTGCCAGGGGCCTGCGGGCGATTCTTCGCCAGGACCCGGATGTCGTCATGGTGGGCGAGATTCGCGATCTCGAGACGGCGCAGATCGCGATCCAGGCGAGCCTCACGGGCCACCTGGTGATGTCGACGCTGCACACCAATACGGCTGTCGGCGCGGTTGTCCGCCTGGTGGACCAGGGCGTCGAGCCGTTTCTCGTCGCCTCGAGCCTCGCCGGCGTGCTTGCGCAGCGGCTCGTCCGGGTACTGTGCGATCAATGCAAGGCGCCCCGGGAGCCGAACGCCTTCGAACGGCGCTTCCTGGACGCCGGGGATGACACCAGCATCTATCGCGCCCGGGGATGCGACGCTTGCGGGCATAGCGGCTACCGCGGACGAACCGGCATCTACGAACTCATCGTTGCCGACGACGCCATGCGGGAACTGATCCACGACCGCGCCTCCGAGCAGACGCTGTTCCACCACATCCGGGAGCGCTTCCCCAGCATTCGCGAGGACGGCCGCGCGAAGGTGCGGCAGGGAATCACGACGGTGGAAGAGGTGATGCGGGCTACCCTGGACGACGGCGGGACCTAGCGCCCTCATGGCTGCGTTCGAATACCTCGCCCTCGATTCGCGGGGACGCAGGAAAAAGGGGGTCACCGAAGGCGATAGCAGCCGTCAGGTGCGCCAGGCGCTGCGCGACGCCGGGCTCACTCCACTTTCCGTCGACATCACCCGGGAGCGCGCCGACGGGTTTCGCTGGGCGTTTCCCCGCGGCATGTCCGCGCTGGACCAGGCCCTGTTCACCCGCCAGATGGCCACGATGATCTCCGCCGGGCTGCCCGTGGAGGAATCGCTCGACGCCGTCGCCGGCCAGATCGAGAAACGCCGGCCCCGTGCCATGATCATGACCGTGCGCGGAAGGGTTCGGGAAGGACATACACTCGCCGCGGCCCTCGGCGAGTTCCCGTCCACGTTCTCCGACATGTACCGGTCCACGGTGGCCGCGGGCGAGCAGTCCGGCCACCTGGACGCTGTGCTGGAAAACCTCGCCGACTACACCGAGGCGAGTTTCGAGTCCCGCAGGAACGTCGAGATGGCACTGTTCTATCCCGTCGTCCTGCTCGTCTTCGCCATGCTGATCGTCGGCGCGCTGCTGGTTTACATCGTGCCGGAAGTCGTCCAGGTGTTCGAAGACACCGGGAGCGAACTGCCGCTGCTGACGCGGCTGATGATTGCCTTGAGCGAGTTCCTGCAAGGCTACATGTGGTTGCTGGCCCTTGGCCTCCTCGTGGTCTGGATCGGTCTTCGCCGCCTGCTCGCACACCCCGGCGTTCGCCTGCAATGGGATCGCCGGAAGCTTGTCCTGCCATTGCTGGGCCGGATCGTTCGCGGCAGCAACGCCAGCCGCTACGCCAATACGCTCTCGATACTGACATCGAGCGGCGTCCCATTGGTCGAAGCCATGCGCATCGCCGGGGAGGTGGTCTCCAACCAGTGGCTCAAAAGGGGCTTGAGCGATGCCGTCCAGTTGGTGAGTGAAGGTTCGAGCCTGCGCGCGGCGCTGGGTTCCTCGGGGCATTTCCCGCCGATGTTCCTGCACATGGTCGCGAGTGGCGAGTCGAGCGGCGAACTGGACACAATGCTGCGCAAGGTGGCGCGGTTTCAGCAAAGCGAGATCGAGAGGCTGACGAACGCCCTGGTACGCGTGTTCGAGCCGACAATGATGGTTATCATGGGGCTAGTTGTTGTCACCATCGTGTTGGCCATTCTCCTGCCGATTCTCAGTATTCATGAACTTGTGGCCTGAACCATGAACAGGCGGCGCGCCGGTTTCACCCTCGTGGAGATCATGCTGGTGGTGGTTGTCATCGGCGTGATCGCCGCGCTGTTCGTGCCCAACCTCATCGGCCGCAGCGACCAGGCCCGCCGCACCGCGGCGATGTCCGATCTGCGCGCCATTGGCGCAACCCTCGACATGTATCGCCTCGACAACGCCCATTACCCGTCCACGGACCAGGGCCTCGAAGCCCTGGTGAACAAGCCAAGCGGGTTTCCCGAGCCGAGGAACTACAACCCAGGCGGCTACACCCGAACTGGAAAGGTTCCGCCCGACCCGTGGCAGAACCCCTACGTCTACATCAATGCAGGTGATACGTTCGAGCTGTACTCGCTGGGCGCCGACGGCAAGGAGGGCGGCGAGGGGTCCGCGGCGGACATCCACTATCGCGATCTCTGACGGGCGCCGCGCTCCGGTGAATTCCGGGCCACGGTGTCGCTTGCGCCCGGTGCGGCTGCGCGTGACGCGCGCCGGGTTCACATTCATCGAGATATTCATCGTCATGGCGATCATCGGCGTCCTGGCAGGCGTCGTGATACTCCATTCGATCAGCGCGGACAGGGCACGCGATGTGGAGACGGAAGCCAGGCGGCTCGCGGAACTGATCGAACTCGCGCGGGCCGAAGCGGTCAGCGGGAACGAGTCCTGGGGAGTGTTCGTCGACCAGACGCGATACGGATTCCTGGTCCACGACGAACTCGCCAGCGCCTGGCGGGCGGCATCGAAGAGCACCTTCAGAACCCGGAATACTCCGGAAGGCGTGGTCCTGTCCCTGCAGCAATCGGACTGGGGCGCTTCGTCCAGGCAACTGGCCAGAGGGCAGGATGGGCAGGCGACCGAGGAGGAGGAGGGCGACGCGAACCCCCGCATTCCCCAGGTATTGATCCTGGCGAGCGGCGAGCAAACTCCGTTCCTCATCAGTATCCGCGCTGGCGGGCATCCCCCGTGGTCGGTGACTTCCGACGGAATCTCCCGTACGCGGGCGTCCCGAGCGGATCAACCGGAAGAACGAACTTGAGCAGCAGGCCCGGCTTTACGTTGATCGAGCTGATGGTCGCATTGGCCGTCGTGTCGATCGTCGCGACGGCCGTGCTCGTCAGGGGAGGCGATACGGCGGCGCAAACCTACTCGATGGAGCGTCGGGCGCTCGCCCGGTGGGTGGCGGAGAACGAAATCGAGCGCGTGCGCCTGGACCAGGTCGTGGAGGGTACGCCGGTGTCCGCCGGCACCGATCGCCGCCGCGTCAATCTCGGTTCCCGGGAGTGGCTGGTCGTCGAGGAAATCCACGAGACGGATCATCCCATGCTGTGGCGGGCCGAATACTCGGTCTTCGCCCTGGAAGACGGACGCGAAGTGGGGCCGGTCGATACCCTGACGGCGTTCATCGGGCGGCACTGACGTGAAGCGGTCCGGATTCACCCTGATCGAGATGCTGGTCGCCCTGGCGGTATTCGCCGTGATTGGCCTCATGTCGAACCGCCTGCTGATACAGATCATCGACATGGAGGAGGTCATCGAGGTCCGGGCCCAACGCCTCGTCGAAGTGCAGCGCGCGATCGAGATTATCCGGCGTGACGTCCAGCAACTCGCATATCGGGACGTGCGTGACGAATTCGGCGATTCGCATCCCGGGTTCGAGATCGACGAGTTCGGCGTACTGCATTTGACCCGGCGCGGCTGGGCCAATCCGCTGGGACAGGGCCGTTCGGAACTGCAACGGGTCGCTTACGCGAGGGTGGAAGACGCGTTGTTTCGCCTCTACTGGCCGGTACTCGACCGCGCCCGGGACAGTCGTCCGATCCGACAGCTACTGCTCGCCGATATCACCGAGATGGATGTCCTGGCGGTGGATGCCGCCGGGGTCGAGCACAGGTTCTGGCCGCCGGAGGGTGACGCCGTCGCCGCGGAAAAGGGACTCGCCGCCGTGGTCCTGCAGATGACGCTGCCTCCATACGGCGATATCGAGCGCCTGTGGACGGTCCCCGCGAAGATGGCGCCCCAGGTTCTTGTTGCAGACCCCGAGCGTGATCTCGAAACCGAATGAAATAAAGTACTTAATTTTTTGATATATCACGTAATCAATCTGATCGAAGAGCGCCGCCATGCCAGTTCCGACCTTGCTGTCCATGCTGGCGAACGCGTCCGCCGTGTCTCCGGTGTAGCGCTTGTCAGCGTTTTGCTGGTCGTGGCGCTCGCCAGTGCGATTGCATCCCAGATGATCTCGCGACAGTCGCTCACCATTGCCCACGCCCGACACGTCTTCGAAGGCGGGCAGGCACGCCAGTATGCCTTCGGCGCGGAGACCTATGCGCGCCAGCTCCTGTTCGAGGACTGGTCCAACAACAACGCCCTCGACACGCTCCTCGAAAACTGGGCGTTGCCGATCCGACCGTTTGAAATCGAAGGGGGACGGATCGAACTTGCCATCGTCGACCTGGAACGGCGTCTCAACCTGAACGCGGTCAGGTCGCCGAAAAACCTGCAGCGGTTCAAGCGCCTCCTGGCACAGCTCGAACTCGACCCCAACCTGGCGGATGCCTGGCTCGACTGGATAGACGGCGACGAGACCGTGTACGGATACGGCGCCGAAGACGAGGACTACCTGCTCGCGCAACCCGCCTATCGCGCCGCCAATCAACCTGCCGCCAGCGCCAGCGCGATGCTCGCCGTAAAGGGGTTCACCAAGGCTGCGTACGAACGTTTGATGCCCCATGTCGCGCTGCTCCCCGACAGCGAACTCAGGGTCAACGCCAATACGGCGGGGGGCACCGTCCTGTACAGTCTGGGCGCATCGTTCGCAACGGAAGAAGCGGAGGCCCCGGCGGAGTCCGCGAGGGAGTTCAAGGACATTGCCGAGGCCGTAACGCAGTACCCGGGGCTGCGCGACAGCGTCGAAGCACTGACGGTAACCAGCGCGTTTTTCGAGGTACAGGTGCGGGTCGACCTGGGCGATGCCCGTGCGGAGCTGGTCTCGACGCTCTACCGCGACCCGGTTACCGGCAGGATCTGGCTCCTTGGCCGGGACTTCGGCCGTCGCGTTCCGTCCACCTACGAAGCTGTCCCGGCCGGCACCGAAACCGCAGGCGACACTTGATTCGCGGTCTTGCACCAGGCGGCCAGTTGAGTTAGTGAATGTTCCTGGCCTTCGGTTCGTCGAAGTAGGGGAGATACCTCGTGCGGCTGTTCATCCGGATTCTATCGGCACCGGGACCGGCGGACCGTAGTGCGGAGCAGTCCCAGGACGCCATCCACTGTCAGTGGCTGTTGCACGACGGCCGCGGCAACACGGTGGCGCAGGGCGAATCGGACGCCGCGGATATCCTCGAAGCGGACGGGGTGGCCGATGCGGAGGAGGCCCTGGCCGACCCGGACAACATCGTGGTCCTCGTTCCCAGCGCCCGCGTGGCCTGGCTGTCCCGCACGGTTCCCGGCCGCCGCGCCGCACAGATGCGGCGCGCATTGCCGTTCGCGGTGGAGGAGTTCCTTACCCAGGATGTCGAGACCCTGCACCTGGCGCACGGACCGATATCGCGCGGGCAGCCCGTCCGCTGCGCGCTGATCGACAGGCAACTGATTGCCGGCTGGCTCGCCCGCCTCGCCGATGGCGGCCTGCGTCCGGGTCACATGGCGCCCGACGCGTGCCTGCTTCCCTGCGACGAGACTTCAGCGAGCGTGCTCCTCGAGGACGGCGAGGCGCTGGTGAGGACTCCCGAGGACATAGTCAGCGTGGAGACGTCGACACTTGGCCACGTCCTCGAATCGGTCCGCGCAAGTTTCGGCGAAATGGACGAGCCTCTTGACCTGCATCTGATAGGCGGCGACCTGTCCGGGCCACAGACGGACCACAACGGTTTCACCGTCAGGCGCACGCCGCTTGAGGGAACCGTGCTGGATTTCCTTGCCTCGCGATGGGATCGGTACCGGGAAGAGGTCAACCTGCTGCAGGGACCGTTTACGCCCGCGAAACGGGCGCGCGCATTCCGTGGAGGTTGGCGCAGTGTGGCCGCCCTGGCCGCACTGTGGCTGATCGTCACCCTCGGAGTACTGATTGCCGAGGGATACGTCGCAAACCACCGGGCCGACGCCATCGAAGTGGAGTCCGCGGAGCTCTATCGCAGCATCTATCCGAACGAGCGGCGCGTTCCCAACGCATACGCCCAGATGCGGGCGAAGCTGCGCGAATCCGGTGCGGGGAGCGGCGCGTTCCACCTGCTGCTGGGACAACTGGCGGCGGGAACGGACCGGGGGACAGCGGACATCAACGTCAGGTCGATCACCTTCAACGATTCCCGGAGCGAACTCACGAGCGAACTCTGGTTGGCGGGATACGCCGAGATCGACGCACTCAAGCGCGAACTCGAAGGGCAGGCGCTCGCCGTAGACATAAGCAGCGCGGAAGAGCGCGACAACGTCGTACGCGCGCGCCTGCGCGTTCGGATCCCCGAAGGCGCCTCTGAACGATGATTCTCGAACGATTGCGGGCCGCACTCAGGGACACGGGCCTGGAACGGCGATACCGGGCCCTCGAGCAACGTGAGCGGCTCCTGTTGCAGGTCGCCGGCGCCGTGGTGTCTGTAGCGGTTCTTTATGCCGCCGCGTTTTCGCCCGCACACGACTTTCGCACGGCGGCACTTGCGCGCTACGAACAGCAGCAGTCGCGGCTCGACTGGATGCTCGCGCACGAAGCCGAAGCAAGGCAGAAACGGGACGACGCGAACCCGGCCGCATCGAACCGTTCACTTCTCACGTTGATCGATGCCACGGCACGCGACGCGAACGTCCGCCTCACGCGGTACAGGCCCGAGAGCGATGGCAGCGTCAACGTCGTCATCCGGCAGCAGCCGTTCAACGACGTGCTGCGATGGACCGGACTGCTTGTCGGGGAGGACCTGAAGATCCTTCAAGCGGCCATCGATGCAGAGGATACCGAGGGAATGGTCAACGCGAGATTGAGCATCAGGTAGGGCGACCGGCCTGGATCCGCAGGTCTATGCCATAGCCACATCAACGCTATAGCGTAGCCGCTATTTAACATAATATATATTATGCGTAATTGAGTGGCGTTGCCGAGAAACCGGCACCATGGACCTACAATAGTCCAACGAGCCTCGCGCTCGCTTGGGCAGCAAGTCTGAACAGATTGCCGTTTTCCGACGAAGCATGCTTCCATGCATTTGCGATATCCGAATCCAACGGTGTCACGGCGAGTTCGAAGCAGTCGTCTGGTAGTCGGCGAAACCTTACGACCGAACTGCTGTAGTCTGGACCGCCTTGAGCCTGTGTCGGGAGATTTAACCGCTCCATCCGGTTGTTGCCGTGCCAGGTTAATGGGCGGTCCACCCATTGACGGTTTCCCATCCGTAAACGGGGACGACCGATCACAAAGTTATTCGGGTATTCGTCGTAAGCGTCAAGCACCTCCACGGATAGTGGTTGCGTACCTTGGCAAAGCCGGGAGAATGCCGCGGCGACCTGCGAAGAAGAAACGCCGAGTTGAGGCCAACCAGCTTCAGTATTCACGGTGAACCCCCTCGCGGTGAGATTCGCCGACGTGATGAGCAAATTGCAGGTTTGATCGTCGAGATGAAATGCGTAGACCTTGGGATGAAACGCTGTCGAAGGTTTGACAGAGCGACTAGCGATACGATCGGCGCCCGCTACTCGAACCGTACCGTGGTCCAATGCCAACCAATGTCTAAGGGCGTTTGGTTCCGTGATTCCGAAGTCGAACGACGTGACTAGTGTTCCGTCACAGTTCAGTTTTTGGATACATGGACTTCAGCTCGCGGCTCGCGTCGTCGGTTCCCATGTGCCAGTCGACGCCCCGCTGGGCGTCGTTGAGGTCGTCCGACCAGGCGGCGACCTCTTCGCGCAGCGTCTCGATGTCGCCGATGCGGCGATGCTTCAGGCATTGCCGCGTCATGCAGCTCAGCTCGCTTTCCGCCACGTTCAGCCAGCTGCCGTGTTTCGGCGTGTGGCAGAACTCGACGCGCCGCGCCAAGGCGCGCGCCCGCGCCGGCTCGAACGCCTCGTAGAAAGCGCCGATGGTGTGCGTGTTGAGGTTATCGCAGACCAGGGTGACCCGCTCGCAGTCGGCGTAGCGCCCCTCCAGCACGTTCTCCATGTTCGCCGCGAACTCGGCAGTCCGCCTTCGGCGGAATCACCCAGTACGCGACCTTGCGCCCCGCGACGCCGTTTTTTTTAGCGTCCGCCGCACCGTCTCGTGGCTGATCGACTCGACGATGCCCAACTCCACCACGCGCTTCGCCAGCAGCCGCAGCGACCAGTCCGCGTACCCCGGCGGCGGCGAACCCAGGCGCAGCGCGATCACCCGCGCCTCCCGCTCGCCGTCGAGCAGCTTCGGCACCGACGGCACCGCCTGCTTCTTGCGCTCCAGCGCCGCCTCGAAGCCCTCCAGCACGAAACGTTTCCGAACGTTCTCCACCGTCTGCCGCCGGCAGTCGAACGCCTCCGCGATGCGCTCGTCCGTCCACCCCGGACCGTCCGCGTCCGCCTTCAGCAGAATCCGCGCCCGACGCGCCTTCTCGCTGCCGCCGCTCAGCTTCCGCACCGCCTCGGCGCACGTCTTCCGCTCCTCTTCCGACAGCCGAACTATGTACTTCTTCCGCATGGGAACCTCCTCCTCGGGCTCCCCCAACAGCGTCCTCCAAGAGTATTCTGCCACAAACCGCGACATATCCCTTTTTTCATCCATGACTGAACACTAGGTCGCGCAGCGACCACTCCGCGGCCGCGTTGCAGCCAGAGCGCGTCTCGACGAACCGACGAACAGCAGTTACGCCACAGCTCGTCCTAGCCCACACTCGCCTTGCCCACCGTTGCTCTTTCGGGGTGTACGACTGGCTTTCATTCCCTACCGTGCCGCCCCGAGTCCGATACGCTTTGTCAGCCTGTGCGATTCAGTGGCGGCTGGTACGACTGGATCAACGCGCTCTCGATCGCGATTCGTTGGTACTCATCGTGCACCACACGTGCGTGAATATGGGTCGCGCCTTGTTGGGTAGCCGCCCACCATTGCTCGTGGCTAGGCAGCCGAGTGCTGAACGACTTCGTTTGGCCAATATACGCCGCATGCCACCAGCGCTGACTCGTGTCCAACCCCGCGAATATGTACACGCCCGGGACATCGTTCCAGGTCGTATGAGCTGGATCGTAGATCGTGAACCCGTAGCCTGCCCACGAAACCTCGCCCGCCGCGCTCATGGCTTGTTCGCCGGGTTCGTCGGCATACCTGCGGGGGTCTCCCGGTAGATGGCCACCGCCCAATACCACACGCACGCCAAGCCCAAGATCAGCGCAAGCGCGAGCGAATGCAGGATGAGGTCCACCACCGCCATTGTCGACATCGTCCCGTAGTCGTTCCTTACGATCATGGACCAGCCAATCTGCAGGATGCCAACCCATGACCCCGCGAGCAGCGTCAAGCCAACGGCGTTCACCCGCGGCCTCGGCAATAGACTCCCTTCTCTTCCCCGGATGTATGTCGTCACGATCGCCGCGATCGCCACGAAGAGCGCGACGGTGATGTATAGCTGCGAGTCTGCCATTTGCAGGTGCTGCAGGCTGATGGAGTCGCTTTCCGCCACCGTGAGAACGAAGCCTTGGCCTCAGGCCCGCTGTTCAGCCCCTAGCAGGCTGTGTTCGAAATGATCCAGATACGGCCTGCTGATCCGGCGACGGGTCCTAGCCGCCCACCACGGTTCCGCCCTGCGTAACACATAGCCCCTTTCGCTAGCTCCGTGTTCGTGCGCGGACAGGTGTACGAGGCGGCCGCCATCCACGATCTTGTAGTGGATCTCGTTCTTGGGCCTGTCGCCGCTGGCATACCAGATAGAAATGTTGCCCTTGCACTCCCCGTCCGCGAGGTCCAACAGCTTCAGTTTGTCCCTGTCGTTGAACAGGCACTTCACCTTCAGCCGCCGGCGTTGTCGTATCCGATCCCGCACCGCAGCCACCACCTGATCGTTGTTATACACAGACTCGTCGGAGTCGTTTCCATCATCATGAATGACCAGACTGTTACGCGTCTTGTTGATCAAGTCTATGAGCATCGTTGCGGCCTGGTCGTCGTCGTTCTCTCCGGTTTCTTCCCGCAGATTCATGTCGCCTTGCGCCGACACCACCAGAAATAGTCCTGCTAGGGTCGCGGTCAGGAAGATCGCCACTACGACCCACTCGGCACCCTGAATCATCTCCATCTAGCAAGCCCTCTTTTGCGGAGACCCCGACGAGGCCAACCAGTACGACCGCGCACATCAGGCCCCCGCGTCACCGTCGCCTCCGCAGTCTATAACACGGTTCCAAGGCCCGCCAACCGGCCGCCAGAAGGACCGCAACGGTCACTGGCGTTGCCTCCGAGGGCGCAAGCCGGGGCCAGCCAGGCACCTTCCGGTCCGGTCTCTCGTGCTCCGCGCCGAGCGTCCTCGACGGGGTGGCCCTGCCGAGCGTCAATCCTATCTCGGAGAACCGCCACGAATCCCCTAGCCCACATATCTCACCAATTTGGTGGAAAGGGACCCCGATTTGTCGGATAATTCGAGTTCAATCAAAGACTTGCATAGTCCCGGCAAGGAGGTCCCTTGGTCACACAGTGTACGCCCGCGCAGCTCGAATTTCACGCCTTCGGCCGCCGCGAGGTCGCGGGCCGCTTCGACGGCGGCCGGCTGACCTCGGACGGCGGCGGCGTCTTGCTGCGCGAGGTGGACCGGCGGCTGGGGCTGATGGATCGGATCGCGGGCTGTTTCGCGGACCATCGCGACCCGCGCAAGGTCGAGCACTCGGCGCGGGAGCTGGTGGCGCAGCGGGTGTGCGGGATCGCGCTTCGGACCGAATAGCCGCACCAAGACTGGCATAGGCTTCGTCCGGTAGCGTCGGGGGGAGTAGGCGTTTGAGATGGGGTGCTTCCAGCTTGAGGGCACCGCCGCCCAAGCGCGTTCCGGTCGCCTCCATGAGCACCTTGAACCAGACGCTGTTAAAGAGCGCCGCCAGAATTTCTGGCAACCACTGCGGTTCGTCGGAGCGAAAGGTCGAGAAGTTGGCGTCGATTAGTATCGACGGATCCGGATTCGCGTGGACTTGAGGAGCGCCGTGCAAGACGCGGGCCACAATTCCTCGTTCTACTCCCCTCTTCTCTCCTCGTCCTTCTTCCTCCTCTCCTGATCCTTCACCTTCTCCTTTGGGTCGATACGCTTGGAAGGCCGTTGCTACGGTCTTCATATCTTCCGGCAACGCCCATCCGCGCAAGTCGAGGACGCGGGTTCGGACGTCTGCGCGTCGCCACGCGTCAAGTTCCGTCTGGCGATGCAGGACGGGTCGCAACGCGGTTGTGGGCACGCGCAACGTTCGAGGCCCGAAAAGCGGGTTCGTGACGACGGTTGACCATCCGTTGGGCAGTTGTTCGACGAGTCGCACGTAAAAGAAGCGATTGCAGCCCGTCCTCAGTCCTTGCCCGGTCTTGATGCCAAGCTCCTCGATGGAGCGGAGGGCTTCGGTCAGTAAGTTCTTTGGAACGACATCACGCAATGGATCGGCAAGGCGCGCGAGCATCTCTTCTCGATCAGGACAATGCTTGGCCGACATCCCGAATTTTCGCGAAGCTGGCGAATTTGATGGCTCCAGCTTCTGCAACCAATGGCTCCTTCCGGCACGATGCCGTATGGACACCCACTCACGTCGATGGGAAGACATCCGCAGCGTGACGCCTGGACGCGGATCCGAAAGATCCCCGCTTCGACACCAAGAGGCGAATGCCGCTTCGGGACGGCCTCCCCTTGTGGCACCGCCGACCAAGGATCTAGCCGACGCCGCTTCCCGCCAGACCTGCACCCACGGGTTCTCGGACCACGACGTTCTAGCCATAAGGGGAACCGCCGCAACTTCATTGGAAAGCCGTCGGGCGACTACAAGGTGTGTCCCTACCAGTGCGTCGGGGAACCACCCCGGATGTGTATCCTCGATCACCAACTCAAGCGCAAAAGCGCGGAGAAGCAGATAGCGAACGATATCGGCGTAGGCTCGTGACCGCCAAGTCGCGGGTACGACCATCGCCAGGCGACCGCCCGGCCTTACGAGCAGTCCGCAGAGAATCCACGCCGGGACCGATAGATCGGAATGACCCGAATAGCAGGCGGCAAGGGTTCCCCATACATCGCGAATCGGACCCTCAAGGACTTCGCTGATGATCTGCTCAAGACCACAACGCACGGATTCGCCACGACCGTTCAGTGCTTGATAGCGCACGTACGGGGGATTAGCGATGACCAGATCGTAAGTGTTGCCCGAGAGCGATTTGTGTGCCCGTGTCGAGAACGCATCGCCGTGAATTACCCGGAATCCAACGCCATCGTGGCCATTTGAAAGGATCTGGAGTCGACGTTCGCAAAGGTTCGCCGATCCGGAGTGGATTTCGATCGCGTCGAGCTCGATATTGTTGCGATCGCGTTTCGTGTTGTCGTCAATTGCCCGGTGTGCAAGGAGCCTGCCGCGACAAGAGCATCATACCATGTATATATATTCAGTATAGGGGAGATTGAGGCTCACTCAGTGATCAGATCTACCCACAGTGAGTGCGCTCCCGACAACAGCGCACGGCCGACCACTTTGAGTGCTAAAGTCTCCTCAGCGCCTTCGAAGATCGACAAGACCCTGGCGTCGACGAAGTAGCGGCTGACTGCGGATTCCTCGCCATAACCCATGCCGCCGTGGATCTGCATCGCTTCCCGCGTGACGGACTCGGCGACCTTGCAGGCGAACAGCTTGACGAGGCTTGCCGCCATCTGCGCGCCGTGTCGGCTGGCTCCGGCCGCGTCGATGCGCTGCGCGACCGCGTACGAGAACTGCCGGCAAGCAACGATATACATGCCCATGCGCGCGAGTTTCTGCAGGGTCAACGGAAAACCGGCCACGGCGCGGCCGAACACGCTTCGGTTCTCGGCGTAGTCCAGTGCGGCCTCGAACGCAGCCCGCATCAGCCCGCTGGCGCGCGCCGCCGTCTGCAGCCGACCGCCCGAAAAACCTCGCATCGTGTAGTAGAAACCCCTCCCGCGTCCCTGGGATTCGCCCACCAACGCGTCGTCAGGCACGAAAAAGTCGTCGTAGAACATCTCGAACGAGTGCATGCCCCGGTATCCGATCGTCGGGATTGCGCGCCCGGAAACCTTGCCGCCGCGTGGTTCCGCATATTCGAAGTCGTGTCCGTCGTAGCTTGGTTTCTCCACCACGAAAAGCGACAGTCCGCGATGCGCGGGCCGGACGTCCGGATCGGTCCGGGCCAGCACCAGGATGGCGCCCGCCTTGCCCGCGAACGTGCACCAGGTCTTGCCTCCGTTAAGCAGCCAGCCGCCTTGGGTCTTCTCCGCTCTCAGGGATACCGCGGCCACGTCCGATCCCGTGCCCGGCTCCGTGACGGAAACCGCGCACAGGGGATCTCCCGCGGCCAGGCCGGGCAGCCAGCGCTGTTTCTGCGCTTCGGTACCACCTTCCAGGAGCGCCTGCGCCATGATCTCCGGACGCGTGATCAGGCTGCCGGCGGCGCCCAGCGAGCCTCGCGACAGCTCTTCGGTCACGATCACCATGCCGAGCCGGTCCTCGCTGTCGTCCCGCTGCAATCCGCCATAGCGTTCCGGAACGCACAGCCCGAAACAGCCGAGATCCCGCAAACCGTCGATGATCGCGTCGGGGATCATCGTATTGCCGCGGTGTATCGCTTCCGCCAAGGGCGCCACGCGTTCGTCCGCGAACTGGCGGAATGTCTCGCGGATCATCGACTTCTCTTGGTCGAGGTGGTCGCCCGGCAACCGCCCGCTCCGATCGCGCCACGCCTGTCCGAGGGCGCACAGGTGACCTGGAGACAGGTACGCGTCGGCGAGTTCCACGTAGTCGTTCGGGAGTTGGGCTGCGCCTAACCCGTAGGCGCTGGGCCGGAGCCGGAGCCTGTGGTGCAGGTTGCTGGCGGCTTCGGCGGAGAACGTCAGCGCCAGCGCTTCCTTGAACTCGCGCTCGTCCGGTGATGCGTCATGCGCGGGATATTCCAGCAGGATCTGGGCGGCCCTCAGCTCAGCGCTCGAAAAGGCCAGGTCGTAGAGTTCGATCTGCGCGTCTTCGTTGAGCTTGGCCGCCGCCCTGTCGAGCGCACCGTGCGCATCGGCCACGATCTCCCGCGCGCGCTCGCATCTGTCCATGCGTGACCTCCGCAATGTCAATCGCCTGGCAGGCGCTGTAGTCCCATCGGACGGGTCTTGTCTGACCTGGCGATCTTGGCGCACAGCCCGCCCGACAGCCTTGCTGCATTCAGATGCCAACCGTTCCAGCGCAATGCCCTCGTCGACCCATCTATCATCCTTGGGTCTATGTCGTTGACAGGCGAGCCGGAATGACAGACGAGCGGATCGTTCACATGACAGTTGGAGTTGGCTTCATGATTGTCTTCTTTGTGCTCGTTCGACGAAAGGGGACATGGGAAGAAACGTTCTTTGTCGGCATAGGCACTATGCTTGGAACTTGGTTTCCCGACTGGGATCTTGGCTTCGGCATAGGTTTTCATAGGAATCCATTCTTCCACAGCGCCTTTTTTCCTTTTCTGGCATGGTTGTGGTATCGACGCGCGAACTCGAGGTGGATTGGGCCGATTCTTGCGGGATTCGCGCTTGGCGTATCTTCGCATCTGTTCTGGGACACCATCCACTATGGCGATGTGCGATGGATCCCCGGAGCATCGAACGATCGCATTTTTTTGCTAATTAACGCCATTGTTGGTGCTGGAATCGCTTGGTGGATTCGTCGGAGCTATACGAAGTTCGGGAGAGAGAAGACGATGCCCCCACTACCTGATTGATGGGGCGAGGAGCAAGCCCATGGGAATAGGGATCAAGCCCGTGCGCCAGCTCTTCCGCGACCTGCAGGACGAGATCGAGGCGAGACTCGCGGACCTGGACGGCGAGGGAGCGTTTGAAGGACAAGCCGCCGCCCTGCCCCACGGCGGCCTTTCCCGGCCCCGCGTGCTGCAGGACGGCGCCAGCATCGAAAAGGCCGCGGTCCTGTTCACCCACGCGATCGGCTCAAGCCTCCCCGCCGCCGCAACGGATCGTAATCCGCACCTCGCGGGACAGCCCTTTCAGGCGACGGCGATTTCGCTGATCGTGCATCCCCGCAACCCGTACGTGCCGACGGCCCACATGAACCTGCGGTTCTTTCTCGTCGGAACGACGGATTCCGACCGGGATCCCCATTGGCACTTCGGCGGCGGTTTCGACCTCACGCCCTACTACCCATTCACGGAGGATGTGGTGCACTGGCATCGAACGGCCTACGAGGCCTGCCGCCCCCACGGGGATGTCCATGCCCGGCTGAAGGCCAATTGCGACCGCTATTTCTACCTGCCGCACCGCAAGGAACCGCGCGGTGTCGGCGGCATCTTCTTCGACGACTGGACCGAGGGTGGATTCGACGCCAGCCTCGCCCTTGTCGCCAGCGTCGGAAAGCACTTCCTGCCGGCCTATGCCCCTATTTTCGAGCGCCGCGCGAAGATGCCCTGGAGCGAACGCGAAGAGGCTTTCATGCTGTTTCGGCGCGGCCGGTATGCGGAGTTCAACCTGGCCGTGGACCGCGGAACCCGCTACGGCCTGCAATCGGGACGGAACGTGGAATCCGTGCTGGCTTCCCTGCCCCCGCGGGCGCGCTGGACATACGGCTACAGGCCGCCACCGAACTCGCCGGAGGCAACCCTCACGAGCCGTTTTCTCCAGCCACGAAACTGGCTGAAGGTTGTGGATAAGTCTGGGGACTGATTATCGACGGCGTGGGGATGAAGCGTTACGGAACGATGAATTTTGTAATTTTATATAGACAAAACAGATCTATAGGACATTTTTCTAATTTAATAGATTCACTTTTGAAGGTGATTTCAAGCATGTCCGAAGCGTGTGGCTTGTGAATAAAAGTACCCTTCGGATATGCGAAGTCTCTGCCGGGTGATCGTATACCCCACTCTGGTGCAGGGATTCACTAACCCTCTGAAACCCTTTGTATTGACATCAATCTCCTCCAGTTCCGATCGGACATTCGGGTTTCCGGATCACCGGGCAGGCGGTAACCTACTGTCCGCTCTGGAAGTCAAAGGAGCAGGGCTGAACGCGGTGACGACCGACCCGCGGACCGCACGGATAGCGTAAGCCAAATGGAAGTATTTCAGCTATTGCTGAGCGGCCTTTCCCAAGGGTGTGTCTACGGACTCATCGCCCTTGGCTTCGTGATGATCTACAAGGCCACGGAGATGCTGAACTTCGCCCAGGGCGACATGATGATGCTCGGCGCTTTCGTGGCGATCACCTTCGTCAACCTGGCGGGACTGCCCTTCTTCGTCGGATTCCTGATCACGCTTGTCGTCATGGTCGGATTCGGCATGGGCCTTGAGCGCACCGTGATTCGGCCGATGATCGGAGAACCACCGTTCGCCGTGCTGATGCTCACCATCGGTCTCGGCTTCATACTCAGGGCCGTTGCCGGCGCGATCTGGGGCAGTGGCCCACGCACTCTGGATGTCCCGTTCGCCGGGAGCGTGCTCGAGGTTGGCGGCGTCGTGCTCGGTTACGAGAACCTCGTGGTTATCGGTGGCACCGCCCTCCTCTGCATCGCCTTGTGGGCGTTCTTTCGATACTCGCGCATCGGGGTCGCGATGCAGGCGGCATCCCAGAACCAACTTGCCGCCTACTATTGCGGCGTCCCGGTCAAGCGCGTCACCTCGCTGGTCTGGGGCATCTCCGCCGCGATCTCGGCCGCCGCGGGCGTGCTGGTCGCTCCGGTGATGCTGATCGATCCCATGATGGGATTCCTTGGCATCAAGGCGTTCGCCGCGGCCATCGTGGGCGGTTTTGGGAGCCTGCCCGGCGCGATCGTCGGCGGTCTGCTGATCGGCGTCGTGGAGCAGTTCGCCGGCCTTTACCTGCCAGCGGGACTGGGAGAAGTCAGTGCATTCGTGATCCTGCTGGTGATGCTCATGGCTCGCCCCCAAGGCATCTTTGCTTCCATGCAACAGAAGAAGGTCTAGCACCCGGCATGCGATTCGTCCTTACCACCCACTACGGCCAGGACGTCAACCTGTTCCGCCACAACGGCCAGCGGTTCTGGTACGCGCTTCTGGCGGTAAGCGTGGTCGTCGCACCGTTGTTCCTGAGCACGTTCTACGTAGGCGAACTGGTGCTCGTTTTCATCTGGGCCATTGCCGGTATCGGACTCATGCTGCTGGTGGGCTATACCGGACTGGTGAGCCTCGGGCACGCGGCGTTCCTTGCTCTCGGCGCCTACTGCCACGCGGTGCTCCTCGGTTACGGCGTCCCCTTCGCTGTCTCGGCGCCTGTCGCCGTGGCGTTCACCGCGCTTGTCGGCGCCCTCGTGGGCATACCCGCGCTGCGGATGACCGGCGTATATCTCGCGATCGCAACGCTGGCGTTCGAACGCATCGTGGCGTACGGAATCGAACACTGGGAACCGGTCACCGGCGGCCTGCGCGGCATGTCTGTCCCCCAACCCGACTTTTTCGGCGTCAGCCTGGCCGATAGCTACGTGCTGTACTACGTGTCCTTAGGTGTACTCGCGGCGGGCCTGTTCGCGGCTGCGAACCTGCTGCGCAGCCCGACGGGACGCGCCTTCGTTGCCGTGCGGGACTCCGAGATATCGGCCGAGAGCATGGGCGTGCACCTGGCGCGCACCAAGACCACGGCGTTTGCGGTATCCGCCGCGTTCACGGGCCTTGCCGGCGTCCTGCTGGCCCACAGGATCGGCTACCTGGCGCCGGACGCGTTTACCGTGCAAACGTCGATACAACTCCTGCTGCTCGTCGTGGTAGGCGGACTGGGCTCCCTGCACGGGGTCGTCTTCGGCGCCATCTTCGTCGGCTACCTGCCCCAGGTGATCGCCCTGGCGCGGGATGTCCTGCCATCCGCCGTCGGTCAGATCCCCGGACTCGAGCTGGGCGTGTTCGGCCTGATCCTGGCCCTGTTCCTCGTCTTCGAACCCTTGGGGCTCTACGGTCGCT
This sequence comes from Gammaproteobacteria bacterium, assembly GCA_026706665.1. Taxonomy (GTDB): domain Bacteria; phylum Pseudomonadota; class Gammaproteobacteria; order Pseudomonadales; family Azotimanducaceae; genus VXNE01. The sequence continues at coordinate 5,584 of JAPOYI010000172.1, read as the reverse complement.
GGCTCAAGATCCGCTCTTGGCTGAGCCTGTTTCCGCTGTATCGCAAGGCGACCCACAAGCGCCAGAAAGCCTATCTTCGAACGGAACGCGTGCAGTGACCCCTTCAGGCATGGATTCGAACCAGGCGGCGCTCTTCGAGGCTCGCAACCTCTCGCTCAGTTTCGGGGGCGTCAGGGCGGTGCGCGATGTGTCCTTCGAGATTCGCCGGGGCGAAGTGTTCAGCATCATCGGCCCCAACGGCGCGGGAAAGACCACGGTATTCAACCTGATCAACCGCATATACGACGCGGACGAGGGCACCATGGTGTTCAACGGCGAAGAAATGAGCCGCATGCCCGGACATCGCGTCGCCGAACTCGGCATCACGCGAACGTTCCAGAACACCGAGCTGTTCGACCGCGCGACGGTACTCGACAATCTGCTCATCGGCCGCCACGTGCACCGCCGCACGAACATCGTCGCCGAATTCCTGTTCCTGCCGACGGTCCGGCGCCAAGAGATCGCCTTCAGATCCTACGCGGAGAGAATCATCGACCTGCTTGACCTGCAGGGCAGCCGGGACCAGATGGTCGGCGCCCTCCCCTACGGGACGCGAAAGATCGTGGAGATAGCCCGCGCCCTTTGCGCCGAACCCGAGCTGCTCCTGCTGGACGAACCGTCGTCGGGGCTCAACCCCGAAGAGACGGAAGACCTGTCCTTCTGGATCGAGGACATATCGGCGGACCTCGGCGTTACCATCGCCATGGTGGAGCACGACATGAACCTGGTCACGGCGGTTTCGAACCGGGTGATGGCGATGGCCGACGGCACCGCCATCACCACCGGAACGCCAGCCGAAGTGCAGGACCACCCGGAAGTCCTGCGGGCATATCTGGGCGACTAGATGGCACTGTTGACCGTCAGGAACGTCGAGACCTACTACGGACCCATCATGGCGATCCGGGGCGTTTCTCTCGAGGTCGACGACGGCGGGATCGTCACCGTCCTGGGCGCCAACGGCGCCGGCAAGACCACCGTGTTGAAAACGGTCTGCGGCGCGATGGATCCGCGCAAGGGCGCCGTCGATTTCGACGGCAGGGACATTACCGGGCTCGATCCCGATCGTGTCGCGCAGCTCGGCGTCGGGCATGTGCCCGAGGGGCGGGAGGTCTTTCCGTTCCTCACGGTGGAGGAGAACCTGGTGGTGGGCGCCTTTTCCCGCAAGCGCGCCGATTTCTCCGACGACCTGGAAATGGTCTACGGCTACTTCCCGGCGCTTGCGGACCGCCGCAAGCAGCCGGGCGGATTCCTCTCCGGGGGCGAGCAGCAGATGCTCGCCATCGGCCGCGCGCTGATGCTGCGTCCGAGACTGATGCTCCTCGATGAACCATCCCTCGGACTCGCGCCCACCCTGGCGCGGGAGATCGCGGGCATTGTCGCGCGGTTGCGCAGCGAGCAGCGGATGGCCATATTGCTGGTGGAACAGAATGCGCGCATGGCGCTCGATATCTCGGACTATGGCTACGTCATGGAAACGGGCCGTATCGTCATGGAAGATACCTGCGAACGGCTGAAGAACGCGACGGATATCCAGGAGTTCTATCTCGGCATGAAGGACCGGGGCGTGCGCGGGCGGCGACGATGGAAACAGCGTAAGACATGGCGATGAACGCGAACCACACGGTAATCGATGAATGCGTCACCATTCCGGCGCTGTTCCGCAAGCGGGTCGCCGAACTCGGCGCACACAAAGTGGCCCTGCGCGAAAAAGACCTCGGTATCTGGAACGAATACACCTGGGCGGACTACGGCGAAGAGGCGCGCCTCGCGGGACTGGGTCTGCTCGCGCTCGGTCTCGGCCGCGGCGACATCTGTTCCATCGCCGGCGAGACCGTCAAGGAATGGCTGTTCGCCGACCTTGGAATCATCTGCGCGGGCGGCGTCACGAACGGCGTCTACCCCACCGACTCGCCGTCCCAGGTGGAGTACCTGATCAACGACAGCGGCACCCGTTTCTATTTCGCCGAGGACGAGGAACAACTCGACAAGGTGCTGGCCGTCCGGGAACGCACCCCGACGCTCGAGAAGATTGTCATCTTCGACATGGAGGGCCTGCGCGACCTGGACGATCCGATGTGCATCTCGTTCGAGGAACTGAAAGACCTCGGCCGGGAATACGGCGCGGCGCGCCCGGATGCCTGGGACCGGGAGATCGACCGGGCCGGGCCCGACGACCTGATGATCCTGACCTATACCTCGGGCACCACGGGGCCGCCCAAGGGGGCGATGATCTCCCAGGCCAACGTGATGTTCATGATGGCGACGATGACGGACTCCTACACCGTCTTCGATTCGGACGAACAGCTTGGATTCCTGCCCCTGGCGCACGTGGCGGGGCGCATTTTCTACACGTTCCTGGGGATCACCGCAGCCTCCGTGGTGAACCTGGTCGAAAGCCCGGAAACCCTGGTCCAGGACCTGCAGGAAGTGTCGCCCACCGTTCACTTCGCCGTGCCCCGGGTGTGGGAGAAACAATTCTCGGCGGTGCGGATCATGCTGAAGGAAGCGACCGCCATCGGGCGCTTCGCTTACGATCTGGCGATAGCCGCCGGGGCGCGCCGCGCGCGCCACCTCAAGGAGGACGGATCGGTCCCGGTTCCGCTGTCACTGGCCTTTTTCTGCCTTGACCGGCTCCTGCTGAAGAACGTGCGCCGGATGCTGGGCATCGACTCCTGCCGCTGGCTGTCCACCGCCGCCGCGCCCATCGCGCCGGATCTCATCGACTGGTACTGGGCGCTGGGCAAGCCCATGTACGAGGTATACGGGCAGACCGAGTGCACCGGCATCGCGACCGCCAACCTGCCCGGCGACTTCAGGATCGGCAGCGTCGGCAAGCCGACGGCCGGCACCGAAGTCACGCTGTCGTCCGACAACGAAATCCTGATCCGGAGTCCGGGCGTCATCCAGGGCTACTGGAACAAGCCCGAACAGACGGCGGACACGTTCGTCCAGGGCTGGCTGCACACGGGCGATGTGGGCCGGATCGACGACGATGGCTTCATCTACCTCATCGATCGCATGAAGGACATCATCATCACCGCTGGCGGGAAGAACATCACGCCAAGCGAGATCGAGAACCAGCTCAAGTTCTCGCCCTACATCACCGACGCCGTCGTCGTCGGCGACCGCCGGCCCTACCTCACCTGCCTCGTCATGATCGACGACGAGAACGTCACCCGGTTCGCCCAGGACAACGACGTGCCCTTCACGACATACACGAGCCTCTGCCACACGCGCGAAGTCGAAGACCTGATTGGCGCCGAGATCGAGCAGGTCAACGCGAAATTCGCCCGGGTCGAGACCATCAAGCAGTTTCGCCTGATCGACCAGCTCCTCGACCCGGAGGACGACGAGTTGACGCCAACCCAGAAACTGAAACGCAAGGTGGTCAACGAGAAATACCGCGACCTGATCAACAGCATGTACCAGAGCGCCTGAGGCGCCGCCGCGCGCGGGCCCCGGGTCAGGAGGAAGGATCCTCCCCTTTTGATTCCCCGGCCTCCGACCCGACGAGTTCCAGCTTGTCGACGATATCGATCACGCCCCGTACCCCGCGCACCAGTTCGAGCGCGCGCGGGCGCAATTCGGGCCGCTTGATCTTGCCGCGGAGTCTCACCACCCCCTTGTCCACATCGACCTTGATGCGAAACCCGCTGAGTTCCTCGTCGCGTATCAGGGCTGCCTTTACTCGGGCCTTGATGCTGACATCGTCGATCACCTCTCCGGCGGTCCGGCCAGCGTCTTCTTCGACGTAGGCCTTGCAGCCGGCGCTCAATAACGCCGCAAGGCCAAGCAGGCAAAGGGCTCGGTACATGTCGGTTTCTGTGGCGCCTGGATGGGGCCGACCTTAACATTCGCCCTACCTTCACGCCAGGAACAGGAAACCGCATGCATTCCGCACCCACCGTCGTCGCTTCCGGGTTACGTTTTCCGGAAGGGCCCGTCGCCATGCCGGACGGCACCATCCTCGTGGTCGAGATTGCACGCGGAACCCTGTCGCGCGTATCCCCGTCCGGAGAGATCTCGGTCGTCGCAGAAACCGGAGGCGGACCGAACGGCGCGGCCATCGGTCCCGACGGCAAGTGCTACGTATGCAACAACGGCGGTTTCAACTGGGAAGAGAGCCGCGGGCGCCTGCGCGCCCAGGGCCAGGCGACAGACTATAGCGGGGGGCGCATCGAACGCGTCGACCTCGATAGCGGCGAGGTCGAGGTGCTTTACACGCACGCTGACGATGTTCCGCTCCGGGGTCCGAACGACATCGTCTTCGACGCTACGGGCGGTTTCTGGTTCTCCGATCTCGGCAAGACCCGCCCGAGGGAACGCGACCGCACGGGCGTCTTCTATGCTTGGCCCGACGGGAGCCAAATCGAAGAGGTGATCTTTCCCCTGGAAGGCCCGAACGACATCGGCCTGTCGCCCGAAGAGGACACCCTGTACGTGGCCGAGACGCCCACCGGGCGCCTTTGGGCGTATGCCTTGAGCGGACCGGGTGAACTGGCAGGCGGCCGTGGCGACAAACCCGACGGCGGCCAGCTCATTCCCGGCCGTCCAGGCTACTTCCTGTTCGACTCACTGGCTCTCGACGCAACCGGCAACATCTGCGTCGCGACATTGCGGGAGGGGGGTATCACCGTTCTGTCGCCCCGGGGCGACGAACCGGGTTTCGTGCCGATGCCCGACCCCCTGACCACCAACATCTGTTTCGGCGGACCCGACCTCGCAACGGCGTACATCACCCTTTCCTCCACCGGCCAACTCGTTTCCATGCCATGGGGGGAGCCGGGCCTGCCGCTCAACTTCCTGAACAAGTAGACCGACGGCCGGCCGATATACTCGGCGTCCCGTTGACGTAATACGTATAAACATACATATTACGACCGTGGACACGAGTTGGGATCCGCAAAAGGCGCGAACGAACGGCGCCAGGCACCGCATAGCATTCGAGGATGCCGAAGTAGTCCTGACCGATCCATTCGGTCTGGTCCGCGAAGACCCCGACGCACTTGGTGAACCTCGGTTCGTTGCCGTCGGTGCCGACGCTCCTGAGCGCATCGTCACCGTTGTCTATGCCTATCATGGCGACGAGGTCAGGCTGATCTCCGCCCGCCCCGCTACACGAAAGGAAACAGACGCTTATGCGAAAGGAATACGACTTTACTGACGCCGCTCGCGGTCCCGCGGTGAAGCCATCCGGCAAGACGCGCATCACCATCATGCTCGACGCGGATGTCGTCGCCGCGTTTCGCGCCCGCGCGCGGGACACCGGGTGCGGCTACCAGACCGCAATCAACCAGGCGTTGCGCGAGTATCTCGTCAACGACGGGCTTGAATCGACGTTGCGTCGCGTCGTGCGCGAAGAATTGCGCAACGCCAGCTGACACATCCACAGTCCGTACTGCGGCACATGACATTCGAAACCGTCGTGCGCGATCGGTTACAAGACCAGCCACTTCCCAAGGTTCCGGTAGCTTCGGAAGACTTCGCAATAGTCTAATCCAATACCGAAATGAGCCTGAACGGAGAGGTAGGCGGAGTCGGAATC
>JAPOYI010000163.1 GCA_026706665.1 Gammaproteobacteria bacterium | reverse complement strand
GAGTTCCCAGCCGATGGACTTGTACATGTCGAGCACGTTGCCGGTGGTGAGCGAGCTGCTATCCGCAATCAAAAGGCACCAACGTTGACTTGGCAGGAGCAGGTAAAGCTCGACGACAGCGATGATCCTGCATGTCTGATCTGCACTCTCTAGACCCTGAAGTGTCATCTATCAGAATTGATAGAGCACGCACCCGGACTCCACTTGGCCATCGGTTAACGCCTTACACCGAGGGCCCTCGTTCATATCCCTGCAAATGGGCGTCCAGTGACCAGATCGCGACCCGCCAGGCTGGATGGCGCTGACAGGCTCGGTGCCATTCGTCAATGATCGAGACATCGCCAAGCCCCACGCCACGCATCGCTTGGTCAGGGAAACGGTCGAGCCAGACCATGAGCCGATCACGATCAGGCAGATCCACGAGGGTCCAAAGCACATCATCATCGCGAGCCATACGAACGACCTCTAGCAACTCCTTTGCGCACCGACGCCGCTGCGTCCCGTTTTGCTTGATCTGTGCGATGTGATTGCCCGTCTCGACGACCGTCGCCATCGGCAGAAACAACTGGTTGTAGGCCCGTACGTGTTCCTCCAACTCCGCCATGACGGTCTCCTTGTCGCCACTCTTGGACGGCACGCGCAGGACGTTGAGCAGGATGGACGTATCTACGAGGACGATGGACTTCACTTCGTGTGCCGCAACGACCAGTCGCCCCGACAACTCATTTCCGAGCATCCAGCCAAGCCAACGCGCGCCTTTGGCGATCCTCTCGATCGGCTCCAGTCTTGACGAACCGATCAAGCGTGCGCTCAGTCACCAGCCTCCCGAGCGGGCCGTGCATCAGCAGCCGGGGAAAGTCGGGGATCTCCTCCAGTCGAGTAAGTCGGCTGCTCCCATGCGCGGCGTCCCGAAAGCAGTACACGACGTCCCGCACAGCCTCGTCCGGCAAGGCGTCGAGAAGCGCCGGATTGTGACTCGTTACCAGCACCTTGAACTTCCGTTCGCTGGCGACACTCGATAGGCGTTCGAGCAGTCCCTCCACCCGGCTAGGATGGACACCGTTGTCGATCTCCTCAACGATCATGATCCCCCCTTCGGGGGCAGACAGAGCGGCTGCGGCGACCGCCAGAATCCGCAGCGTTCCGTCGGATAGCTGGGATGCATCGTACTCAGTCCCTTGTCTACCGAAAGTTTCAGCGAGCTTGACCATGACGTCGCCACGCTCCGTCTCGATGAAGCCGATTCCGTCGATGTCCTGCTCGGGGACATCGCGGATGAAATCCAGAACCGTCATAGCTACGTCGGGGTTTCGGCACAATTTGAAGAGGACGGCGGAGAGATTCGTCCCATGTTCGTCGAGTACGTTGTCGTTGCGGAAGCTGTAGCCGCGCATTTCTCTCGGGCGCGGGTCGAGCAGCCTGATGTTCCCCAGCAACGCTTGGTAGCGTGCGCAGTACTCTGGCACCTCCCTTTGTGCCTTCTTGTGCGTCGCCTGAAAGCGTGCCGAACTGCTCAGCTGGCCCAGCAGAGATATTTGGTCCGTGCAGGTCACTCGCGGCTTTTTGCCTCCGCGGGCAAAATTGTCATACGCGACTTCGATGTCGCTGGCCAGGCCCTCCGACGCTCCGGACACCTCGAACAACGGTACCTTGCGCGACTGGCTCCACACTCTTTCGTCCCGGATGTGCAACCGATCGTCGCGCAGTTCGAGCGTGATCCGATACCGCGGATACTCCTCGAAGTCCGTGAGACACTCGAATGAGAAAGAAGACGCGCCACGATAACCCAGGTTGCGTAGGCTCCCCCGCAATCCGGCTGTGCCCGATCCTGAGCGGAGGGTGTCGAGCCTCGTTCCTGCAGCGATGGTGGATACCAGCCGGAGGCCTTCGATAAGGTTTGTCTTGCCCGACGCGTTGGCGCCGATGAGTACGGACAGCGGCGATGGGCAACCTTGATGGCTCCGATTGCGGGCCAACGTGAGCGCGGCGTCCGCATAGCTCTTGAAGCCCTCGATCCGGAAGCTCAGCAGCACTTGGGACGTAACCGAGACAGGCGAACCACAATAATATCATGGGCTGGAGCGGGCGGGCTTCGTCCGACAAGCCCGCCAACTCCGCCTCCAGTCTTCGGACGTACGGAGATGCTCCGCGCGCACGCTCTTGCAGACACTCTGCCCGAACTGCTCGGCACCGAAACCCTCGGCCCTGCGGATTACGATTCCTTCTCGGACGCCGCCCAGTGCGGAAGCCTGTTCGTGCGCCGCAGTGACGAAGTCCCGGAGGGCCGAAACGGATTGGAACGTCCCTCGAAAGAGTAGAGGGACAACCGCAATATCGTGGTCGGCGCAATAGGCCTCGATGTCGCAGAAGGGCGCGAAGGTGTCGCCATGCCGCAGAGCGAAGGCGTAGAACGTCCGATCCTCCCGGACCGGGCCGTACTCGATACTGTGAACCGCATAGATGTCCTCTCCATAAAGCAGCACATCCGGCTCCTGTACTTTCCAAGCCAAGTGCTTCTTGACCATGGCCATCCACTTCCCACGGGTGGTGCCGGTGACACTGCGGCCGTACACCCGCCTCCGGTGGATGAGCGTGTTGCTGCCGTCGAGCTTTTCGGTCACCACAACCTCGCGACCGACAAAGCTTCGAGGATCAGCACAGGTGCTCGGGCGGGCTTCATCGACGAGGCTGGGGGAGAAGGGCCAGTACGGCGTCTTCGGGTACTTGGCAATCGAATGTCTGTGCGTATCGGTTGGATCTGCATTCATGGTCTGATCGGCGGTGCTCCAACGCTTGGGCCAGTCGCGGTCTCAACACCAATTATCTCATCGCGGAGGCATTGCCACGCCCACGCGAACCATCCTCAGCTCTTGGCTCGTTCCAGTCAGGACGAACCTACGATGGCTTCGCTCGCCTGGATGAGGCACCGAATGTAGCCGAGCGCGTAGGCCTCACCGATCGACCCCGTACCCCTGCCGTCCCCGCAATCCAGGATGTGATCCGGCGTGATCATGCCGTCGAAGCCGACCTCGCGCAGCGCGCAGACGATCTTCAGGAGGTCAAGGTAGCCGTTGTCCGGGAAGGTCTCCTGGAAGTTCGGAATGGGACTCGACGTATTGCGCAGGTGCACCTGGGTGATGTGGCCCGCCGGCCCGAACTCCCGAATCGCCGCCACGATGTCCTCGCCCGTGCCGTCTTCGCCCGGCATTTCCGAGAAGGTGCCGACGCAGAACAGGGTCGCGCTGTACGGGTTGTGATCCACGGCGTCAAAGGCGTGCCGAAACGACGCCACGTCGCGGAAGATCCGGGCGACGCCCTGGTGGGTCAGGGGCGGGTCATTGGGATGCAGCTGGAGGCGGACGTTGGCTTCCTCGGCGACGGGCAGCATGCGCTCCATGAAGTAGAAGTAGGTCTCCCACATGTCTTCGTCGGAGTAGGTGCGGTCGTAGACATTCGGCGTTGCCAGCGCTGCCGCCTGCTCGAAGAACCGTGTGCGCGCCCCGCGCGAGGTCGTCTCGCCGGTCATGCCGGCGCCTCCCGAGTGCCACGCGTAGGTCGTATGCCGTATGCCCGCCTTGCCGAGGTCCCGCAGGAAGTCCTGGAAGGTCTCGATATCCCTGTCGCGGTCGGGACCTCCGGTGGTGATGGACGGTCGGTTGTACATGTCCTGGAGCATGACCTCGTGGATATCGAGCCCGGCCTTGGTGACCTTGTCCTGGACGCGGAGCAGGTCGTCGAAGTTGTAGGTCTCGGCGAACATCCGCACTTCGATGGTCTCGACGCCCATGTTCCCGAGATAGCTCAGGTGCGACGGCGTGAGCTTTTCCGGGTACTGGAAGCTGACCCCTAGTTTCATGCTGGCCTCCCTCTATCGATGTCCCAAGCGTATCACCGGCGGTGCCGGTGTCCGAACTTGCCATGTGCGCGACCCACACCATAAGCTCGGAAGCACGGGCGGGGGCCGAGCTTAATCCACGACGTAGTGAACGCGGGTCGCTCAGGACAACCTGAGCACTCGCGGCGGGCGCAGTGTGATCCCGGCCCGTCGGCAATCGATCGAAGAGATTTGAATGGCAGCACGGGAAACCGAAACCGAGCGAATCGACTTCAGGAAGCTGGTCATCGTCGGCGTGCTGAACATGGCGCAGAGCTTCCCGCAGTCGTTCACGGGCAATGCGCTGCCGTTCATGTTCAGGAAGCAGGGTTTGCCGCTGGATATGTTCTGGCTGCTCGCGTTGCCGACCTATCCCAATTCGTTCAGGTGGCTGATCTCGATCGCCGTGGACAACTTCGGCAGCGAACGTTTCGGTTATCGGAAAAGCTGGATCCTGCCCTGTACGCTGGTCGGCACAATCGCCTACTCGGTCCTCGCTTTCGTTCCGCCGTCGGTGGCCGCCGTGTACGTCATCACTGGAATCCTCCTGTTCAAGGCGATCGTGATGGTCGCCCAGGATGTCGCCATCGATGCATATGCCGCGGAAGCCATGAGCGAGAGAGAGCGGCCGACCGGGACGTCCATGATCAACTGGCTGGCCGGGGTCGCCAACCTGGCGGGCGGCAGCACGGTTGCCCTGGTCCCAAGAATCGGATGGACGCCGACGATGATGTCCGCATCGGCGCTCCTGCTCTTTGCGGTTACGCCAGCCATGATTCGTCGCGAACACCCCCCGCCTGAGGCGCGGCGGACGCGTCAGGCCAGCGGTGACCATGCCAACATCCTGCTGACGCTGTTGAGACCGGAATCTCTCTATATCCTGCCGTTCGCCTTTTTCTGGGGATTCGGCGCCGGGTTCATTGGACCGATGATAGGTGCCTTCTATGCCGACATGGGACTGAGCATGACCCTGTACGGTCTCTTTCCCTTTGGTGGCTTTGCCAGTTCCACCCTGACCGCCATTGCAACACCGTTGCTGGTCCAGAAAATCGGGTTGCGCAGGACGGCGCTGATCGGTGTCTGTTTCATTCCGATCGAGGCTGCCATGTACAGCGCGTTTGCGCTGACATCCCTGCCCCCCTTCCCGGTGCTGATCGTGATGGTCTCGGTGATGGGTTTCGTCACGGGGCTTTTCAGCTATCCGGTCATGATCTCGCGCTTTCGTTGGGCATCCAAGGCCCAGGCCGGCACCGATTACGCCCTCATGTCGAGCCTCACGGGTTTCGGCGTCGCGACAGGGGCATTGGTTACCGGCTTTCTCGCCAAAGCGGTGGGGTGGGCGTACTTCTTCCCGATTGCGAGCCTGTTCTCGCTCACGGCGGGCGTCTGTTACGTAGGGATGTTCAATCGCATCGAGAGACTGGTCCAGGAGCGCGAGCAGGCGGAACTCGATCCGGGCGCGACCCATGTGTCCCAGGTCCGACTGACCCGCGCAATGCAGTTCCTGACCCGCACGTTGGATCGCCTGGGCGCCGACGACAGGCGTAGCCGGTCGTGACGGACCGGCGGCTGGGCGTAAGACGCGCCCCTGGTGGGGTCTAGCGCGACGGCCGCTCGTCGCACATCACCGCAATGCGATGCAGTTCGCGCACCTCGTTGATGAAATCGTTGGCGCCGGCGTGCAGCAGGCAGCGCTGGTCCCAGATGACCAGCGTGCCGGGCTCGTAGCGAAAACGCGCCTGGTAGCGGTTGCGGGAGCAGTGCAGGAACAGGAAGTCGAGCAGCGCCCTGCTTTCGTGGGCTTCGAGCTGCAAGACGCGCTGGGCATAGTTGAGATTCACGAAGATCGCCTTCCTGGCCGTTTCCGGATGCCTGATCACCAGCGGATGGATCACCGACTTGTTGGTGAGCGTCGGGTCGATGATGCGGCCGTCGTGCGCGACGTCCAGCGGGTCGAGGAACGCCTTCATCGCGTCCGAGAGATCTTCGTAGGCCTTGTACTGCGACGCGAACATGGTATCCCCGCCCACCGCGGGAAGCTGCTTGGCAAGCAGCATGGTGATCTTGGGGGGAAGTTCCTGCCAGGTGGCGTCCGCGTGCCATTGTTCTGTAATCAGCGGGTGAGCGGGATCGGCCCGAATCTGCAGCACGTCATCGAAGCCCTGGAAGGGCGTGAACCCGTGCACGTCGAGTTTGCCCCAGCGCATGCCGAACTTCCGGAGTTTGGGCACAGTGAGGTGTCCCTGCCCGTGCAGTGCGATGGCGTTGTATTCCAGCAGCAGTTCGTGCACGGCGGCGAAGCCCTCGTCGTCGAGCGTCTCCACATCCAGGCCCCGCACCTCTGCGCCCAGGGCGCCCGTCAGGGGTCGAACGTCCAGGTTGGCGGCTTGCGCAACGGCGCTCATGTTGCTCCTCCCACAAGCATTTGACTTGAGCGGAATCCCGCCGTCAGCTTAGCAGAGTTGTGTCAGCCCAAGGATCCGGCAGAGGCGTGGAGGGCTTGATCGAAGGTCTTTAGTTCGCTGACGCGGCGCCGGCGGCAACACGCGACATGGCAGAGGTCCCGCGCGCCGAGCGTGGGGAACTGCTCGTGGAGTTGGCGCGCCAGGGTCACATCCTCGAGTTCGAGCGGCCAGACCTGGATAGCGGAGCGAACCACCAGTGACAGGGCTGCATCCAGCGTCTGCAGCCGCCCGACGGGAAGATAGGCATGAGCCAACTCCTGCAGGACCTCCGCAGAGGTGCATAGCGGAGTACGATTTCGATTGCTTTCGTAGAAGAACTGACGCGCAGGATCACGCAGCGGATGGGGCCGTCCGACCGCGTACATGAACACGTTCGTATCAACGAAAATCACGATTTGGGGGCACCGCGTTCAAGGGACTCGTTGATCACCACCAAGTGCTCTTCCCAATCGGGTTCGACCCTGGGACCCTCCAACTCTTCGCACGTACGAAAGAACGCGTCCAGGTCCGCCGACGATTCCAGGGGGTCGGAACGTTGCTGATTCTGCAGCCGGTCGCGCGCGGCGGTTCTCAGCCACTCGCTCAATGACATGCCCTCGCGCCTCGCTTGGTGCACGAATCGATCCCGATCCTCATCGGGCATCACCAACTGTACTCTAGCCACTGCATACGCACCTTCGCCATAAGCATGTGTATGAATGTTACACATATTTCAAGCGATATAAACGGGGTTTTGGGTTCGTAGTAGCATCGTCTCTCAAGGGAACTACGGGGCACGCAGCACTTGAGCTACACAGAACTTTTCTCCGGCACCTTTGACGGTTGGACCATCAAGGATACGGAACACGACAACTTCACGATCATCGACGGCGTGCTCGTCGTCGAAGAGCCTGACGGATGGTTGAAGTCGGATCGCGTGTACGCCGACTTCGAACTCGAAGTCGAGTTTCGTTTCATGACCGACGATGCGGACAGCGGCATCTTCGTTCGGGTGATGGGCACGGAGCCTTTCTCGCGAGGCTGGCCGGATAGCTGTTACCAGGTGCAGATGCTCAACCCGCTCGGCGGCAGCCCGTATCCGCCCGTCGGCGCGCTCTTTCGGCATGGGACGGACGCAGGTGAGACCAACTACAACGACGCGCTGGCGCGGGAAACCTCCAAACCGACAGGGGAATGGCAGACCCTGTACATCAAGGCCGTCGGCGACAGGATCACGACCGCCCTCAACGGGGTGGAGCTTTGTCAGGCTGAGAACATCACGAACTTGTCCGGACACATCGGCATCCAGGGAGAGACGGGTGCGCTGGAGTTTCGTTCCCTGAGGATTCGCGAACTGTGAGTGGCAGGCGACCGTTGACCGTCGGTCGCAGGTGTAGGATGTAATACATCGGAGAGGGGGAAAAGTCATGGCCGAAGCAGCAATTGAGACACCATCCAGCCGTGATCGTATTTGGGCCGAAATCGTCGAGCTCGGCCTTGAACCCTACATCGAATTCCTCGACGAGAACGGCTACGTCGTGATTCCACCCGAGATCGCGATGCCGGAAGGCCTCGCGGATCGGATGATCAAGGCCTGTCTCGACGTCGCCGAACGGCGCAATGGCGAGCGGCCGGATTTCGAGGGCGGCTCCACCCACGCGAGCATGGCGCCTTACGAATCGGGATTCGATTCCTTCCGGACGCGAAGGGATCGCAAGCTCAAGCTGGGGCTGGACAAGGCCACCGCCTACGAGGACGACTCGCCCCATGGCGATCTCATGAATTCCATCCTGTTCGAGGACGAGGTCTTCGAAGAGGGGCTCATGAATCCGGTGCTGCTTGCCATCGCGACGTACCTGTGCGGCTACAGCGCGACGTTGTCGTCCATGGGCTGCTGGATGCGAGGACCGAACCGAAGCACGTTCAACCTGCACACGGACATGTCGGTGGCCGACGAACTCCTGACGCCGCACGCCCTGGTTTGCCAATGCACGTACGTGTTGACGGACTTCGATCGCGAGAACGGATCGACGGCGGTCGTGCCGGGCAGCCACAAGTTGTGCCGGCAACCGGTCGGCGACGAGTGCATCGTGCCCGCCAATCCCGGCGATTTCGGCAACCCGGACGTGGTGCCGGTCGAGGCGAAGGCCGGCTCCATCCTCGTCTGGCACGGGAACACCTGGCACGGTGCCTACAACCGCAGGGCGTCCGGTCTGCGGGTGAGCGTGGCGAACTACATGGCCCGGGATTTCATGCGCACCCAGGAAGACCTGCGCGACATCATCCCCCGGGAAATGCTCGACCGGCATCCGCCACGTTTCGGGATCCTGACACAGCAGGGGGTCGCGGCCGGCTACCGCAACCAGGACGACGGCTGGGCCAAGGACGCGCGCGCCGAGAAGCACAACGCCGCTTACGCGAAGGCGTCGGGCCAGAGATTCCGGGCCAAGGACGGCGTCTACAACTGACACCGCGCAGAGCGCGTACTTGCTCGCATCGGGAGGAAACTTGGCTTTATCCCTTGAAGATCGTTTTGCCATTTCACAACTGCTGGCGCGGTACTTCCACGCGACGGATGCGAGAGACTGCGATGGCCTGGCCGCGATGTTCGCACCTGACGGCGTCCTCGAGGTCGAGGGTTCCTGGCAGGCCCGCGGCAGGAAGCAGATCGCGGACGCGGAGCGACCGGTTCACCCGCGCGCACCGAGGAGGCACCTGGTCAACAGCCTGGTGATCGATGGAAACGGAAGCACGGCGAATTGCACCGCCTCGGTTGCGGTCGTGGAGGCGGGCGGCAACCTGCGCGTGTCGGGACGCTTTGTCAGCAAGCTGGCAAAGCAACGCGAAGGTGGTTGGCAAATCGTGCTGCAGCGCTACGAGAACATCGAACCGCGGTCGTCTCGGGCGGAACCCGAAGATGATGGGTCCCTCAGGGCGGCTGACAGGGTGGCGATCATGGACGTGATCTATCGCGCCGGCCGCACCGTGGACGGTCGCGATCCCGAAGGCCGGGCCGACTGCTACACGGACGACGCAGTCTACGAATATGAAGGCGGCGACAAGACCGTTGGCCGGGAGGAGTTCATTCGGAAGCTGCGCAACGCGGCCGATCCTCACGACTCGCTGCACTGGACCACCAACCACATCATTGAAGGCACGAACACGGAAGCGAAAGGCCACATGTACTTCGCTGTCTACTACCAGGAAGTGATCGCGGCTACCGGCACCTATAGCGACACCTACCGGAAGGTCGGTGGCGAATGGCGAATCGCAAGCCGCTACGTCGTCGTCGATCGCGCACCCTGAGCCGAAGGAGACTGCCATGCCGCTGACCGCCGAAGACCGCGAGGAGATGATCGAACTGGTCGCGCGTTACAACCACGCCATCGACAGCCGTGACGGGCAAGCCTGGGCCGACACCTTCACGGAAGACGGCAGGTTCTATGTGCCCCCCAACCACGACGTGCGTGGACGCGAGGCCCTGGTTGCTTTCATTGAGTCCTTCGGTCCGCCCGGCGGTCATCACTGGACGACGAACTTCTCTATCGAAGGTGACGGCGACGACGCCACCATGCTTGTCGAGTCCATATTCATCCGGGGTAGCGACGCCGGTGGCAGGGGCAAGTACGTCAATACGATGAAGCGGATCAACGGCGAGTGGAAGTTCGCGGAACGGCAAGCCGAGCAGTACACGGCCAAAAAACAGGATGTAGAATAGATTTCGTAGGAAAGAGGAAACTGGAGGAGGAGAGTCATGGCAGCAGTTCTGGCAGAACCTCGGGACCGCATATGGGACGAGATTACTGAACTGGGTCTTGAGAAGTACGTCGCGGACATGGACCACGATGGCTTCTGCACGCTCCCGCCGGAGATCGCCAATCCCAACAATCTCGCCGGGCGGTTGCTCGATGCGCTGGTGGATCTCGCCGAGAAGCGCAACGGCGAACGCCCCGATCTCGAGACCGGCGCGACGCATGCCTATCAACCCAAATTTCTATACGGCGCCAAGAACGAGCGCTACGGCCGCTCGCAGTTGAAGGACCAGACGCCCGCCCTCAAATCGCCCGCCGACCTCGGCAAGGAGGATTCGCCCTTCGGCGATCGGATGCACTCGATCTTCTACGAGGATCCGGTGTTCGCCGAGGCGCTGATGAACCCGGCGATGCTCGCGATGGTCACCTATCTCTTGGGCTACAGCGCGGTGCTGTCGAACATGGGCTGCTGGATGAAGGGCCCATGCAAGAGCAACTTTCCGCTGCATACGGACTGCGGCGGAATGCCGTCCCCGCTGCCGCAACAGGCGTACGCCGCGCAATGCACCTACCTGTTGACGGATTTCAGTCGGGAGAACGGCGCTACGTGCCTCGTACCGGGCAGCCACAGGTGGAACCGTAACCCCATAGGCGACGAAAAAACCCTCCTTCCCTACGAGGAAGGCGGCAGCGAGCAGGCCGTCGCGTGCGAGGCGCCGGCGGGTTCGATCGTCATCTGGCACGGCAATGCATGGCACGGCGCGTTCAATCGCACGGCGCCCGGGATTCGCGTCAGCATGACGGTGTATTTCAACCGGCCGTTCATGCGACCGCTGGAGGACTTCATCGACAAGATCCCCGAAAAGATGTTCGAGGAGATGCTCGAAAAGTACGGGCCACGCGTCGCCATGGTGCTGCAGCACGGTTGCGTTCCGGGCTACTCGACCCAGGGCGACCGCGTGTCCTACACCGCGAGGGCAGACCAGTACATCGATGCCTATGAACAGGACGCCGGGGTAAGGACGCGCAACAAGAGCGACCCTTACCACTAGTCGTGCCTGGTGGATGATCGAAGCGCCGACGTAGAAGCGAGAGGCCAACCATGCGCCGCACCACCATCTATCTTGTTATTGCCGCCATCGGGTTCACGGCGGCCGGTGCCGCGGTAGGGCTGGCAGCCGGCCGCGCGGGCGGTGCCGATGATGCCGCAGGCGTGGTACTCGAACGCACAGGTGGCGCGGGCGATGCTACGGGGTTGGTATTCGAATCGACAGGTGCTGCCTTCGCGCCGTCGGCGCTTGGCGAATCGGACCGGACGGGGCCATCGAATCCGCGCGCCGACCTCATGCGTGCCCTGGCGCAAGCTGCGCCCGAACGGGACCGAGCCGTTCGGCTGGCGATGAACGCCTGGCTCGCCGCCGAGGGTGCTGCGGCGATCACGGCCGCGCGAGACGACCCGGAGCTTGGTGACGTGGCGGACCGGATGACGCAACTCGCCCTGTACGTGTATCCGGAGCTGTTCGTCGACAACCCTGCGTTGCTGGAAGGTACGCCCGAACAGGCGATCGCCATGGCCGTGTCCGCGATCTCGAGGTTCAATCCGGAAGCGGCGCGCGCGATGATCGAGACGCACCTTTCGGGTTCAAGGTTCGGGGGTGCGATGCTGTCCATGTTCGATCAGGCCGGACCGGACTTCGCGTCGCGACCGCTGCAGGACCCCCGCGCCGAACTAGAGTCCATCCTGGCGGAGCGGGGATTCATGAAGCGCATCCCGCGGTTGCACGCGCTCGTCACCCGCGTGGCTGCGGACGATCCGCGGGCCGCGGCGGACCTCCTCGACGACATGCCGGGATCGCTGGTCCAGCACGTCATTGATCCGCTGGTACAGGTCTGGTCGCGAACGAGTCCGGAGGAAGCGGCGCGCTGGCTCGCAGAGAAAGACGCGCAGTTCTCGGCAAACGGCCTGTACGCGCTGGCCTGGCAATGGGGGCAGAGCGACCTCGAAGCGGCGAGTGCCTTTGCGGACACGCTGGCAGGCAGGAAACGCGAGACGTTTCTGGCCAGCCTCGCGGAAGGCACGGTCCTGCGCATGTCGAACGACGAAATTTTGACCTGGGTGTCGCGATACGAGAATGATCCGGCCCATGCCGACATGGTCATGAGCGTCGCACAGCGCCTGTCGCAGCAGGATGTCGGCGCCGCCATGGCGTTGATCGAAACGCTGCCCGAGCGGGAGCGCCTTCCCTCGTATCACTCGGTGGTCACTTCGCTGGCGTTCGAGGATCCCGAAGCTGCGATCGGCCTGGTCGACGAGATCGGGAATGCGTCCTTGCGCGATCAGGCGTTGCCGATCATCTCGTCCTTGTGGGGACAAAACGACGCCGAGGCGGCGTTGGGCTGGGCGATCGGCCTCGCACCCGGCCAGGCGCGTGATCGGGCCATCGCCTCGATCGCATCCTCCCTGATGAACTTCGACATCGATCACGCCGTCGAGGCGATCAATGAGATCGATGACCAGGATGTGCGCAGGGGCCCGGTCTTGCATCTCTTGTCCGCCGTGGACAGCGACGACGACGCCGTCCGTCTCGGCCGCGACTTCGATATCGATCGGGACGCCGTGCTTGAATTGCGCGAAAACCGGAGCAGAATGCCTCACACCGGCTTTATCGCGCCGTCTTTCACCTTCAGCGGTCCGGTGTCGATCAACGTTGCGGGTGAATACAGGGACGCTGATGAAGAGTGACAGGATCAATCCCCGGGAGGATTGGAGTCATGGCAGAAGCAGCAACCTTGCTTGAGCCGCGCGAGAGCGCTTGGAACGATGTCCGCGCACTCGGTCTGCAGAAACATGTTGCGGACCTGGATGCCCACGGTTTCTGTGTCATCCCGCCCGAGATCGCGAACCCGAACAACCTTGCCGGGCGGATGCTGGAAGCCCTCCTCGACATTGCCGAACGCCGCAATGGCGAGCGGCCCGACGTGGTGACGGGCGCGACGCACGCGTACCAGCCCAACATGCGTTTCGGCGCCAAGAACGAGCGGTATGGCCGGTCGCAGGTGGAGGAGCAGATTCCGGATATCTCGTCGCCGCACCCCGATGCCGTCGATTCGCCCTTCGGCGACCGGATGCACTCGATCTTCTTCGAGGACGAGGTGTTTGCCGAGGCGCTGATGAACCCCCCGATGATCGCGCTGGTGACCTACCTCCTGGGTTATAGCGCGGTGCTGTCGGCCATGGGCTGCTGGATGAAGGGTCCATGCAGGAGCAACTTCCCGTTGCACACGGACTCGGGCGGAATCCCGGAGCCGCTGCCGGCGCAGAGCTACGCCGCCCAATGCACGTATGTCCTGACGGACTTCAACCGGGAGAACGGCGCGACCTGCATCGTGCCGGGAAGTCACAAGTGGAACCGCAACCCGGAGGGCGACGAGACGATCCTCCTTCCCTACGAGGAAGGTGGCAGTGAGCAGGCCCTGGCGTGCGAGGCGCCGGCGGGTTCGTTGATCATCTGGCAAGGCAACACGTGGCACGGCGCGTTCAATCGCACTGCGCCGGGAATTCGCGTCAGCGTGACGGTCTACTTCTACCGCCCGTTCATGCGGCCGCTGGAGGACTTCATTGGCAAGATCCCGGAGGAGAAACTCGAGGAACTGATCGGCAAGTACGGCCAGCGGATCGCGATCGTCCTGCAGCAGGGGTGTGTTCCCGGTTTCTCGACCCAGGGCGACCGGGTGTCGGGTACGGCGCGAGCCGAGCAGTTCGTGTCCGCCTATCGGGCGGAGTCCGGCGTCGGGGTAGGGCGCAAGAGCGACGCCTACGCCTGATTTCGGGACGCCGCTATAGCGTGTCCAGATCGATGGCCTTGCCCGTCCGGGAAGACTCGTAGATTCCCATGATGAGCTTGATCGTCTCGATGTTGTCCCGACCGCTGCTGATGGGTTCCCGGCCCGTCCGGCAACACTCCTCGAAGTGCAGGACCTCGTTGACGAAGTAGTCGTCGCTGGGCTGATCGGCGACATCGATGGGTAGCGGCTCGAACTTCGGTTGCAGGATCCTTTTCAGGTCGTCCTCGTTGTGCGGGTCGAGGATCTCATCGGAGTTGAGGGAAACCCTGTTCTGGCCGAACTGGGTGATCGCCATCTTTCGCGTCGGTTCGGGCGGCGTGGAAGCAAGCGTACCCTTGTCGCCGTACACGAGATAGTAGGCCGGCTCGGGGGATGGCGCACTTCCCTTCGTGAAAACGTTGCCGATGGCGCCGTTCTCGAACTCGAGGATCGCGGTGACCTCGTCTTCCGCCCCGTTCAGCCGGTAAGGCTTCAGCGTCCGGCAGATTGCGGTCACCCGTTTGACGTTGCCGACGAAGTAGCGCAACAGGTCGAGATGATGCACGACCGTGACCATCAGCATGCCCCCGCCCGCATACCTGGCATCGCGCATCCAGTGGCCGGTATCGTCGCGCATGTTCCCCGCTGACGTGGACTGGTGCCGAACCGCCTCGATCTTGCCCAGGTTGCCCCCGTCGATGAAGCGTTTCGCCGCGGCGGCGTGCCTCGAATAACGCAGATGCTGCGCAACCATCAGGGTCACCCCGGCGTTGTCGGCAGCGTCGATCATGTCCCGGCACTCCTGCAGCGAATTCGCCATGGCTTTCTCGACCAGCACGTGTTTGCCGGCCCGGGCAGTCGCAATGGCTTGCGGCGCGTGCAGGTCGTGGCGGGTGCAGATGTCGACCGCGTCGATGTCTGCATGTCGCAGCATCTGGTCGAGGTCCAGGTAGACGTCATCGATGCCGGCTCTCCTGGCGTAGTCCCTTACCGCGGGTTCGACGACGTCGCATGCGGCGGTCAGCCGTACCCGGTCCGGATGTTCCACGTACGGCGCCATGTGCCGGTTGGCAATGCGTCCGGTGCCCACCAGGCCCACCTTGAGTGGTCTGGACATGATCCCTCCGTTTGGTGACGCGCTCTCTTGTCGGTGTCATCGAGCGTCCGGAGAAAGGGTGGCATATATTGGGGAAACCCCACAAGGTGAAGGGAAAACCTCCTATGCCCGAGATGGTCAGGTACGGTCTCATCAGCACTGCGGAAATCGGTTTCTATGCCCACGTGCCTGCGGCGCGAACGTCTCCCAATTCGGAACTGGTTGCTGTCAGCAGCCGTAACCTTGCGACCGCGGAAGCCGCGGCGAAGAAACACGGCATTCCGCTCGCGTTCGGCAGCTACCAGGAAATGATCGAAAGCGACGAGATCGACGCCGTGATCAACGTGCTGCCGAACGCCATGCACCACGAATGGACGATCAAGGCCGCGGAAGCCGGCAAGCACGTCATCTGCGAAAAGCCTTTCTCCGTCACCATGGCCGAAGCCCGCGAGATGGTGGCTGCGGCGGAGGCCAACAATGTCGTTCTGATCGAAGGCTTCACGCCGCGATGGAACAAGCAGATGCGCACCGTGCGGCAGCTCATTGCCGACGGCGAGATCGGCGAGGTGATCCACCTGGAGGTCGGCCTCTCTTTCACCATGGATGACGACCGGGAGGGCCGCCCCGGCGACCCCCGCGGAGAAGGCAGCCTCATGGGATTCGGGTGTTATGGCGTCTACGCCTTGCGGTATGCGATGGGGGTCGAGCCGGTGCTTGCCATGGGGCTCGAGCGCAAGCGCCCGGGCGTGGGGTTCGACACGACGGCGAACGGATTGCTGCAGTTCCCCAACGGTGCCGTGGGCCATCTCTTTTGCTGTCTCGAAGGTCCGCAGAAGGGCTTGCTCGAAGTGTTCGGCACCGGCGGCAAGATCACTCTCGATGGGGTGTTCACCGAGACCCCTCCGGTGACCGTGGTCAGGGGCGAAGCCGAGCCCGAGGTGATGGAAATGACCAGCCCCGATCGCTTCCAGGTGCAGCTCGACGAGTTCTCGGAGTGCGTTCTCACTGGTAGGCAACCGGAGTTTCCGGCAGAGGACGCCCTGCGCAACATGGCCGCGATACTCGCCCTGTACGAATCCATAGACACGGGTGGGGCGGTGGCCGTGGAGCAGATTTGGCCCGGACGCGCTAGACTCGGTACCGAAATTGAGAATCCCTGACGCGATATGAACGACTACGCTGAGATCGGCAAACGGCCCATTCGTCACGATGGTTGGGAAAAGGTAACGGGCAAGGCGCAGTTTGGCGCCGACGTCACCCTTCCAGGGACCTTGTATGGGGAAGTGCTGCGCAGTACCTACGCGCACGCCCGCATCAAATCCATCGACACGTCAAGGGCGATGGCCATGGACGGTGTCTTCGCCGTGGTGACGGCGGCGGACTTCCCCAGGTTGCCGTTTGGCGGGCAGGGCACCATTGCCCGCGACAACCTGGCCCACGAAAAGGTGCTCTACCACGGGCACGGCGTCGCGGCGGTCGCGGCATCGACGCAGGCCATTGCCCGGGCCGCGGCCGACCTCATCGAGGTCGACTACGAACCGCTGCCGCCGGTGATGAACCTCGACGATGCCCTGAAGGGCGACGTGCTGCTGCACGAAGAATTCGAGGAAGACGGGAAGTTCACGAACGTCTACGAGCGGGAGATCAACGAGATCGGCGACGTCGAAGCCGGTTTCCGCGAGGCCGACGTGGTCATCGAGCGCTCGTTCACGACGCCGACGATTCACCAGGGCTACATCGAACCATCGGCATGCATCGCATCCTACGACGAAGGCGCGCAGTCGACCATCTGGACCACCACGCAGGGCCACTTCAACATTCGCGACAACTTGGCGGACCAGATGGATATGGACGTCGACAGTCTGAAGGTGATAGCGACGGAGATCGGTGGCGGCTTTGGCGGCAAGACCGCCGTGTATCTCGAAGCCATGGCGTTGATGCTGTCCAAACTCTCTGGACGTCCCGTCAAGATGCGCATGACGCGCGAAGACGTGTTTCGTTGCGCGGGCCCCGGCGCCGCCAGCAAATCGACCATCAAGATCGGCGCCAAGCGTGATGGCACCGTAACGGCAATGCAGGCGTTTCTCGCGTACGAGTCCGGTGCATTCCCGGGAGCCCCTTTAGGCGGTGGCATGCGTTGCGTCTTCTCGGCCTATGAAGTGCCAAACGTTCGCATCGAGGGGCTTTCGGCGGTGGTCAACAAGCCGAAGGTGCGTGCCTATCGCGGGCCGGGGGCGCCCCAGGCGACATTCGCCTCCGAAAGCGTCATGAACGAGCTCGCCGCAGAGCTTGGGATGGATCCGATCGAGCTGCGGCTCAAGAATGCCTTGCGCTCCGGTGGCACCAACATCTTCGGCCAGTTTCGGGAACTGGGCCTCGTCGAGTGCCTGGAAAAGGCAAAGGCGTCGCCTCACTACCAGGCGCCGCTCGGCGAGAACCAGGGCCGCGCGGTGGCCATGGGCTTCTGGCGCAACGGCGGCGGCACATCGAGTGCGTCGGTGGTCATGAACAAAAACGGCTCGGCATCGGTGTTGACCGGGAGCGCCGATCTTTCTGGCACGCGGATATCGCTTGCCATGATTGCGGCGGAAACGCTCGGCATCTCTGTCAACGACGTCAGGGCCGAGATTCCGGATACCAACAGCGTCGCCCACACCGACGGTGCTGGCGGGAGCCGGACGATCAATGCCTCGGGGCAGGCGGTGAACCGCGCCGCCCACGAGGTCATCCAGCAGTTCAAGGAGCGGGCCGCCTCGGGATGGAACGTCACGCCCGAACAGGTCGAGTGGCGCGATGGGAAAGCCATCAACACCACCCGAGAGGAGGAGTTGACGATCAAGGAGATCTGCCGGGACGCGCCGGATACCGGCGGACCGATTGCGGGCAGCGCGTCGCTGCGGGCGGAGAGCGGTCTCGGACCGTGTTTCTCAGTGCACCTCTGCGATGTCGAGGTCGACCCGGACACCGGCAAGACCACCGTTCTTCGCTATACAGCGATCCAGGATGCGGGTTGCGCCATTCACCCGTCGTATGTCGAGGGCCAGTTCCAGGGCGGCGCGGTGCAGGGCATAGGCTGGGCGCTGAACGAGGAGTTCATGTACGACGAGAACGGCGCGCTGGAGAACCCCGGCTTCCTCGACTACCGCGTTCCCGTCGCGTCCGACCTGCCGATGATCGATACGATCATCGTCGAAGTGCCGAACTCGATGCATCCGTTCGGCGTCCGCGGCGTCGGCGAAGCGCCGATCATTCCCCCGCTCGCTGCGGTGGCGTGTGCCGTTGGCAACGCGATTGGCGTGAGGATGAGGGACCTGCCGCTGTCGCCACCCAGGGTGCTTGAGGCGGTGGAGAGCCGGAAGCTCCCGAACGCAGCGTAACCCGCGGCCGTGCGGCGATGAGCAAAGCTGCGCGGACCGCCAGCGCGGACGCGTTGCGCCTGGCCGTCGACGGCTGGTGCGTTCTGGACAACATCATCCCCGAGGCGGAAGTCGAGGGCGTGCTCGACAGCGTCACCCGGACAGTCGAGTCGAGCGAGTACCTCGAGGACAGGAACTTCCTCGCACACAACGCCGAGTTCGTGCGCTACGTCGCCGACGGGAGAATGCTCAAGCTCCTGGAGGAACTCTGGGGGCGCTTCTACCGGGTCGCCTGGACGACTCCGCTCATACTCGAGCCGGGAACGACCCGCGGGCCGCTCCATATCGACTGGCCCTTCGGCACTGTGTGGCTACCTCGAAGCGCAGGCATCAAGGCGCCGTTTCCGGACACGGTGTTGGCGCTGACGACCGTGTGGATGCTCTCGCCGCGTACGCGGGATACCGTGGGCACTATCGTCGCGCCAGGAAGCCATCGGTCCCTCGTCGATCCGTTCGTCGATGACCGTATCGATCCCGACACGCCGCACGCGACAGAAATGCACGTGCCCTGGAAAGTGGGCAGCGTCCTGGTGTTCGACAGCCGGTTGTGGCACACCAATCCCGAACACTGCGGCCCGGAACCGAGGATCACCGTGAAGGTGTGCTATGCGCCCTGGTGGCTCAACCTGCAGCCGTTGGACCCCGAGTCGTCAGAGGGCAGGCGGATGGCCGAGGAATTTGGACGTACCGCGGCGCCGCCGATGCCCCGCATTCCGGCAGAGGCCTACCGCGCCATGCCTGAAGAGGTACAGCCCCTGTTCCACCACTGGGTGAGTTGGTAGGTCCGGTCTGACTCGAACTGGCCTTCAGGCCGCTTTCAGAATCTCCTTCGATTGCCGGTAGACGCTGTGCTCGCGGCCGGTCTGAATGATCCCGGCGGACTTGGTCGCCGATGCAAGGTGCAGCCAACGATACGGCTCTCGCGTCGCGTAGTACTCGTCCACGATCGCCTGGAAATGCTTGACCGAGTGCATTTCCGTGAAGTCGTCCCGGCAGGAAATCTCGGCAAGCCGGTCGAAGTAGGGGACGGGGTCGTAGCCCTTTTCGGCATACTGGCGTGCCATCGCCACGCCTTCCTTGATCCCCTCGGGCGGAACGACATTCGCGACGCTGTTGATCTGGTGCCAGTCGATATACGGCTGACTGTCGATGTTGTCCGTAATCGCATCCAGCAGGTTCTCCTGGCTGCGCTCGGGGAGCGAGGCGGTGCTGCCGGGCTCGATGTTGCACGTCCAGTCGATCTTGCGGGCACCGAGCAGAACCTCGGGCCCGGTAAACCCGGTCAGCAGACTCAGGATCTTGTTTCTGAGACTCACGCCTTCCTGTCGCAGCACGTAGCGGCGATTGGTGGATCCCGTGTGCAGGTGAGAGTCCATCGGGTTGCCGTAGCTCGTGCTGAGATATGCGGCAGCGGCGCCGATCGACAACGCTTCGCCCGCGCCCTCGAGCGACAGTCCGCCGGCGAGCGCCTGGGCCATCGGCTCGATGGTGTCGAAATAGTCCTCGCATTGTCCGAGCCGCATGCCGAGTTCACCGATCCGTTCGGTCTCGGCGTCGGAGGTCCTGGTCGGGATGTTGATCTCCAGCAGCTCGTACTTGTCCAGCAGGCTCTCCACCCAGACAAAGTCGAGGGGGTCGCCGATGGTGAGCCGGCCCATCAGCCGCGCCTGGTAGCGCACCGCCGGACGCAGCAGCACGTCGGCCCATTCCCAGCCAAGGCAATCGAGCGTCCGGAAGGTGTACACCGGATAGAGGAAGTAGTGATCGTCCCAGTTGTTCCGGCTGACCGCGAGCGGCAGCAGCAGATCGAGCATTTCGCCGTGGGAAAGCCGGTCCAGGAGCCAGAGGTAATACCGCTCACCGAGCGGCGCCTCCATAGCCCGTATGCAATGCAGGAACGCCGCCTGGGTATCG
The DNA here is from genome assembly GCA_026706665.1 of Gammaproteobacteria bacterium. Lineage (GTDB taxonomy): Bacteria > Pseudomonadota > Gammaproteobacteria > Pseudomonadales > Azotimanducaceae > VXNE01. The sequence continues at coordinate 14,938 of JAPOYI010000163.1, read as the reverse complement.
CCGATCGCGTTGGGTTCGTTTGGGCTCGGGATGTTGACGCGGGAGGTGACGTTGTGGGGCCGGATACCGGGCTCCACCTCCTCCGGGGATGCCTGCAACGCCTCGATCTTCGGCATGAGATAGGGGCCCATGTACGGCGAATGGACGTGGTGGTTGCAGAGTGCCGTGTGCTGGATGAGGGGCAGCATGGACAGTTCGCCTGGAAGGCGTTCCGCTATGCCGTGAATCGCGTGCACGCCGCAGATCGGATGCACCGGGCCGCCGTGATGCGACGGCGGCACGTCGTTGGAACGCACGACCGCCAATGTGTTCGCCGTCAGGAGTTCGTGGTTCGTAACCCCGTTCCGCAGCTTGCCAATGGTCTTTTCGACGATATCGTCCGGGTTCGTCTCTTCGACGAATCGAACTAGTTCCTCGACTTCAGGACGAAACTCAATCCGCTTCAACATGGCAATCCCCTGCCGGATTTTGATGTCTCGATGTTATGGCCGAGGGGTCTGCATGTGCAAGGTAGCGGGTGATCGACCGCTGGTTGAAGGAGGTGGAGTGTCCAGCATGCTGTACGCCTCTGGCCGGTCGGCGTCGCAATGGGTGGCTCTGGCGCAATTCACCACCTACCACTACCGACTCCCGCCAGCTTGACATCTTGGGGGATGTCACTATGGTGCTCCTAGTGAGACTTGTGGTTGACACCAACGTCGTGGTCGCCGCCTTCCGCAGTGCCTTGGGAGCAAGTAATGAACTGCCGCGACAAGCTGCGGCCGGCAAGGTCACGCTGCTTTGCTCGACGGCATTGTTTCTGGAGTACGAGGCGGTGCTGAATAGAGGCGAGATCCGTAAGGCGACGGGTCATGCGCCGGAAGATGTGGAGGCCGTCATGAGCGCGTTGGCTGCCATTGCGGAACCAATTGACGTGTATTTCAAGACGCGCCCGACGCTGCGGGATGCCAATGATGAGTTGGTGCTTGAGGTTGCCAGCAACGGCGATGCTGACTACATCGTGACGCACAACCTGAGGGACTTCGCGCCGGCGCGTACCTTGGGTATCGCGGTTGCCACCCCGCGGGAGGTGTTAGGGAGACTACTAAAGTGAGCGAACCTGTCCGATACAAATATCCTTTGAAGCTGCCGGCTTCGTTGAAAGAGACGGCGGTGCGTCTGGCGAAGGCCGATGGCGTCTCACTCAACCAATGGATAGCTACTGCGGTAGCGCAGAAAATCGGTGCTGTGGAGACGGCGGCGGAGTTTCTTGGGAGGCGCGCACACGAGGCCGAATCGGGAGACTTGACGCGCTATCTCGATGACGCGCCGGATGCGCCACCGATACCGGGTGATGAGTTGCCGGATTGATCATAGGTGCGCTCGCGCCGAAAGACCGCCGTCGACGGGCAGGCAGATGCCGGTGATGTAGCCGGCCTCGCAGGACGCGAGGAATAGCGCCGCGTTGGCGACGTCCCAGCCGGTGCCCTGCTGGCCCAGCAGCGGCACCTGCCGGGCGCGGTCGCCGCGAATCTCGTCGCGGGAGCGGTTCTGCTCGCTGGCCCGCCGTTCGATGGCCATGGGGGTGTCCATCAGGCCGGGCATGATCGAGTTGATGCGAATGCCGTAGCCGGCGTTGTGGATCGCCATGGACTTGACCAGCGAGTTCATCCCGGATTTCGAGACGCCGTAGGTCATGTTCATGTGCGCCCCGTGGGCTGCCATCGACGAGATGGCGGTAATCACCCCGGAATGCTGCTCGCGCATGATCGGCAGCGCGTGCTTGCAGCAGAGATAGAAGCCGGTGAGGTTCATCTCCATGATGTCGGTCCAGTTCTCGCGCCCGAGTTCGGTTACCTCGCCGTCGCCCTGACTCTTGCCGACGTTGTAGTGCAATACGTCGATGCGCCCGAAACGCTCCACCGCGGCAGTCGTGATGGCGCGGCAGTCGTCCTCGCGTTTGACGTCGGCCGTCATGACTTCGGCGCCAAAACCCTCTTCGGCAATCATCGACTGCGTCTCGGCGACTCGGGCCGCGTCGACATCGACCAGCAGCAGACGCGCGCCCTCCCGGGCATAGGTGATCGCCGCGGCGCGACCATTGCCGATCGTCTCCCCCGGGGTCTGGCCTGCGCCGACCACCACACACACCAGGTCTTTCAGCCTCATGACTCCCCCGGTCCGTTCTGACTCAGGACTAGCATAGCCCGGTCGCGCTTTGCCCAAGGCACAAAAAAACAGCCCGCACCGAACGGTGCGGGCTGTTGAGTGTCAACTCGGCAGAGAGCTGAGTGCTACATGTTGTAGTTCAATTGCACGCCGAATGTCCGCGGCCGGTGGAAGCCGTGATAGCCGCTGTCGCCGATCGCGTACGGCGCCTGGTGATCGAAGATGTTCTCGATGTAGACCCCGTACTCGATGTCGTCGCGACTCAGCAGGAGTTTCACGTTCAGGAACTCCCAGGTGGGCGACGGTCGCTCGTTGTTGGTGCTCCTGAACTGCGTGTCGCTGAAGTTCAGGTCTCCGCGCAACAGGGCGTCGTAAGCGCCGAGTTCGAAGTCGTACAACAGCGAGACGGACCCGCTGTACACCGGCGTCAGCTCCATGCGGTTGCCCTCCTGGACGTTGACGCGCTGCACCGCCTGCGGGTCGATGCGGGACACGGCCTGGGCCTGCACCTCCGCGTCGGGAATCCACGAGTAGCCGGCGTGGAAGCTCAGGCGGTCGGTCAATTGGCCGCGCGCCTCGAGTTCGAGGCCCGTGGACTGCGCTTCGCCGGCGTTCTTGCGGGCGAACGCGTAGCTGACGTTGACCAGGTTCTGCCCGGTCGCGGGATCGACCAGGCCCGGAACCACGTCGGTGTCGGAGATCACGGCATCCGTCATGTGCATGCGGTACGCCGCCGCGGTGAAATCGATCTCGCCGATCGTCGCCTTGAGCCCGAGTTCGTAGGTCCTGATCTGATCGCCGCGGAACGTCAGTCGCTGGCGGATGTCGTCGAGCCGCTCCTGGGCGCCGGGAACGCCTCGCGCCACGGCCTGCCTGTACGTTTCGACGACGCCCGCGACCCACCGGTTCACACCGGCCGCGCGGAACCCGCTCGCCACCATGCCGTAGATCATCGTGCCGTCGTTGGGACGCCAGGTGAGGGTGACCTTTGGCGCAAGGCTTCCGGTATCGAGTTCCTCTTCGGATGTATTCACCGTGAGGTTCTGCGCGGCCGCTTCAATCGTCGAATACCTGCCGCCGATGCCGCCATGCACGGAAGCGCCCGTGTCCGCCCAGCGCAGTCCGGCCAGGACTTCCCACTTGTCACTTAAGGCATAGCTCACCTCGCCGAAAAGGGCCCTCTCGGAGCGCGTCTCATAGATGGCGCCGCCCGGCCTGTCCAGTGTGGTCAGGAGAATTCGCATGACATCCTGCTGCACCGAGACCGGCACCCTGGGATCGAACGCGTAACGTGAGCTGACACAAGTGATATCGGGAGCGGCATAGCTGACCTGGGCCCACGGCCCTGTTGTGCCGCAAGGTCCCCAGTTCTTCTCAAGCGGGCCTGTCTCGGTGTCGGTGATGTAAGCGCCGGCCGTCCACTGCAGACGGCTCGCGTCATTGTTGGAAATGAGGCGCAACTCGTGAGCCGAGCGCTCGGTATAGGTCCAGTTCCCCGAGGCGCTGCTGCGGGCGTCGATCGGGCCGTCTTTATCGTAGGCGTCGACACCCCGCTGGCAACCTTCCACCATCGCGCATGCCGCATCCCAGGATCGGAAGTAGCGGCCGGTTGTTTGCAGGGAGAAGCCGGACCTCTGCTCCTCGGCGTAGGCGATCTCGTTGTCATAGAACGACGAGGAGAAGATCAGGTCCGCCCACGGGCCTTCCCATTCGATGCTGCCGTGCAGGATCGTCGACTCGGAGGCTCCGCCGTCCAGCCCGACGAAGCCGGGCGCGGACAGGTGGGTGTCGTAGACAGCCCCGCCTCCCTCGTTGTACTTGGCGGTCTTGCCGTCCCAGGTGCCGTTCTCGCCCGTCTCGCAACCCCCTCTCAAGGGTGTCCAGCGCGGGTTCTCGGGGCCCCGGCCACCGACGTCCTGAGGCAGATTACCGTTGTCGGGGCGTCGGTTCACGTAGCAATGGTGGGCAATCCCGGGGCCGCCGATGTCGCTCGAGACGACATGGGCAAAGCCCGAAATCTCGAGGTTGTCGGCGGGGAAGAAGGCGAGCTGGAGCCGGCCGCCGATCTCATCGACGAAATTGACGTCCTCCCCGATCTCGGATTCCGACACCTGGTCCATGATGCCCGCCTTGAAGCGCGAGTAGCCGGTGACGCGCGCCGCCAACTGCTCGCCAAGCGGGACGTTGACCATGCCGTCGATGCGGTGCCCGATGTCGTTGGAATACTGCATGCTGTAGGCGCGCGCCGTCACGGCGTAGTCGAAGCCCTCGGGGCTCGGGCCCTTGGTGATGTAGCGGATCGCCCCCGCCATGCTGCCTTCGCCGTAGAGCGTGCCCTGCGGTCCCTTGAGCACCTCGATGCGCTCCAGGTCGAATATCGGCGCCAGCGGCTGCCGGTATTCGTTGAAACCCGAGATGGGCATGTTGTCCACGTAGGTCGACACCGACGGCGACATGCCGAACGACAGGTTGTCGATGCCCCGCGCCGAGACGCTGTGGTAGGTCTGCGTGGCCATCCCGTAATTCAGTCCCGGGATCACGAGATACAGGTGGCTGATGTCCTCGATGCCACGCTGCTCGATCTCGACATCCGTAAGCGCCGAGATGGTCAAGGGCGTATCCATCAGGTCCGTGTCGCGGTACGTGGCCGTGACCACGATCTCCTCCACCATCGGATCGTCTTCGGCCGCTTCGCCCGCGTCTTCGTCGGTCTGAGCCGCCAAAGGCAGGCAGAAGATCGTGCCGATCACGGCCAGTGCCGCAATGGGGAGCCATCCTCGGCTCCGGTCAGGAATACTCATCAAATTCTCTCCAATATAGAACGAGTGATGGTGCCGCACGACATCCCAAGAATCGTACGCCCGTTAGTTGTTAGTGTATACGAACACGAATACGAAGTGTGTCGAGAACCCGATTGTCCAGACTGTTGCTGTCAACGTTTGCCGCTGTCCAATACGACGATGAAGTCCATCTGAATTGTCATTGAAGTTGCAAAAGCGGATGCCCCGTCGCGTTGCGCCGGCTGCAGGGTCCTGGCGGGGCTCTCTCGTCGACCTGGGCACCATCAATCTGGCCATAAGACATCCCGTCAGAGGCCGAAAGGAGCGGGTGATGCACAATCCGAGTGCCAAACAGACTGCCAGAATACCATGCCAAAACGACTCAACGCCAACTTCGTCAGTGCTGTCAAAGCCGAACAACGCACCCGCACTTACGGTGACGGACGCGGTGGCTATGGACTCACTCTCGCGGTTCGGCCGAACGGCGTCAAGCACTGGTACCAGCGCCTGCGCATTGGAGGAAGACCTACCAATATCGGGCTCGGTGGCTATCCCCTGGTCTCGCTGTCCGAGGCCCGCTCGGCGGCATTGGCCAACGCGCGCGTCGCGCGGTCGGGCGGCGATCCGCGGAGGCGAAGGGTCGGCATCCCCACCGTTGCCCAAACAGTCGAGGTCGTGCTCGAACGCGATGCTCCCACATGGCGAGTTCTCGGCCCCATACCACCAAGTCGCGGCGACGGCCGAAACGGACGTTCAGTTTCCTACTTGTACGACCAGAATGGACAACTGCAAACTGTTCGCGACGTGGCGGGGAACGACTGGGAATACGACTACGGAGAAGGTGGGTTGCTCTTGGCAGCGACCGGGCCAAACGGAAAGACGGTCCTTCGTGCGAGATACAACGAGGATGGCAAGGTCGTGGAGTCACAAACTGGTCCCACGTTTTTCTTCAACTACATCTCAGCAGAAGACGATAGTGACGGACGAAGGTGGCCAAACTCTAACGTTTGAACACGACGCCAAGGGTGCCACCATCGCCTTCCAGTCGAGTGGGGGCATCTCGTGGAGAATTGCCTTCGACGAACAACGGCGCGTACATGAGCTCATTCGGTCGGACAGTTCGTTCTCGTTCGCCTACGGAAGTTCAGGCAGTGTGTCTAGGATGGTTGAATCGTTCCCGGACTACGACACCGAGGGACCCTTCTTCGTCAGGGAGTTTAGCTATGACGTTGCGGGACGCCTTGTCGCCAGTTCATCGTACGGTGGAACGATGTATACATCTGTCGATTACGGAGGTAGGTTCGTAAATCTATCCCATTCGGACGGCCAGCGGTTCGAATACGGCTATTCCCAGCGCGGGAATATCCTCTACGTCGGAGACGTTGACAACGCGCTCATTTCTGCCGACTACGACGATGCGGGAGCACCTATTGCATTACATTCCGGTGCCGATTCGGTTCAATTCGATCGCGACACTGCAGGTCGAGTTGTATCGGTTCGATACACTAATGGGTCCATTAATCGATACACGTACGATGCTCTCGGCAATCGACGACTTGTCGAATACGATAGCGGTGCTTCCGTGAGGTACCTGTACGACGCGAGCGGCAATATCCGAAAGGTCGGAGTACACAACCGCGATGGCTCTTCGGAACAGACACTCGTTGAAGTTGGCGACCTAAACCGGATTGAACGCATTACCTATCAGAACCTAAACCAATCGGTCGACATCACATATGGTTCGTCGGGCCGCGCGACCACCTTCGATTTTGGAAGCGAGCGAGCTATATTGAAGTACAATGAACAGGGTGTCGCCCAGTCCTTTGTCTTGGGGTCAACGGGCCGAGTGATGGAGATGGAGCAAGGCGCCGAGGGCGCCAATGAACGTGATCGCGCCGTGTTCAACAGCCGGCTGGCCGTTCTAGACTCTCACGGATCGTCACAGCCTAACTACGGAATTCTCACATTCGATGAAATAACCTTTGATGTAGGCATTCTTGATCCGCTGGAGATTGGTGTGCCCAAGCTACCAGAAGCGAAGAACCTCCTGCTTGTTGCCTCTACTCTATTCCAGGGAGACACGCCATCATCTATGAGTTTATTCGAGAAACCGTCGAACCCAGTATTCCAGTCCAACGAATACCGATCCGTCAACTGTTGCATACCCTGTCTATCGTGTGGGTGTTTTGACTACACGGACTGCGGCTGTCAACCTATTGACATATGTCCGGATCTGACGAACTTTCAGGAAGTGTCTCATGACTCAGATAATGGAGTACTGACTTTTCACTATTCGTGGGCTTCTACGACCGGCGACCTCGAGGACATTTCATCGTGTCGGATACGGGAATTTGTAATCTATCATGGTAGTGCTCCCAGATTTCGTTTCCCCAACCCACCTTGGAACTATTCTGTACCTAATCCGACATCTGTAACTGGATCCGCGTCTTATGGCCGGTTTGTCGACGACCATTTTCCGGGATCCTTTGCTTCAAATCTAGCTAATGGGTCAGTTACCGCCACACAACGTTACGAGTATAGCTGCCCTTGTGCGACCAACAACCAGTGGATGGTACTACAAAATCACCGAATCTATCGAGAAGTAGAGAGGAAGGCTAATGGCCAATATAGGTACACAATCACAAAGGCAGGCAGATCAGCAACTATAGACCCCATTCGTTGATGTTTTCTGAGGGCATACAAAATGACATACACCTTTTTTTCTATTTTGGCACTTGTCGGCATGCAATCACACTCGATTTGTTTGTTATTGTCGACAGAACAGAATCAGGTTTCGAGCGGAGAACCGGTAATCGTAGAGATACGGTTATTGAATAAGTCGCAAGGGAGTTACATCCTGTCGGGAAAAAGGGATTTAAGATTATACGTCACAGCACCGAACGGCAACGAGCACCGGCTTCTTGGGACTTCTCTAGTACGCGGTGGGCTACAATTCTACACGGCATTGGAATTGGAGCCGGGTGAGAGCGGGTCATATCGCATCGCGATTAGCGAGTGGTATATGTTTGAGGAAATAGGACATTACCGTATTGCTGCGGAAGTTCCCGAAGCCTCCATGGGCACGAAATACAAACGGAGCAACGTGATCGCACTGCAGGTATTGGCTTATGATCATGATCGTTTGAAGCAACGAGCTAGGGAGATTCTTTCAGGTGCCATTGCGCGGTCATCCCATCAATGGGGAGAGCTAAGTGCGCTGGCGCTCAGCTTGATCCTTGATCCGTTAGCAGTACCAATGCTCGAAGATCTTCTTCAAGAAAGTAATCTTCCGTATAGGTCGATTGTCGCGGACGGTTTGGTTAGACAAGGTAGTTTGGATGCTGTGGATGTCCTCACCCGCAATCTTGGTTATTTCGGGGAGGGGGAGGAAGGGCAACTGTTCGACGAATTGCTTTACCGGAGCCTCAGGCAGATCGCTTACCCTAGTGTTTCGCGTTGGTTGATTGTTCGCAGGTCACCTGATCCCGCAGCGTCAGACCGAGCTAAGGAAATTGTCGATCAGGCCGATCGTGGCTACATGACCATAGACTGAGCATAGTCCGTTTTCGTCGCTCATGTCCCATGTGGTGAGCCGGTGCATGGCCGCTGTCCAATGAGAAAGTGAGGGTGAAATTGCCGGATTCGTGAAGCGTCTCGTTTTCGGATGCTCTGCCGCGATGTGGGGGGATGTTGGGGAGGCTGGCGACGTTGGTCAAGAGAGTCCGGTTTTCGAGCGGAGCGGCGGTCAAGGGCGGACAGGACGCGGGACCGACGCCGCGGTCTGGCGTGACGCTTGGGAGGAGTCGGCCGGGGGATTCGATGAAGGACCTCAGGCGTCCTGGCTGGCGAAGCGAACCCTTGACGGCCTCGTAGCGACCCACGCTTTGGCGGGGATGGTGGCCGCCGTCGGTCGATGCGGATCCGGGCGGCGGTCGGGCTCGATAGGCTCTTCGTACCGCGGCCACCATCATTGGCCGGGCGGCGAGCGGACTTTCGGACGTCATCGGGCGGCGCGGGCGGCTGCCATGCCGGCGCCGATGCGCAGGACCAGCTCGCGACGCGCGGCCTGGACCCGGTGCGCGGCCTCGAGGTCGGTCTCGGCGGCGGTCGCGGCGTCCAGCAGGTCGAAGCCGAGGCCGGGCTCGAGGAACGGCTCGGTGCCGCGCATCGATCGCAGTCGGGCGTAGGGCGTCATGACCTCGCGGTCCAGATACTTGCGCCGGATCCTGCCGTTGCCGTCGCGGTGCTCGTGGCGAACAGGCAGGGCCGGTGGAAGTTGAGGAACGGCGACAAGGTGGCGTGGGCGAAGCGATTGACGTTCTGTCCACGATCATCCCCGAATGATGCGCAGAACTTCCCGTTCACCCTCACTTGGCGTTGGACAGTGCGGAGTGTTTCCCGCGTTGCCTGTTCCAGTTTGCTGGTGGACGCAACCCCGACAATCACGGCCAGAGTATTCCCACGCTGGTAGCGTATTCCCTCCCTCTCACGCTCCCCCTCACGGTGGGACTGGGCGGGATGCTGGGCCACTATCTGCATCGGATAGTCGCCGAACCGCCCCGGTGACGCACGGACGGCGGTTGGATCGAAGGAGACAGGTGGAAGCGTCGGAGGGCTTCCTCGTTGGGCCGGGCTATTGAATCCGGGCCGCGAGCGTCGTGCGACCGGTCGGCCGACAAGTTGAAAGCCTTGCGTGAAAGCGGTGCGAATCCGCCGTTTCCTTGCGATAGAGCCGAGCCTGCGCCTGCTCCAGATCTTCCTGGTGTAGCGGGCGATATCACGCAGATCAGCCAATGCCCGTCGCGCCAAGTCGTACCGAGGCATCAATCGCCGAGTTCGCGGTCCATCAGTTAGCATCCTGCCAGATGGCTGGAGCAATGCTCCAAAAGCCCGCACGACGACCGAGGTGCCACAATCGCCCTTCGGACGAGCGGGGGCATCTCGTGGAGAATTGCGTTCGACAACCAACGCCGAGTACGCGAGCTTGTTCGGCCGGACAGTTCGTATTCGTTTACTTACGAGAGTTCGGGTGCGTTGTCGAGCATCGTTGAACAGTCTCTTGTCGACGTGCGCCCGATTGCAACCGGGTTGGACGCAAATACCGATAGATCTCAATTCACCAGCGAGTTCCACTATGACACCAAAGGACGTTTGGTTGACAACTCATATTATGGTGGGATGTTGCGTACATCAATCGACTACGCCGACGGCTTCGTTCGTATAACGGGTCCCGACGGCCGGTTGTTTGAATACACGTATTCGAAGCGTGGGAATATACTCCACGTCGGTGACGGCGAAGGCATACTCATCTCCGCCGACTACGACAACGCTGGATCACCTCTCGTGCTTTACTCTGGCCCCGATTCAGTTCAATTCGGCCGCGACTCTGTAGGACGCGTCTTGTCGCTTCGATACGTCGACGGGAGCGTTAACCGATACAACTACGACGAACTAGATTCCTTGAGCGCGACTTATGTTTACAGTTGGGTTGCATAGTCAAAAATGTCGAGCAAGATCAATATCTTGTAGTCTTGAGCACATGCCTTGTCGGTCTGAGGCGAAGCCTCGCTAGGCAATCGGCGACTGGTCGAGTACGGTAATGGCGCTTCGGTGCGGTATGTCTACGACGCGAGCGGCAATATCCGAGAAGTCTTGGTACGCAACCGAGATGGGTCATTGCAACGACCGTCTATTGCAGTCGGTGACCTGAACCAGATTAGACGGCTCATTTACGAGGATGTGAATCAGTCTGTCGACATCAGCTATGACCCGTCGGGGCGGCCGTCTGCGTTCGACTTGGGGATCGAGCGAGTCAAGCTCCGGTACAACGAGTGGGGGGTCGCTGACTCCTTTGTGTTCGCGTCGACGGGCCAAGTTCAGGCTCTCGGTCAGGAAGGCAAGGACGCGGACGAGCGGGACCGTGTCTTGTTCGACAGCCGACTCTCGGTTTTGGCCCGAGACTCGCATGGGCCGGATCAACCAGACTACGGAATTCTCGTGTTCGGGGAAACGACCTTCGATGCGATCATTCTTGATCCGATCGAACTTGGCGTGCCTGGGCTGGCGGATGCGCGAAAGCTACTACAGGTGGCCACTCCACTTTTTCGGGGGCGAGATACGGGAGCCTCCATACCTCAATTTCAGAAGCCTTCGAACCCGATGTTCCAGTCGAACGAATACCGCTCCGTCAACTGCTGTATTCCTTGCTTGACATGCGGTTGCCTTGATTACAACGACTGCCACTGTACGCCAACCCCAACGAAGTACTGCAAAGCGGTAGACGACTATAGCGACTTTGCCAATTGCGATGCAGGACTATTTCAAGTCAGAGCCAAGAATATTGACGTGAATCAATGCAGTAGTCCAGTACCAACAACCGACAATACAAGTACGTTCGAGGGGGCCTGCGATATTCATGACATTTGTTACAATACGTGTGGTGCCTCCAAATCTGGGTGTGACTGGGATTTCTTAGTTAACATGAAATCGGCCTGCCGCGTGAAGTACAATAGTATCTCGCAACTTCCCCGTCTCGCGATTTGCCTGGCGGATGCGGAGATATCATACGGCGCCGTCGTCTTTTTGGAGGTAATTCCTACGAGGTTCTCGGCCAAGTCAAGCACTGCCACTGTTGTAATTGGTTATATTTCATATGAAACTGATTATCTGCGCTATATTTACGCTCGCTAACTTGCGGACGCTGAGCACTATACTCGGATCGGTTGCCACTTTCGAAGTTGCGGAAGCTCCAAACTATGCCGAGCCTATGGACTTCTCGGTAGGTCTTGACTACGCATACATCGTGTATCGAAAGCTGCCTCCGGATCATCACCTAGCAGACTTAAACGCGAATCGCGATGTGGTACTGGGGATATACGCCATTCCAGGCGGGGCTCAATCCTCGAAAGTCAATCTGGTCTCTTTATGGGAAGAGTCCCCCTTCGGTCCCGCTCCTCCGTTAGTAGCGACTACCCCTCACAACGGTGGCGTTGTCGTCAAGATCAATCGTCCCGATCGTGGAACATTTCTCGCACATGTTGACAACGACGGCGACGTTACTACGCGTCGATACTACGAAGGCGTGCAGGTTATTGGATTGGACCGGTACCGTGACTTCACGGTAGTCCATACCAATCGAAGCGTCATGCTTCTGGATGATCAGCTTCAGACGAAGTACGAATGGGCGTCGCGTGAATCGTCCGCGTATGAACCGATGGTAGTGTTGGCTAGACCGAGCGGAAACGACATTCTGGTTCTTGAAGGCGAAAGGAGGAAGGACGCACAAGGGATGGACCGATTCTCGGGAACGTTTCGGCGACTGACCTTGGAAGGTCGACTTGTCGATCGGGGATCGGTTGCAGTGCCTCTGAAATTCATGTACCCGGCCCAATTTCTCATTTGGCCGAGCAAACTTTCGCTGCTGATCAATGACGGGTCGCAATGGCAGAACTGCGTGCTTGAGAGCAGCGGAGAGGAGTTTTCGTGCGTGATAGCCCCTTGGCAAGGCGATGCCGGTAACGCATTGGACGGATCGTTGGCAGGCGGGGTCTATCACAATGTCGTTAGGTCGGGAGATGACGGCTACATTGCAGCGGTACCGAACGGGTGCGCCGTCTGGTCTCGGCGCTACGATCTCTCGGGAGCGATTTCGCGATACCAGCCGTCCTTTCCGAGTGGAAGTTCCGATTTGGGCATCGTTCGTAAACTGATCCTCAAGGAATGGGACGGCAGATTGTTTAGCTTGATTGGCAGTTTGCGGACATCGAGTGGCGATGGCGGTACCGACCATACTGTATTCAGTCAGGTAAAGATGTCCCAGTCGCCACCTACTGATGGGACTCCCGCGATAGGCGGCTGTCGCAGTTGGGGTGATTCTGGACAGGTTACTGTTGAGGGCGTTATGGCTTGCGTCGAGAAGGACGCGGATCCGAATGCTGGCGGCAATTGCGGTGCATGGATGCGTCCGCTGAGCGTTGCGGCGCGTACCGCAGATGCCAATGCCATTCGTGCGCTTCTCAAGGCTGGCGCGAACCCCAACGCCGCAGACGAGGACGGTGATACAGCTCTCCATGACGCTGCCCGGTATGGAAAGACGGCGGACAAGTTGGAAGCCTTGCTCGAAGGCGGCGCGGATCCGGCGTTGCGCAACAATGAGGGCAAACTTGCCTGGGACTACGCTCGGGAGAACGACGCTCTTCTTGGGTCCAGCGTTTTGGAAAGGCTAAGGTTGGATGACGACTAACGCTGTGGATTTGCCTTGATGAGGATCAGGCGACTCCGAACCGAGCGGTTTATTGGCCCTCTCGGAACGTGGGGAGCGTATGGCGTGGGTGCTTGCGCGCTTTTGCTGGGGGGGAGTCTGGCGGTCTACAACGCGCTTACCGGATCGGAAAACGTCGTCGTAGTTCTATTTTGGGTATTCATGTCGGGTGGCCCGTTGATGATCGTTGGCACCTGCGCCCTCAGGCGGCCGTCGGAACTACCGAGAGTCTTAGGGGCATTCATTGGTGCTGTTTTGGCTCCGGTTTACCTTTGGGTATCGATGATGTCGCACCCGAACGATGCCGGTGCAGACATCGGTCGGGGGATGGTTGGCCTGCTCATGCCGTTGGTTGTACCTCTCAACATGCTGATCGGTGCGGCGCTGGTAGATCGGATGTGTCGACCGTGGTGGGCTAAGAACGAGCTGAGGGGTAACCCGCATGGAACTCCGCGATGGTGGCATTTGTTGGCGCGCTCTCTGGGTATCGGCTTTGCGGCACTCGGATTGCTGATACTGTGGCAGGCCGTCAGGGAAGCCTCTCCGAACCCGGAAATCGCACTTTGGGAGTTAGTCCATCACGGGATTCTTCCCGCCGTCCCCATTCTCGTTCTCGGCGTCTGCACGGCGATGTTACCTTCGCGGCTCCCCGTCATGTGTGGTGTCCTGATCGGTGGGCTTCCCGCGTTGGCGTGTTCCAGTTTGTTGGTCGACCCAAACCCCGACAATCACGGCCAGAGTATTCCCACGCTGGTAGCGTATTCCCTCCCTCTCACGCTGCCCGTGACGGTGGGACTGGGCGGGCTGCTGGGCAACTATCTGCATCGGATAGTTTCCGGACCGCCCCGGTGACCGCACGGACGGCGGTTGGACCGATGGAGACAGGTGGAGGCGTCGAGAGGGCCTTCCTCGGTGCGCCGGACTATTGAATCCGGGCCGCGATCGTCGTGCGACCGGTCGGCGGACAAGTTGAAAGCCTTGCGTGAAGGCGGCGCGAAATCCGCCGTTTCCTCGCGATAGAGCCGAGCCTGCGCCCCCATGTCTTGCTGGTGTGGCGGGCAATATCACGCAGATCAACCAATGCCGCCGCGCAAAGTCGTAGCGAGGCATCAATCGCCGAGTTCGCGGTCCATTAGTTCGAAGGCTTCACGGCCGCTGACGACCTTTCCAGCTTCCAGGTCGCCAAGCCCGGCCTGCACTTCGCGGCGGAGCTGCTCAAGCTTTATGCGCTGATGCGTCTCGAATTCGTCCATCGACATCAACACGGCGATGGGGATACCCTGCTTCATCGAAAAGCTCTCGTCGCTTGATTCAGATTATTTTGATCCAAAAGATCAAAATGGTCCAAAACAGGATGCATCCTGCCGGATGCTGGAGCAATGCTTCAAAAAAAGGAATTATACAGATAGCTTGGCAAACACTGCCTGATTGGAGACAATTCACTTGTCGATTCAAGGGGTTGTCAGATGCACAAAGCGCCGGGTAGGTGATGTCCGCGCACCACACCTGGTCCGGCCGGTCGATCACCAGATCGGCAGCAGATACGGATACACGCGGCGCTCCGGGTGGGCCGCACTGGCGCGCGGCTTGCGGTACACCGCCTCCATGCCCATCAGCCGCCGCACCCGGTGCCGCCCGACGACCACACCCTCGCGGCGCAGGTGCCGCGCCAACTGCCGGCTGCCGTAAAACAGATGCTCCAGATGCAGCTCGTCCAGCCGGCGCATCAGCGCCAGGTTCGCCGCGCTCT